>NZ_JBFNPK010000023.1:0-43168 GCF_040812025.1 Alteromonas nitratireducens
CGCATTGCAGGCTGTCACACATAAAGTCCATCGACCAGCAATGGTTGGCCTGAACGGGTACGGCCAGTGGCTCAGGGGTTCGGGTAGGCAAGCGTTTCTTGCCACGTCGTCGCTTGTTGTGTAGATTGACAAAAAAGTATCATACTTACATAAAAGTGTCATACTAAACAAAAAACTATCATACTTAAAATAATCCGAGCTATGCTTTTACTTAATAGCCTTGCTCGGATTATCAATATGAGTATGAAAACCGCTTTCTTAAGCCCCTACCCAAAAGAAATTAAGAGTCTTCTTCAGCCTGCAATTCTGAGACGCTTACAAAAAGAAAAACGTGGTCAAGGTTATGGAAAAGATTATCAGCCCTTTCTAACTGTTCGAGATGTTCCAAGCAAGGGAAGGGTACATCGCCGTCCAGCTCTTACTCATAACCGTATTGTCCATCTACTTTCAGACCTTGAGCTTGCGGCATTTTTACTTTTTGATTGGAATGATACCGTGGTCGATATACGTGAGCAGTTCCCTCTTAACCCTGAAGCCACTATTGATATTGCAAAAAGATTAGGTATCAAACATCCCTCATACAAAGGGATACTTCAGGTTATGACTACTGATTTTTTAATTGATATGGAAATTGATGGGGTTCTAGTAAGTCGTGCTGTTTCCGTCAAGTATGCTGAAGATCTAGAGGATGCGCGCACACTAGAAAAACAGGAGATTGAGCGTCGCTTTTGGGAAAATGAAAAAGTAGCCTGGTACGCAATTACAGAACACGATGTGCCAGTTACGTCGGTAAAAAATATCCGCTGGTTAGCGCCTCACATGCACAGTTATGACCTTGAGGTTTCCGAGAGAATGAGCATTTTCGAACGAATCGCCAAAGCGCTTGATGGCAATTCGGAAGAAAAATTGCCAGTTCCGTTGCGAGAGCTGGATGACAAATATGCTCAAGAGCCCGGCGCTCACCTCCAATACTTCAGACACTTAGCCGCACAACACGCTTTTCTTTGGGACATTCACGGAACACTGCACACTAAGCTAAAAGCAAGGGATATAGAACTGTCAGAGTACTGGTTAAATCAGGGGGCAAATTATGTTCATGCCAAATGATGTTTATCAATGGGATACCAAGAGGATCAGGATACTCTGGAGCAATCCACAAGTAATTTATTGGATAAATGTTGATGACGAAAGAGCCCTACCACAAGCAACACGGAAATCAGAATTTGAACACTTGTTGGCTAGAGCCGATCTTAAAGTAATCAATGACCCTTACGTAAATATCAGTATGAGCGCACCTAAGGCAGGTTCGAAATCCGAGAAAGTACAACAAAATGCATGGATTGCTATCAAGGATGTAGTCAAGTCTGAGCCCGATATTTATGAGAGAAAGGCCCGTGGATTGCTGATGAGTAAGATCATGGAGGAGAACAAAGTTACAAAGCAAACGTTGTATCGTTGGCTGCGAAAATATTGGCAATTCGGTATGTGTCCGAATTCATTGAGTGGCCGTTATGACTTGTGTGGGGGACGAGGAAAACCGAAAACATTTAAAGAGAAGAGAAACGGACCCATCCGTACCCGTAATCTGGGTGAAGGTGTCCCGATCACAGATCAAGTCAAATCTCTGTTCAGGGTAGTTATCCAAAAAAGTTATCTCAACGAAAATAAATATGACTTCGATTATGCATACAACCAATTATTGATCGCTTATGGGGTTAATATTCCAGCATCGCCGGAAGACTTAATAAATGTGCCAACAGAGCGTCAATTTAAATATTTTTTTCAGAAAGAATATACATCGATCGAAGTGACCAAAAAGCGTGAAGGTGAAATTAACTATCTGAAAGATTTCAGTCCCAGTATTGGTACCTCGACAGCTGAAGTGCCTGGTCCTGGATACCTTTACCAAATTGATGCCACCATTGCTGATGTGTACCTTGTGTCAGAACAGGACCGAGCAGAAATAGTTGGCCGACCTACTATGTATTTTGTTGTCGACGTGTTCAGTCGAGCGATTGTTGGTATGTACATAGGCTTGGAAAATGCTTCCTGGGTCAGTGCAATGGAGGCGCTTGGAAATGCTATGGCAAATAAAGTCGATTATTGTGCAGAGCATGGCATTGATATCACGCCTGACCTATGGCCAATGCAGGGTTTGCCAGAACATATAATTGGAGACAAAGGTGAAATGCTTGGTCGACATGTCGAAGTACTCAGTAAAGCTTTTCACGTCGAGATTCAAAATACGCCTGCCTACCGAGCTGATTGGAAAGGAATTGTTGAACGCTATTTCCGAACTGTTCAGACTAAAATGAAGCCGTTTGTTGAAGGTTATGTAACCAAAAATCCAATTGGTAAGAAACGGCATGGTAATGATTATCGGCAAGATGGAATACTAACTCTTAAAGAGTTCACGAAAATGATGATTAAGATAGTGCTTCACTATAATAATGATCATGTTATTCGAACTTACGATATTGACTCTGATATTCCGAAAAAACTTCCAGCGAACCCTTTGGCGCTATGGACGTGGGGAATCGAATATCGCACAGGCTTACTAAGAAGACCTGACCCTAAATTAGTGAAGGTCAACCTGCTCCCTCATACCAACGCGACTGTGACTGAGCATGGCCTAAAGCTTTTTGGCTGTTATTACAGCTGTAAACAAGCGCTGGAGTGGGGTTGGTTCGAAGAGAATTACAGAGGGCCTAAAACAGTTACCGTCGCCTATGACTTATACAGTACGAATGCAATTTACCTTCGCCCCTCTGACTCGTATGCTGAATTTATACCCGCATACTTAACGTCCCGAAGTCGTGCTTACGCCAATATAACCATATGGGAACTATGGGTTACCCAGGACATTCGATTGGATGTAGCAGCCACTTCAAAACTTAAGAAACGATCAGGCTCGGTTAATTTGGTTAGTGAACTTCAGCAAATCAAAGACGAATCCAAGCAGTATCAACCAAAATATACGAAAACAGAGAAAGCGCAAAGAGCGAAAGGGATAGCGGTCAATAAGCGTAAAGAAAGGCAGTATGAGCGAAGCAATAAGACAGCAGAACGGAGTGAACATTTGGAAAGGACTTCTGCGACTGTAACACCGATTCATGGGGCAAATGCCGAGCAAAAGAGCTTTAAACTTCCAACTCGGTTGAAAGACCTATTGAAAGATGGGGACTCAGATGACTAACCCAAAAATTACAAGGTTTCCTGAAGCAGAATACAAAAAAACAGGTTTGCCTGAGTACGATGAAAACCCGCTGATCGCGGCGCTTCCGGTAATAATGAGCCCCATAGAAGTGGCAAAGTCCTTGAGAAAGAGACCACACTTTCAACCTGAAGAAATTAATTTACCATGCCACATCCGAACCCATGCAATAAACCGCTTAACGCGAGATTTTTTTGTTCCCCA
The DNA here is from genome assembly GCF_040812025.1 of Alteromonas nitratireducens. NCBI lineage: Bacteria > Pseudomonadati > Pseudomonadota > Gammaproteobacteria > Alteromonadales > Alteromonadaceae > Alteromonas > Alteromonas nitratireducens. The sequence goes on from NZ_JBFNPK010000023.1 coordinate 3,419, forward strand.
AACCAACCACATCATTATCGAGCAGAAGCTGTCGAAACTCATCCGATGCAGCTACCTCAATAGGAACCCAAAAACCGCAACGTTCAAGCGAAAGCTAAATTCAATTCGAGGCTTGATTCAGAATGAAAATCTAACCACCTATATGCATGATGATGTGGACTCTCCTGCTTCATCTATGACGATTGCAGGAATATCCGGAGCAGGGAAATCAACCACGACAAATCTTGTACTGAACACTTATCCGCGTGTTATATACCATCCAGACCTTCATATGCTCCAGGTGCCCTGGCTTAAAGTTGATTGCCCATACGATGGTTCACTTTCCGACTTCTGCTTAAGCTTTTTTATCGCGCTAGATCGCCGGTTGAACCTTAATTATAGGCAGCAGTACGCATCCGGTAGACCAACAATCGCAAAAATGATGGCAGATGTTGCTGATCTTTGCCTTATACACGCCATTGGTTTAATTGTCATCGATGAGTTTCAGCATATGAGTCTCGCGAAAAGTGGTGGCGAAAAGAAGATGATCAACTTTTTGGTAACGCTTGTAAATGTCGTAGAAGTCTCTGTTGTACTTATTGGTACGCCCAAAGCTTTGCGACTATTTGCGAGCGAGTTCCGGCAGGCAAGACGCGCAAGTGGAGATGGAAGTCTGGTCTGGGATCGATTGCCTAAGGATGAAAGCTGGGAAGATTTTCTTGAAGAGCTATGGCCTTACCAGTGGCTTAGCCATAAGGTTGAGAGAAATGAGTCGCTGACAAATAAACTGTACGAGTTGACGCAAGGAGTGCCTGACATTGTTGTGAAACTCTTTTGTCTTGCCCAAGCTCGCGCCGTATTATTAGCATCCACTCCAGAAGACGAAATTATATCTCCCGAACTCTTGGAGCAAGTGTTTGAAGATGAGTTTTCAATCGTTAAGCCTTTGCTTGATGCATTGCGGACAGGCAACAGGAAGAAACTTGAAGATTGCAATGATCTCATTTTTCCAAAATTTGAAAGTAGCATGATAAATGCGATGGATAAGCTAGTATCACAGCCTCTAGGTAAACCTAAAACGATCGAGTTGGGGGAGTCTGATGAGACGAATATCGCAAATTCAGCTATACAAACGATCGTCTCAATGGGCATTTGCGAAGACATCGCGAAGCCGCTCGTTACAGATGCATTGGCGAGGAAACCAGACCTAACGCTGCTTCAGATAATACAAATGGCGACAACGGCGCTTACACAAACGGGCGAAGAACAAACAATAAAGACAAATGTTGGCTCCAAACCAGTCTATACAAACCGTGACAGCTGGGGTCAACTGCCTGAGAAAGACCTCAGGAAGATGTATGCCGACAAATCAGGATCTATGTATGAGGTGATGAAGGAGAAAGGTCTTATTTACCCAATATATAAATTATTGGCTGGATAGTATGCTGGGCTATTTTCCGGTTCCTTATCAGGACGAATTACTTTACAGCATGGTTGCACGTTATGCGCAGCATGCAGGTTTAGCGGGTAATCAAAAATCCATTTTGAGGGAAGTGTTTTCTTCTTCAACCGCGGTCGCTGTTCCGGACTTACCAAGCCACTTGAGTTCTCTCGTTAAAAACCTTCAACTTGTTTGGCCGACTAGCGTGGAAGAGTTGATAAGGTCATTCACATTGGCACCGATTAATTTACCTTTCTTGTCGCAGAAACAGGCTTCAAAAACTATTCGTTCCATGTGTTCAGACTCTGGAGGCGACATTCATACTCGATCTGGCATTGCTGCCAGCGCAATCAAACAACAGGAGTACTTTCGCTATTGCCCTAAATGTTTGAAAGAACAGTATCAGGAATTCGGTGAGTGTTATTGGAAACGAGTACATCAACTGTCAGGCTTGGCGTTTTGCAGTCGCCATTCATGTTTACTGGAATACTCAACGATATCTTTCCATCCGAAAGAGAAACATCTTTTTATTGCAGCGAACGAGAGCAAATTGAATGCAGATATCAGACATATAGAGCTGAAAGATATTGAAAGAGAACTGCATGACCGGTACGAACAATTACTTAATGCTAGTCAATCTTCAGGACTTGGCTTTAACCGTTGGACATTATTTTACAGAAATTTAGCAGCCGAACTCGGACTTGTGAGAAAGAGTCGGATCTGCCATCAGGAAATACATAGGCTTCTGAAGAAAACTTGGGCCGGAACAGTATTTGAGGATCAATTTCAGTCTTCAGAAAACAACTACTGGCTGACGAACTTATTTCGAAAACATCGCAAGTCCTTTCACCCACTTCGCCATTTACTCGTTACAACCGCTTTGGTTCCCGAATTACCAATAGCAAAGTTATTGGAGAAAGTACGCAGGCTTCCAGACAAAATTTTGGTGATTAATCATGCTAGTAAAAAAGTCTCAGCACAAAATGAAGTTGCTAAATACAGGTCGAGTTGGGTAGATATGCTCAAGCGTTACCCAAGAGCAGGCGTCAAAGAGCTTAGAGGTGCCGAGCGTGGCGGTGCTATCTATGCTTGGTTGTATCGCAACGACAAGAGCTGGCTGATGTCTAATCGGCCAAGACGAAAAGTAAATGCGCAAAGCCACTACGCCGTTAACTACAGTGATTGGGATGCAAAAAACGTTGCGCATCTTGAATCGGTATATGAGGGCATGGCTAACGTGCCCAACAGACCGCGTATAACAAGAACGCGATTAATTAGGGAACTACCCCGTTCAAACTCTGTAGAGAAACATCTATCTGAACTACCGTTGACGACAGCGTGGTTGGCTTCTCACGAAGAATCGGTAGAAGACCACCAACTCCTTAGATTAAGACTTGCTTACGAACAAATAAAATCTAATAACCATGAGGTTAAGCGATGGCGTTTGCTCAGAGTTGCTAACATTCGCGAAGAGTTGGTAACCCCAAAGATTGAAACTTAAATAGCAGCACTAGAACAAAGGAAAGGATAGTCAGATCTGTGTCAGAGGTCGATGAAATTGGAATTCGTGGGATCCCCAAAGAATCTAAGTTGCTCTTACTGGGTGATTGGTACCAAAAACCTGGGAAAGAATGGAGAGTTGTTTGTTATTTCCATAATAAAGACACGGGTGACATCAGAAGGTCCTTACCTATTGACCTACTTCCCGCATTAACACCAGGGACCGTTTTTCCAAGAACATCAACAGAAAACAAGGCTCAGGGTTGGACGGAAACAATTATGTTGCCAACTCAGGAGCGTTGGCATAAGGCTACTTTCAAAGACTTACCAGGCACTTTAAAACGTGCTCATGGTCTTTCAAGTCAATTCGACAATTGTGTTCTGTACAGAATCTCAACTGACGAAAGGGCATATTGGCTACCAATAGCAGAAGTCGCACGCATGCTTTTCTTTCATTCTTCAGAAGTGGTTCGCGCTGCTGTTTATCAGGGGAATACGTGGCAACTCGGTAAGTCCTGGTCTGTAGATTGGGTTGGTAACGTTGAGTTGTCTTCGAATATACCTGTTAGGTACATGAATAACTTACAGTACCGAAAGTTCTTTACGTGGTTGTTGTTTGATCCTGACATTCAAGATAGCTTCGGCTCGATTTTCAAATCAATTAATCAGAATTCAATCATAGTAAACGGCGCAGATCGGTGGACATTTGATTTTACGCCGCCAGATTTAAGCCACTGTGAAATTTCAATTTCAGGCTATACGGGCAGAGAGTCTGAAATAAATCAGGTATTTATTCGAGAGATTAGGTCGGTTTCTGGCCTTACAGCACCTGACCTTGATGTTGTTTATTTTTCACACCCTGATGATCACCTTTTACTTAACAAAGACCCTGAAAATAGTGACGAGAAACCTAAACCACCAAATAGACCACCCGTAAATACTAGAGAGCTGGATCCAGACACAAAACCGAACTCAAATAGAAAAAGACACTTGCTGAAGTTAGGCAGAAGCGGCTTGCACTTTGATGTAGAACTCGACACGAGAAGAAGCACAAGGCAGGTAAAAGTGCTACCACCACAAACTGAACCAGATTTGGATGATTTACAGGAGCAACCCCCTGAAGAATTAGCCAGCTTGAAGAAAGGGAGTGACAATGGAAAGGGATCAAAGGCGGATGTTGACAATCTTGATCCTCCAGACTTAATCGATGCACCTGAAAAAATTGTGTTCTTTCAATCTATGCTGCAAAAACTGCAGGAAGAGCACGGGTGGCAAATTCAGAGCAGTATAGGAGACGTCCCGAGGAAAAGATGTCGCAGCCAGCATTTGGTTGGAGGTAGGCCTCGTCGATATTGCCATGCTGTAGTTAAGCGAGACAAATCGACGACGATTCAAATATTAGAAATTGAATTAACGTGTAAGCCAAAGAAGGACGGGACATTGGATACTGAAAGCTTATCCACATTATTTTTCCGCGCAGGTGATACCTCCATCACATTTCAAAGAATTCTCGATGAGTTAATGACTGCATATAAGGACGAAGGGTTGAATGCAATGAGCTGGAAACGTCAGTTTATTTCGCAGAACACTTCAGTTAAGGAGTACTTGGGGCACCCTGATAACAAGATCACAAACGAGCGAGATGCTCTTGACTCATGGGTAGCTAGAGCAGCAGAAAAAGTGATCGGGATGTAGTAAAGATATATCTACGTAGCTTTCGTTCGAATGGATAGAAGTGCGTTAAGCGCTCAATTACCAGACATTTTTTGCAACCAAGCGTTTTGTGAGAAGATGGAAAAATGATGATCCGCTGTATGCTTTGATCTGGATCAATACTACATATAGTGCTTTTAGTGTTTAAATAGCACCACATGTAGTTACCGGGCTATTCAATGCAACCCCTTTTTAACTCACTGGAACCTCAAGTGCTTTTTCAAGAAGTACCTGATGAGGTATCACTTGGATTCACGATAACAGGCTGTAAGTTGCGTTGTGAGGGCTGCCACAGCTCCGATATTTGGGACTGCAGTCTTGGCAAATCACTGACCAATGAACTGTTTGCTGCATATCTAAAGAAATACGAGGGATTTATAACGTGCGTGCTCTTTTTTGGCGGTGAGTGGAATACAGAAGCTTTGATAGAAAAGCTCCGTATTGCCAGACAATCACAACTCAAGACCTGTCTTTATACCGGACTACCAAGAGTATCCTCAAAAATCCAAAAACAACTGTCATTCTTGAAAACCGGCAAGTGGATTTTTTCACTTGGCGGACTGGACTCCCCGTCGACCAATCAAAAACTAATAAACGTCAATACAGGCGAATTACTAAACCATAAATTTTGGGAGAATAAGTGTGCTAACACTCGATGATAAACATATAAAACAAAAACTGCAGTTTATCGATAGTTACTTAAATGCTGAAACCGCTGCTGATGGCGCGAAGTTAGACGCCAACGCAAATGTGACGAACAAAAACATTGCCACGCTTGAAGCCGAGCTGATGAAAGACTATTTCATTCAGGTAAACCGGGCTTTAGTCAGTAATAAGATTGAAGAGCTATTTGGTCATGAACTTGCGCTTGAGTACCAGCGGCAGATAGAAGCACATGAAATCTATGTACATGACGAAACCAGTCTAAAGCCTTACTGCACTTCAATTACCATGTACCCATTTCTCTTAAATGGGTTGACTGAGCTTGGCGGTGAATCCAAGGCTCCTCAACATATTGAGTCGTTCTGTGGCAGTTTTGTCAACTTAGTGTTTGCTATTAGTGCCCAATTTGCTGGCGCGATTGCGACGGTCGAGTTTCTGATTTATTTCGACCATTTTGCACGTCGAGATTATGGAGAAAATTATCTGGATACGCATGCAAAAGAGGTAGCTAACCATCTACAGCATGTTGTTTATGCCCTAAACCAACCTGCAGCTGCGCGGGGATATCAAAGCGTTTTTTGGAACATATCGCTTTATGACGAGTTCTATTTCGATTCAATGTTTGGCGAGTTTGTGTTTCCCGACATGAGCAAACCCAAATGGGAGAACATTGAATCGCTGCAAGCATTCTTTCTCGAGTGGTTTAACAATGAACGTAAACGGGCAGTGCTCACCTTTCCAGTAGTCACAGCGGCAATGTTGACTAAAGACGGGGCAGTCAGAGACATCAATTTTGCAGCGACCTGTGCTAAAGCGATGAGTGAAGGTAACTCATTTTTTGTTTATCAATCCGAAAGTGCCGATTCATTAGCCTCTTGTTGCCGATTACGCAATGAGATAACAGACAATACGTTTTCTTACAGCTTGGGTGCTGGGGGTGTATCGACAGGTTCTATTAACGTGATCACGATTAATATGAACCGATTAATTCAGGATGGCAGAGATTTAAGCACTGAAGTTCAGAAGATACACAAGTATCAAGTCGCTTATCGTAGACTCATCGAGGAGTATAAAGCAGCGGGAGCACTACCTGTTTATGACGCAGGCTTCATTAGCTTGGAAAAGCAATTTTTAACGCTGGGAGTCAACGGACTGGCAGAAGCTGCTGAGTTTTTAGGTATCGAAGTTGATAATAATCCAAAGTACAAAGACTTTGTTAGAGCTCAACTGCAAGTTATTTACGAACAAAACCGTGCTGCATCTAAGCACTATAATTGTCAGTTCAACACTGAATTTGTGCCTGCGGAAAATTTGGGAGTCAAAAATGCCAAATGGGATAAACAAGATGGCTATCTGGTTAACAGAGACTGTTACAACAGTTATCTCTATCTTGTTGAAAACACAAATACCACACATATTGACAAGTTTATCCTGCATGGAAGAGAGTTAAATCAATACCTTGATGGTGGTTCAGCACTTCACCTCAATCTTGAGGAAACGTTAACCTATAATAACGCCTTAAATCTTCTTAATATTGCTGCGAAAGCAGGATGTAACTATTTTTGTGTGAACGTAAAGATTACGATCTGCAATGTTTGCGAAACTATCGATAAACGCACTTTACATGCTTGTCCATCGTGTGGCTCTGAAGATATCGATCATGGAACTCGCGTAATTGGATACTTAAAACGAGTCTCTGCTTTTTCAAAAGGTCGGAGGAATGAGCATGCCCTTCGTCACTACCATACTCGCACGCGGCTTCACACTTAGACTGACGCATATATAGTGTTTTTACCTATTAAGGGGTAGTTCATTACCCCTTGTGCGCAATGGCATAAAGACCGATCGATGTGTACGCTTTAGTCAGAAACTTTCAAGAGGCTCATTGTTATGTCTGGCATGTTTTCCGACCTTTTATTAAAAGCACAAGAGCAAAGCGAAAAGCAGCGCTTGTTGTTTTTGTTCGCAAAAACTGACGAGACCAACAAAAGCAGAAAGCGAGAAGATAAAAAAGGTTCCATTGAACCCAAAATGGTAGTGGATAAACTGCCTGATGAGCTGTCTGAATTTGCCGCTTTGGTGAAGGAAGCCGATAGCATAAACAAAGACTGGGATTTTGTATTTATAGCCAGTCTTGGGGGCGATTCAAATAAGCCTCCTACTACAGAAGCTGCAGAACCCTATCTAAACAAAATGACCAACGATGTGATGACAGGTAACAATATTTTTCGTTATGTCGTGTTTGATAGAAACGAAAATCCGATAGAAATCACTGCAAATTAGTAAAGGGGAAACCCAGCTCCAGCGAGCTATACTTATGACTATTCTGACGGCTAAAACCCATGGTCGATAACGTACGTGAAATTAAAGACGGCTTGTTTCCTTTTAATGGTGACGAACTGCATCAACTCACGTTTTTATTGAATTATGCGATCCTAGCACCGTCTCATTATAATGCCCAACCTTGGCGCTTTAGGCTATCCAAATACGGATTGGATATCATTCTCGATAAACAACGAGTGTCCAGGTTTGTTGATCCTCACTCTCGTGAAGCAATAATCAGCTGTGGTGCAGCCATAGGCATGATCGAAGTTGCCGCTCATTATTTTGGCTCTGCGGTCAAAATAAAGTATGAAAACACGACTGAAAGAGACTTGTTGGCGCATATCAACATAGCAGGACACTACGACCCGTCTGATGATGACATTGCGTGGTTTCATGCTATCAAGCACAGGCAAACTAACCGAAGGTATTTTGATGATACTGAACCACCCAATCAAGTATTCGATAGTGTAGAGGGCTACGCCAATTCGCTTGCAGTTCAACTGGCGCTTTCAACAGATATTGCCGCGATCTCAAAGTTTTCAGACATGATTGAAAAAGCGGTCAAACGCCAGTTTTCGCAGCCCTGGTTTCGATTCGAATTTACTTCGTGGCAGCGGTCTATGCTGAGCCTAAAACTAGATGGTCTGACCGGGCATGGTTTTTATCACACCACACTTCCACACCTATTATCTAAGCCGATGTTGAATTGGTTCAATTGGGGAGCTAGTATTGGCAAGTATAATGTCGACAAGTGCCGCCATGGGAGCCCGACATTTGCTGTGATTGCCACCGCTAATGATGATAAAGCAGACTGGCTGAATACTGGTCGACTATTAACGTTTTTCTTACTTGGGCTTGCACATCATCGTCTGTCGGTTTCATACATGAATCAAGCTATTCAGGAGCCAGACCTCAGAAAACAACTGCCACCGGTTTTACAATCATTGAAATATCCACAACTGATTCTGAGAATAGGTAAGGCATCGCCGGTACATTTCACTGCGCGGCGATCCGTTGAGCAAACAATACTATGAAGATATGGTCAATTCACATATCCAAAAAGAGCGCCAGCAACTGTTCCTCTGCCAGAGCTCGATCACACTGAACATAAAGCACTTGCTCTTCTTTTTCGTTGTGTAGCAGAAGCAGTTCTGACAGGGCTTTTTCGAGTGCTTCTGAATGATCGTCGTTTTTTAAGCTTTCACTAATTTCGTCAAGCATAGCCTTAATCTGATCATGCTCATGTCGCATCACCACCGTTGGGCCCGTATCATTTATACCGGTTGCTTTTTCAAACATGGGAAACAGCAATTCTTCTTCCCACCGAATGTGTCGTTTCAATCCTTCACTAAATTTGTCGAAGAGTAAAACAGCCTTGTAGCGTTGGTTCTGTTTATTTTCCCGGTACATGCGAAATAGAAAATCAAGTCGTTCGTGATCAACACTAAAAAATTGGGTTACCAGATTTTGCATTACTGACGGCTCCATAGCAGTTATCCTGTGGTCGAAAACAAAATGACAACCAGTATCAGCATAGCAACCCAAAAGGCGGACATCATCTGCCAAAAAAGCAAACCTTTGCTGTTATCGATTGCGGGATCATCTTTTAAAAACTCGGGATTAGGCCGAGTTACATCATTGACAAAGTCTTGAAGTCGTTTGTAGCGTTTTGGCATGTCAAGCGTCACACCTTTTTCCAACGCACGATCAAACCATAGAGGAATAATGGGGTTGTGGTCAGTGGCGCTTATATATCGCAGCTTGTCAAAGTCATGGCTGTTGACGTATTGCTCTATCTTTTCCCCATAGGGTAACTCACCGGTAAATAATTCGTAAGTAATGGTGGCCAATGCATAGATGTCGCCTTGGATCCCGGTGTTCCTGCCTTGTAAGTAATAAGGATCAGAGTACGTAGCCGTGCCAAGCGCACCAAGATGCTCGATAGGAATAAAAATCTCAGCAATACCTGCAACAAAGACAGACCCAAAATCAATCACTTTAATCTTCATTGCATCATCAACAATGATGTTTGCAGGCTTCAGATCCTGATGAATCGTTTCTGTATTGTGAAAAGCCTTTAACGCAGCAGCGATCTGTTTTACTAGTGTGATAGCCATCTTGGGAGAGGGCAACGGGTGGTCAACCATCCATTTATCGAGCGAAATACCAGGCACATACTCCATTAGGTAGTACAAACAGGTTCGTGGTCGATTTTGGGTTATGATCTTGACCACGTACTCACTATTGATGCGTTTACCTATCCACTCTTCCTGAATAAAGCGGTCAATGTAGTGCACGTCATCCTGAAAGTTGAGCGATGGTGTCTTCATTACCATTTGCTCATTAGTTTCCAAGTCAGTAACGAGATAAACCTGGCTGCGACTGCTGGCAAAAAGGGCTTGATCAATTCGGTAACCATCCAGCTTCATGCCGGGTTCGAGATCGGGTGGGAACGGTAGTCGGGTTAATTTGGTATTGAAATCATCACGGCTTTCATCAGGCAGTTTTTCGACTTTGGCAATCGCGCAGCTGATATTGTCGTCGCTGTTGGCCATTTTAGCCTCAGCAATTATGCGCTCGCATTGCTGTTGAGGTTCACGTTCATCATTCAGAAAATCGATCAGTTTCTCTGAACTGATGAAATCGTGTACACCATCTGTTGTCAGAAGAAATATATCACCTTCTTCCAAAACTGATTTTCCGTAATCGACTTGTAGTACGTTATCCATTCCTACGGCTCGGGCCAGAATGTTTTTGCCTCCGCCTATGTTGATTGAATGATCTCGCGTCAACTGTGTAATAGTGCCTGCTCGATAACGGTAGATCCGTGAATCGCCAGCGTGGAAAAAGTGAGCCGTCCTTGATTTGAGTACAAGACCACTAAACGTGCATAGATAGCCTTTTTCCTGATGAGTGAACTCGTGACTTTGCTTGAACAAGTTTAAATTGATAGTAGTTAGTGTTTTTTGTCCGGCTTGTTTTGCTGACCACGTATCAGGCGTGCGGAAATATTCTTCGATAAAGTGTTTTACTGCATAATCGCTAGCCTCTTTGCCCGCTTCGGCACTACTGACACCGTCAGCTATTACGACGGCTGTGCCCTTCGACGATATCGCGTGTTGGTCAGTCGGCGTATGCACAGCAACTGCATCTTCATTGACCGGCTTAACGCCTGCAATAGAAGCACAACCTGTAACAACAACAAGCGTTGCATCGTTTGTGACGTCGTGCTTTTGAGTGTGCTCTGATCGCATTGAAAAAGTCTAGGTTAGTGAAAAAGACATCCCTGTTTTAGAGATGCCTTTTATTGACGAGTTACTATTAACTTACATCGATCATATGAACAGTGCCATCTTCAGCAATTTCAGCGATTTGACCACGCGGTTCATCCATAAACATCAGCGTGAATAAGCCAACTAACGCGGTCGCTGCGATGACGTAGAAAAACGTACTGTAATCGACAAATGAAAGGACGGTTAAGAATGTAACAGCACCAACATTACCATATGCACCTGTCATACCCGCAATTTGGCCTGTCATTCTGCGCTTGATTAATGGGACGACAGCAAACACCGCACCCTCGCCAGATTGCACAAAGAATGAACAGCCCATAGCAATGACGACTGCTAGCCATAATGGCCATGTACCATCAACCAGGCCCATTAACGCATACCCTGCAGCCAACCCTGCGGTTAGAATCATGAGTGTAGATTTACGGCCAAATTTGTCAGAGATCCATCCGCCTGCTGGGCGTGACATCAAATTCATAAATGCATAGGCACCCGCGACCAAACCCGCTAACACTGGATCAAGGCTGAATGTTTCAGCAAAGAAAAGTGGCAACATTGAAACCACTGCTAACTCGGAACCGAAGTTAGTGAAGTACAGAATATCCAGTACAGCGACTTGTTTGAAATTATAGCGGTGTAACTCTGGTACTTCTTTGGTAAAGATTTCTTTGTTGACTTGCCAGACTTTATAAACTTCAAGTAAATACAAGGCAAACAACCCAACGTAAATCGAATTCACAATGGTTTGGCTGAGAATGTCCACACCACTTGGAGATAGTTTCCAGGCTAGCAGAGCAATTGCCGCATACATTGGCACTTTCATCAGCAGAAGTAAGAAGAAGTCACCCTTGGATGTCACTTCCATAGCGCCTAAGTTTTTGGGCTTGAAGTATGTTGAACCTTTTGGCGTATTAGTCACATTGGCATAATAAACAAAAGCAAAAATTAAGCTTATTACACCCGTTAAGCCAATCGCATATCGCCACCCGTCTTCACCGCCAAACAAAACCGCAATTGTTGGCAAGGTAAATGCGGCGGCGGCAGATCCAAAGTTACCCCAACCACCATAGATACCTTCCGCTGTGCCAAGTTCGTTATGGGGGAACCACTCCGACACCATCCTTATGCCAATAACGAAACCAGCGCCAATGAAACCGAGCAAGAAGCGGGCAATCGCTGCTTGCACGAAGCTATCCGCAAAAGCAAACATGAAACAGGGGATGGAACAGATAGCCAGTAAAGCTGAATAGACCAGCCTCGGCCCGTATTTGTCTGTCAACATGCCGATAATAACCCGGGCCGGAATGGTGAGCGCAACGTTCAAAATGAGCAGAGTTTTAACCTGGTCGGTTGTCAGTCCTAAAGTTTCTTTTACTGCTTGAAGTAACGGTGCGAAGTTGAACCAAACTAGAAAGCTAATAAAGAACGCCATCCAAGACAGATGGAGTATTTTCATCTTGCCAGTAAATTTAAAGATATTGAATTTTTCAGTTGTCATGGGAATCTCCGCATGGATTTGTTATCTATCACTAATTATTAGCTCTCTGGGATCTTGGTCTTTGACTTGAATCAATAAGGAATAACCTGTAATTACAATGCTTTACGGATACCTAAAAGGTGGTATCCAGCTGTGCTTAAAGTGGCAAAAATTGGCACTTTTGTAGATTCATTGATCGCCGAATAGTTGTTTCCCCTCTTACAAGCGTAAACGAAGGCTCGTTGATTCCTATTGCTTCTAGGCGGTAAGTTTCAGTTTTTTGTGGGTAAGTAAATATCCAAAAGCAGCCGATGTAAGCCTTGTTGTAATGCTGAATTAATTCATTAAAAACAGTGGCTTAAAATTTTTCAGCGACTACCTATTTAGGGGTAATTAGTAACTTAAACCTTAGTCAAGCATCCCCCCTGGTTTATAGAGTTGTCGCCTTGTGGACGCTAAAGTGAATACTGGTTTTTATTTATTATCGGGTAGATTTTTGACAGCTTCACACTCCAGGCAGGCAACGCGAGCTTTAGTATTGGCAACGCTCGTATTTGCTATTAACTTCTCAGTTTGGACGCTTTATGCAGTAATGAGCGTTGAACTGAAGCAAGTGCTTGAATTGTCCAGCACTCAGGTCGGTATTCTGCTTTCTGCACCCATCATCACTGGCGCATTATTGAGGTTGCCAGCAGGTTTATTGTGTGAGCGATACTCGCCAAAGATGATACTGATCCTGCAGATGCTTATCACTGTTCCACCACTAGTTTTATTACCCAGTATTGATAGTTTTTCAGGCTACGTGATTGTTGGGTTACTAATTGGAATATCGGGAGTCTCTTTTAGCATTGGTATTCGCTACCTCACGGACTGGTTTGACAGTAAAGAGCAAGGCACGGCAATGGGAGTCTTCGGTGCGGGCAACGCTGGTGCGGCTCTCAGTTTAATAATTGTGCCTTATATACGAGATGTTTGGAGTTGGAACACTATTGGGCCCACCTACAGCGCAATGGTTTTAATTACCTGTTTTGCGTTTTGGTTAGCCGCGCCGTCACCACCTAAATTCAAACAGCAAAACAAACAGAAACCGCTGGCGTTTTTTGTGAAACCATTGGCTCACGCACGAGTCTGGCGATTTGGACTGTACTACTACTTTGTTTTCGGCAGTTTTTTAGCGCTATTGCTTTGGCTTCCCCAGTACTATGTGAATGCCTACGCTTTGCCGTTCAATCAAGCCATGGCTCTAACTTTATTATTTGTTATCAGCTCCAGCATGGCACGTGCTGCCGGAGGTTGGTTTGCTGATCGTTTTGGCGCGCGGAATGTCAACTGGGGGGTGTTCTGGATTTGCTTAGTTTGTCTTTTCTTTTTGAGTTATCCGCCAACGACAATGACCATTCATGGTGTGGATAAAGATGTCGAACTTTACATTGAACTGAATGTTTGGGTGTTTACTGTCTTGCTCTTACTGATTGGTTTAGCGCAAGGTTTTGGGCGCGCCAGCGTATATAAAATCATCAACGACTATTATCCCGAACAGATGGGAAGCGTCGGTGGTATGGTCGCCATGCTTGGCGCATTAGGTGGTTGCACGCTCCCTATTCTTTTTGGATTGGCAGTCGACATTGCCGGCGTCTACAGTGCGTGTTTTATGCTGCTTTACGGCGTGTTAGCAGTCTGTATGCTGTTAATGCATTTGGCAATAAAACGCGAGCGATATAAAAGCCGAGTGTTAGCAGCGCAACAACATAATTTTCTCGAACAGGATTAATTGGCATGTTAGACATCGTGGATAATCAACAAGAGCAAAAAATTACTCCATTGCTACGTTTAGGGTTTCGGCCGTTTTTCTTGTTCGGTAGTCTGTTTGCAGCCTTATCCATAGCGTTGTGGCTGCTGACTTTAAAGGGCGCTGTTTCTGTTGAGCCACTTAACGGTATGCTTTGGTGGCATAGTCATGAAATGTTGTTTGGTTTCACGGCAGCGATAATCGCTGGATTTTTACTCACCGCTGTTCAAACCTGGACGAATATCCCAAGTATCAAGGGAGGGCAACTACTGCTTCTAGTCTCCCTGTGGGGTTTTGCACGGCTGTTGATTTTGTCTGGCTCGACGCCGACGCTGCCATTGACAATGATTGTCGATTTGATGTTCTTACCGTTAACAGCATTTTTTGTCGGTCAACGGATGGTCAAAATACGCCAGTATCGAAATCTGATTTTTATTCCTGTACTAGTACTCATGTCAGTGATGAACCTTTTCACCTATCTACCCAGCCTAGGTTTTGATGCAGCTTGGCAGTCACGCGGTATGCAGGGTATGACGTTGCTAGTCACATTTCTGGTGGCTTTTTTAGGTGGCAGAGTCATTCCGATGTTTACAGCAAATGGCACAAAAACTACCAAAGTACTACCTATAAAGTGGTTGGAAATGGCAGCCTTAGCCAGCCTTGTGGTTGTGTTGGTTTTATTGCTACTCAAAGATGTTGCGGATATTACGATGTTGACGGGCATTGTATGCCTGACAGCAGCCATGATTCATGCATTACGTCAGTGGAGGTGGCGCATCTGGGTCACTTTAAATGTGCCACTCGTATGGTCTTTGCATTTTACTATGCTGTTCATTCCGATAGGGCTAGGCTTGCTAAGCCTGCATTTCTTTGGTGTAAGTATTACTTTAAGTACTGCAATCCACAGTTTAACCGTTGGCGTCATAGGGGGCATGATTTTAGCTATGATGTCTCGCGTTTCACTTGGGCATACCGGCAGGATGCTACAAGTTGGAAAGCTAATGAGCGTCGCTTTTTTTGCTGTTGTGATCAGTGCGATAGTGCGGTCTATTGCAATAGCGATATGGCCACAGTGGACGATTCAATTTTGGCTATTTGCAGGTTGTCTATGGTGTGTAGCATTCGGTTTGTTTTTCTTTAAATACTTGCCTGTACTGTCAGCACCCAGAGTGGACGGAAGACCAGGATAAATATACTTAAAGCATAAATTTGCTGAATGCAGATTTAAATATCAGACCGATGCATAAGAGCGCGGCAATAAACGCGACTATGCGCTGTGTTTTTGTTTTGCCACGCTTCAATGCTACGGTTCCAAACACAATGTACAACAGGAGCAACAGTATTTTTGCGGCTACCCAGTCGAAAATCCATGGATAGAAGCCTGCCATTACCATCAGAGTAACAGCGGTACTGAGTAAAAGTGTATCGATAACGTGGGGAATAGTTTTCACCCATTTGTGATGCAGCAAGCTTGAATCAGTTATCATCCAATACCCACGGATAACAAAGCTTACAAGTGTAGTTACTGCCAACAGGATGTGTATTTGTTTTAATAGCAGGTAATCCATTGGTTCTTACCTTACCTTATATGTCCGCAAACTTTGCAGTCCTTAAGAGGAACGACATTCACTGTACGCCAGCTGTGCTCCATTGCATCAAACAGCTTTAGCTGATTGTAAAACGGCTCCCCATAGTGCGTTAGGATCTTGATGGCCTCGAGCGCTTGGCTGGTGCCAATAATTCCTACCAGTGGTGACATGACTCCTGATTCAACACAGCTGAGATTTTGTTCGCCAAAGTAATGGCTATAACAGGCATAACACGCACTTTTTTTGTCTGGCAGTACGTTGAATAATTGTCCTTCCATACGTATCGCCGCACCAGACACCAAAGGCTTACCCGACTGATAGCAGATTGAATTGATTTGATCTCTACTGCTTAGATTGTCTGTGCAGTCTACGACCAAATCATTCTCGGTAACCAACATCTGAAGTTCATTTGAAGAGAGTCGTTGATTAAATGTCTTGATGCTTATCTCGCTGTTGATTTGCGACAACAAATGTTGTGCAGAACTTACTTTCGGTTGCCCGATGTTCTTTTCCAAGTGCAGCACTTGTCGCTGAAGATTTGTCAATTCAACCTTATCGTCATCAACCAGCGTTATTCCGCCAACGCCACTTGCAGCTAAATATTGGCTAACAGCACATCCTAGTCCGCCAACACCTAGTATCAACACTTTGCTATTTATCAGGATCTCCTGTTTATCCAAGTCAAAGCCAGATAGCAGGACATGGCGGCTGTATCGCATTGCTTGCTTCGTGGTGAGCTCGTTTTTCATCGTGTATCCCACAACTTTAGTTGCATTTCTTTTTACCACTCAAGCCATAGGCCAGCAATTCCCCAAAAGAGGTAGTCTGAATACCTCAATTTGCTAGCATCGAGTAAGTGTGGGTATCTATATGATTTTTAGTAGTTTTATTTGTTTTAAGGCGTATTGTTTAGCGTAGCATTTAGTGAGGAGAATACTATGAAAACACTATTAGCAACGGCTATCGCTACAATATGTGCAGCAGGTTTGTTAATGCCAAACGTATCGGTTGCAACCGGATTCGCTGATTTCCAACAAGCGATCACTGACGGTGACGCAAATGTTAAACTCCGTTATCGATACGAGCGAGTAGACCAGGATAACGTTGACAAAGATGCGAATGCATCAACGTTGCTTACCCGCCTTAGTTATAAAAGTGCAGATTTTGGGGGCTTCTATACGCAAATAGAGTTCGATAACGTAACCGCTTTGGGCAACGAAAACTTCAATAGTACCGTCAATGGCAATACCAACTATCCTGTCGTTGCAGATCCGATTGGTTCAGATTTCAACCAAGCCTACGTGGGGTACAAAACAGAGTCATTGCATTTTACGGCAGGTCGACAACGCATCAATCACAATAATCAAAGATTCGTCGGTGGTGTTGGTTGGCGTCAAAATGAACAGACTTATGATGGCTATCGTTTAAGATACGACAATCAGTCAGGCCTGAATGTTGACTACAGCTATGTACATAACGTAAATCGAATTTTTGGTACAGATAGCCCGAATTCGGATTTGGGTGGCAACATACATCTGTTGAACGTCACACATAAAATCAATGCTGATCACAAGGTGGCAGGTTTCGCCTATGAGCTTGACTTCGACACTGCGAATGCCATCGCGACTCGCACATTCGGGGTAAGTTACGATGGTAAGATTTCTGCCGTAAACGTTCACGCGGCTTATGCACGTCAAAATGAAACCGGCGACAATCCAACAGACTTTTCAACAGACTACCTCGCATTAGAATTAAGCACTAAGTTGTCAGTGGTTAATGTTGGTATAGGTTTTGAGTCTTTGGGTAGTGATGCGAACGTTGGATTTTCTACACCTCTAGCGACGCTACATATATTTCAGGGCTTTGCTGATAAATTCCTGAATACTCCCAATGAGGGAATAGACGATTTGTATCTAAAGGCCTCAGGTAAAATAGGCAAGTTGAATATGGTGGCTTCTTACCATCAATTTGAGTCGGAAGTTGGCTCCATTGACTACGGCAATGAGTTTAATTTCAACGCCACTTATCCTGTATATAAAAATACAAATTTTTTACTACGTTATGCCAACTACAGTGCCGATGATTTCGCGGTCGACACCAATAAACTGTGGGCAATGATGACTTTCACTTTCTAACGTCATCCACGCGTTAGTTGCCGACTCAACACGGGTCGGCTTTTTTATACCCCCTTGTGAGTATTCCTTCAGCGGAATAACAAAAACAACACTTTTACGCCAAACTTAAGGTAACAAAAACTCCGAGCTCTGATACCTAAGGTTTAAATAACTAAGGTACAGGAGCCGCAACTGAGAAGTTGCCCGGTAGCCAGAGAAATCAACCTGCCGCCCACGAGCTGCAATGCTCGACATTTGGAAAGGTGTTAGATGAATTTACAAGACTCATTCGGACGAAGGTTCAATTATCTGAGACTCTCAGTGACTGAACTGTGTAACTTTCGTTGTAACTATTGTCTTCCTGATGGCAACGACTGCAACACGCCCAAAGGCGGTTTGTCCGTAAACGAAATTCAAACCTTGGTGAAAGCTTTTGCTGGCTTGGGTACAACCAAAGTGCGCATTACTGGCGGCGAGCCTGCACTGCGCAAAGATTTGTGTGAAATCATCGAAACCTGTAAAAAAGTAGACGGCATCAAAAAAGTCGCCCTGACAACAAACGGATTCAAACTCAATCAGGATATCGAAGGGTATAAGCGGGCTGGTCTTGATGCGATAAATGTCAGTGCTGACAGTCTCGACCCTCGCATGTTTGCGGCAATCACCGGCAAACAAAAGTTGGAAGAAATACTGTTGGGTGTTGAACGAGCTGCTCAGTTAGGCATCAGCAGCATTAAGTTAAACACCGTCATGCTCAAGCAATTTAACTACAAAGAATTAGATGCTTTTTCTAACTACCTCCGCGACCACAAGGTTACCTGGCGGTTCATAGAACTTATGCAAACTGGTGACAATAAAAGTTTTTTTGATAAAAACCATGTCGCTGGGCAAACGATCAAAGATCGGCTTCTTGAACAAGGATGGCAACGCATCATAAGAGAAACCGATGCAGGGCCTGCAGAGGAGTTCATGCACCCCGAATTTGCAGGGAATATCGGCCTAATCATGCCTTACAGCAAAGACTTCTGTGAATCATGCAATCGTTTGCGTATTTCCGCACAAGGCAAACTGCATCTGTGTCTGTTTGCAGAACAAGGCATCAGTATCCGTTCATTTCTGTTAGCAGGTGATGTTTCGGGTGCTCAGCAAGCTATTGTTTCTCATCTTCAACAAAAACACAGTCAGCATTTTCTGCATCAAGGATTTACGGGTGCAACGAAACAACTGGCTATGCTAGGAGGGTAACATGAACACAATTGGCGTCATTTTAGCCGGCGGTGCTTCTAGCCGCATGGGCCAAGACAAAGCTTTACTTACGATTTCGCAATCAACCATGTTAACCAGAACTTACAAGCTGTTACTTGAAACATCGGTGAGTAAAGTTGTTATCAGTCGCAATGACGGCGAAGCTGGGCATTTTCCAGATCTGTACCCAGGTAAAGGGCCTTTGTCTGGTATCCACAGTACTGCTATGCGCTTTCCAAACAAAAATCTATTGATACTGCCGATCGACCTTCCGCTAATAGATGCTTCCATAATACAACGCTTGTTAGATAGCGGCGAAAAGTTTTCGAGCAATGTCAGATTTGGTGAACATAGTTTGCCGCTTTACTTGCGTAACACCGAGACGACCCGCCAAACCCTGGATTACACACTGCGGTGTACAAACAGTTTTTCTGTTGATCGCTTTTGCACGCATTTCCCTTTAATGAAGCTGCACCTGCGCCAGCAGTCACCCCTTTTCAATTCAAACACACCAGAACAATGGCGTTTTGCAATGCAACACTTCGAAACATCTGAATGTTCTGTACCAACTGAGGTTCGCCATGGGACATGCTAACAAACAATTTGAATCACTTGGTATTGCTGTTCTGACAGTTTCTGACACGCGTGATAGAAGCACGGATACCTCTGGCGAGTATCTGGCTGTGAATGCAACAGAATCGGGTCATCAGGTGATTAAGCGAGACATTGTTATTGACGATATTTATCTGATCAGGGCAAAGGTCTCAGCTTATATCGCGGATCCAGCCATACAAGCCGTAATCGTGACTGGAGGTACCGGATTTACTTCAAGAGATTCCACACCTGAAGCGGTAAAACCCTTGTTTGACAAAGAAGTTGAGGGATTCGGTGAATTATTTCGATATTTGTCATTTAAGGAAATAGGTACTTCAACAATCCAATCAAGGGCTATATCTGGATTAGCAAACAACACTGTTATATTTTGTCTACCTGGGTCTACCAATGCTTGCAAAACCGCTTGGGCGGGTATCATTGAAGCGCAACTAAATGGCGCCCATGGCCCGTGTAACTTCGTACCGCATTTACAAACCAATGAAGCACTTCAATGCGCGAGTAGACCGATATGACTGGGCTAACTAATTCTGAGCTTAGCCATATTGATAATCATGGCAAAGCGAACATGGTCGATGTGAGCGAAAAAGCCACATCGACTCGCATAGCAAAAGCGGAAGCCTATGTCAGTGTTTCAGATATTGCGCTTGAGCAAATAATACAAAACCAGTTGGCGAAAGGTGATGTCTTTAGTGTCGCAAGAGTGGCAGGCATTCAAGCGGCAAAACAATGTGCCAATCTGGTGCCGCTATGTCATCCACTGTTACTCAGCAAAGTAGACGTGGATTTTGAAACTGACGAGTTATCCAAGCAAATAAAGATAACCTGTCAATGTAAATTAAATGGTAACACTGGCGTTGAAATGGAGGCGCTTACTGGCGCCTCTGTGGCTGCGCTGACGCTTTTTGATATGTGTAAAGCTGTTGACCCAGAAATGGTTATTCATGGCTTAAAAGTCATTGAAAAAAGCGGTGGTAAAACTGGACTGTGGAGGCGCTCTGCATGATACAGATAAAATTTTTCGCAAGTCTTCGTGAAAGGTTAGGTACATCGTCTTTGAATCTTGAATATGCGGGTGAAAACACTGTAGCCGATGTCGCACATGAGCTTGTCGAACGCGGAGAGGAGTGGTGTTTGCTTGAAGAAAGAGACATTCTGTGTGCGGTGAATCAAACCCTTTGTGGTAAAGACGCAAAAATTAATGATGGCGACGAAATCGCGTTTTTCCCGCCGGTGACTGGAGGTTAACAATGATTAGTGTTCAGCGTGACGACTTTGATCATTGTGAACAATACCAGGCGCTTAAGAAAGAGGCGGATGGGGACGGTGCCGTAGTCACTTTTACGGGTTTGGTACGAGATTTTAATATTCAGGGGGCAGTGTCGGGCATTCTCATAGAGCATTACCCAGGGATGACCGAGAAATCCCTGATGCGTATCTGTAGTGAAGCTCGAAAACGTTGGCAGTTAGGACAAATAAGAGTTATCCATCGAGTGGGGAGGATTGGGCCTCAGGAGCAAATTGTGTTCGTTGGCGTAACATCCAAACATCGCAAAAACGCATTTGACGCTTGTGAGTTTATTATTGATTACCTTAAAACCAGCGCTCCTTTATGGAAACAAGAGGGTACCTCAGAAGGTATGAAGTGGGTTGCCAGCAGGTTGTCGGACAAGGAAGCAATGGATCGCTGGTTTAATACAACCAACCTGTCTTGAACGATACGCCGACGATTACGAAAATTATCGAAAGCAGGGTTACGGCAATAATATGCAGGGCCATATCCCATAAATTCTGCTGTGATAATTTAGGTAAAGCTCTTAGTTTAGCGTCAACAGCTAATAAAATAGTTAACGTAAGTAGTATAAACTATAGGGCAATCACCCTTGAGATTGGGTTATTCCAATCCAGCCATAGTGAAATGTCTGGCAACAATCGATATGCTAACAGCAAACCGGTGACTATTTGGATTAGCATGGCCGGTTTACCAATACGCTCAAACGCTTATTCAAACTCCAGCAAACGTTGGGGTGACTTCTCTTTCAATACTCTGGGTAATACAGCAAGCGCCAACACGATATGGCCGCCTGTCCATACTGTTGCTCCTAAAATGTGAGCGAGTATCAAATAACCATACATAGTATAACGTCAAACCTGACTGGGTCTGCTCCATATAAAGCTTAAAACGAGAATGGATACAGTGGTTACCGAAGCAATTGTCCAATAAGCGTAATCGCCAATTAATAACGCAGCGGCTACCATCGCAATCAAGCTAGTGCAAGCAATGACTTTGGTCTTAAGTGCAATTACACCTGATTGTTCCCAGTCGTTAATTACGCCTCCGAGCAATGGCTGCGATAATAGCCATTGATACAGCGTATTCGAGCTTTTAGAAAAACAAAAGGCAGACAAGAGTAGAAAGGGTGTAGTTGGAACCAAAGGTAATACGACGCCAAAAATGCCGCAAAGACAGGCCAGTAAGCCTGCAATTATGAACATCGAACGACGAAGTTGATTACTCATTGCTTTTTTATCTCAAAACCGAATCAAACCATTGCACATTCACGGTTTCTCCCGGCTCTACCATTCCGCGACTGTTCTCAAGCACTGCATAACAATTGCTCGTGGTAAAACAAGAAAGCACGCCTGAGCTTTGAGAACCGCCAGAGTCGACTATCAGTTGACCATTGTCATCGCTGTAACAGAATGCGCGTTGATAGTCAGTTCTTCCTGGTTTCTTTCTAAACCTATTCTTTGCGATGGCTCTAATGGCGACATTTCCATTAGGTGTGCAGCCCGCTAATAGTGATAAAGACGGTGCGGCAATTTGGTCAAAGGTGACTGCCGCTGATACTGGATTACCGGGGAGACCAAAAAACAAACTGTTGTTTAATCTACCGAACGCGAGTGGTTTGCCAGGTTTGATTGCCAGCTTCCAAAAGTCTACTTGGCCGATCTCCTCGAGAATTTCACGTGTATAATCAGCTTCACCCACCGACACGCCACCAGAAGTGATTACGCAATCTGCACTTGCATCTGCTTGGGTAAAGGCTTCTCGAATTTTATCCGGGCTATCTTCTATCACACCCAAGTCCAGAACCTCAGCGCCAAGACGTTTTAACATTGCGCGCAGCATGGGCCGATTGCTGTCAAAGATTTTGCCCTGTTGAGGAATGTCCCCAGGCTGTAAAAGCTCATCACCGGTTGAAAACAATGCCACTTTAAGCTTGCGGAAAACTGATGCCTTATCGATACCAATAGACGCGAGGAGCCCAATATCAATTGCAGTCAGCCTCTTTCCTTTAGACAGCACGACGGATTTTTTTGCGATATCACTACCTGCGATGCGTATCGCTTCACCTAGCTTAACAGTGTGAGTGACTGTGATTTCCTTAGCATTTGCAACGGTGTTTTCTTGCATAACCACCGCATCCGCACCTGATGGGATTTGTGCACCGGTCATAATACGCACGCACTGATGCTTGCCGATCTCGCCGCTGAATGGATTGCCAGCAAAGCTCTTACCAACCAGACTAAAAGTAGTACCAGAAGACAGATCCTGATGGCGAATGGCGTAGCCGTCCATTGCGGAGTTATCAAAACCCGGGACGTTAATGGGAGAAATCACATCTTCGGCCAGTACTCTATCCAATGCCGAATCGAGGTTGCATTGATCGACATCGTCAATCGGAGTGATAGTGTCCCAAATGATTTGTTTGGCTTTTTCTATCGGCATAAGGCCTTTAGCATCGCAACCACATCCCATGATTAAGCTCCTTTTTGGTGGTTCACCATCCATACAGCTGCTTCCACACGAGAGCGTAGATTCAGTTTTTTAAGAAAGTGCTTCACATGGACTTTGACCGTTCCATCCGAAATATCCAGTTCTCGTGCAATAAGCTTGTTGCTCATACCTTTCGCGATGAGTTTGAGGATCTCCAATTCACGACTGGTCAGGCTGGCCAATGCTCGACTTCCAGCCCTTTCGGGCTTGCGTAGCGCAGTAGCCAGTACCTCAGTCAGCTTTGCGCTCATTACCATTTTGCCGAGCGCGGCTTCACGCAGTTTGTTGACAATGTCTTCTGGATCCATGTCTTTTAGCAGATAACCATCGGCACCTGAGCGAACGGCTTCAACAACATCTTCATCGTTGTCAGATACCGTCAACATGATGATGCGCGAATCAACACCTTTATCCCGCAGATGCTTTAGCGTTTCCAATCCATCCATACCTTGCATGTTCAAATCCAGCGTGATCAGGTCTGGCTCCAATTGCATCGCCATTTCGATGGCTTCTTTTCCTGAACTCGCCTCTCCAACGACTTCTAGATCATCTTCAAATTCGATAAGTTGGTTTAATCCTTTACGCAATAAAGGATGGTCGTCAACCATCATGATAGTGGCGGGTTTGTCTTCGAACATGTATGCCTCCTTACAAACGCTGAGTCATTCTTTTAGTTAAACTATACACGAACTGGTGAACTTCTCTTAAATTACTGGAGGTAAGCCAGCTACCACTTAAGGGGTAGCAAAACACATTCATTGAAACCCTTTAAATATAGGGAATACAACAAGATAGCCGTACCCCTTTCAGCATTCAATAAGCTGGAAATCGCATATTTTGTTACCACAATGCCCCGTCTGGCTACCTACTGAAGCAGATTGTTAGCTCTGCCTGCGTGGACCATAGTGTGACCAAATAAATGTCATTCTATGTTGGAGTAAGCGTTATGTCTGATCTGCACAAGTGGGATCCAGAAGATCCTGATTTCTGGGAAAAAGAGGGAAAGAAAATAGCGAATCGCAACCTATGGATATCCATTCCTAGCTTGCTAGCTGGCTTCGCTGTATGGCTCTATTGGGGAATCATAACCGTTCAAATGTTAAACCTGGGTTTCCCCTTTGCAAAGGCTGAACTCTTTACCTTGATGGCGATTGCTGGATTGACCGGCGCAACACTGAGAATTCCAAGCAGCTTCTTTATTCGATTATGCGGCGGTAGGAACACCATTTTCTTTACGACTGCACTACTAATGATACCAGCGGTAGGAGCAGGATTTGCGCTGCAAAATCCTGATACGCCATTATGGCAATTTCAACTGTTAGCACTGCTATCCGGCTTCGGCGGCGGAAACTTTGCTTCATCAATGTCCAACATCAGCTTTTTCTTCCCAAAAAAGCAGCAAGGTTTGGCACTAGGTATGAACGCAGGGCTAGGTAACTTTGGTGTTACCACGATGCAAATTGTTGTACCACTGTTCATGACATTCGCTGCCTTTGGTGCTTTTAGTGGAGACCCGATGACGCTGATCAACACATCAGGCACGCTCATCGGTAAAATTCCTGCAGGCACGGAAAGCTATATTTCAAACGCCGGTTTTGTCTGGTTGTTATTACTTGTCCCTCTATTCTTCCTATCATGGTTTGGTATGAACAATATTCGTACGCCTGATGTTTCTCCAAACATAGGTAGCCCTCTAACATCTTTTGCTCTGATCACCGTTATGCTCAGTATCGGTTTGGTGGTGGCGGCTTTTGGCTTATGGTTGATGCTACCTGAGACTGCAAATGGTTCTGGATTCGGGGTACCCAAGGAAGTTGTATTAGTACTGGTTGTGACTGCCACCGTCGTTATCTTAAAAATGTTACCAGGTTCAATTGGTGAGAGTCTGACTCGCCAATATCAAATCTTTAACAACAAACACACTTGGGTGATGAGTGTGATTTATACGATGACCTTCGGTTCGTTTATCGGTTTTGCGGCCTCATTCCCGCTCGCGATAAAAGTTATTTTTGGCTACAGCCACGTTATGGTCGATGGAATGATGACGCACAATACCATCAACCCTAATGGGCCAAGTGCTTTAATGTACGCCTGGATGGGCCCATTCATTGGTGCACTTATTCGTCCGTTAGGTGGTTGGATTTCGGACAAAATTGGCGGTGCATTAGTCACACAAGTCTGCTCAATTGTCATGATTGGTAGTGCACTCGGTGCTGCTTATTATATGCAGGCAGCCTATCAATCAGCTACGCCGGAAGAGTTTTTCATTCAATTCTTCGTGTTGTTCCTGATTCTCTTTGCCGCTACAGGTATCGGTAATGGTTCAACCTTCAGAACAATCGCGCAAGTATTCCCTAAAGAACAAGCGGGCCCAGTACTTGGTTGGACGTCAGCAGTAGCTGCATATGGTGCCTTTTACATACCAAAGGTTATTGGTGAGCAAATCCAGGCAACTACTCCTGAAGTCGCGTTGATTGGATTTGCAGTGTTCTATGGTGTCTGCGTCTTGATTAACTACTGGTTCTATTTACGTAAGGACGGCGAATTCTACAATCCTTAGGAAGTCCGAATAATCGATAATAAGGTGCGAACGATCGCACCTTTTATCGGTTTACCATGGTTGAGACTCTCATGCGTTTAAAGCTATTTTTCTCATTGATAACCCTGTTTTTTCATTTGAATGTAAATGCTGAAGAGCTGTTAATAGCAGCTGCGTCTGATCTTAAATTTGCGATGAGAGATATCGTTAGTTTATTTGAGACTGCAAATCCAGACGTAGCCGTTAAAACGTCGTTTGGTTCGTCAGGCAAGTTTCGTACGCAGATCCGCAACGGAGCACCTTATGATCTGTATTTCTCAGCAGACATAAGATTTCCACAGCAGCTAAAAGCAATGGGGTATTCTTCGTCGGCTGTTGTCCCATACGCAAAGGGCCGATTAGTTCTATTGAGCCATAAAAACGATTTGTCTAACGGCCAACTCGCTTCTTTGCTTCGCGTTGACTTTGAGAGAATCGCTATTGCCAATCCGAGGCATGCTCCCTATGGCATGAGAGCCAAAGAAGTACTGGATCAAACTGGATTGTGGACTCAGCTGACTTCAAAAATCATCTATGGTGATAGCGTTTCCCATACTGCTCAACTTATCGTTAATCAGCATGTCGATGCGGGTATTGTTGCCTTGTCGTTGGTAAAATCTGCATGGAACTCCTCAAGAGCCTCCTACATATTAATACCAGAGACTCTCCATTCTCCGCTACTCCAAGGTTTTATTGTCACCCAACACGGTGGAGACAACCCTACCGCGTGGCGATTTCATTCATTTATGCAAAGTGGAGCCGTCTCAAAAATACTGACAGAATATGGGTTTGAAGTACCTGATCAAGAGGCCGCAAATGCTATCCACGAGTGATATGCAAGCCTTGCTTCTGACCTTAAAGCTGGCGAGCACGGTAACCATTCTCCTGTTATGTTTTGGAATTCCGTTTTCCTGGTGGTTGGCTAGGTCTCGCTCCAAGCTCACAAGTCTCTTAACTGCATTGGTAGCGATGCCACTCATATTGCCGCCTACGGTACTCGGATTTTATATACTATTGCTTTTAGGTCCTGAGGGGCCGGTGGGTAAAGTAACAACTCAATTAGGTTTTGGTGTATTCCCTTTTACGTTTTCAGGCTTGGTCATAGCCTCGATTGTTTATTCTTTACCCTTTACAGTACAACCACTTGTGTCTGCCTTTGAAGCCATCCCTACTCGAACGCTAGAAGTCGCATCTACGTTAAGAGCCTCTCCCATCGATACTTTTTTTTCTGTGGTGTTGCCTTTATCAAAGAATGGCATTCTTACGGCTATCGTTTTGACTTTCGCGCATACGATTGGTGAGTTTGGTGTTATTTTGATGATTGGAGGCAATATTCCGGGTGAAACGCAAGTTGTATCAATTCAAATTTATGACCATGTAGAGAGTATGGATTACGGCGCCGCACATACGCTGTCATTGATCATGCTTGTCTTTTCATTTTTAACGTTAACGCTTTTGCAATGGATCCGGCGTAGGCGGTTTGCATTCGCCCCTTTGAAGAGTCAGTAATTGTGGAACTCGCTTACAGGCTATCTAAAGGGAGGTTTAATCTGGATGTTGATCTTGAGCTTCCCGACACAGGCATTAGCGTGCTTTATGGGCATTCTGGTTGCGGCAAAACAACATTGCTGCGCTGTGTCGCTGGCCTGGAGAAGGAGGCAGCTGGATACTTTTCTATCGGTGATGAAGTTTGGGATAGCCCAAAAACTAAGCTTAAGCCGCACAAGCGAGCCATTGGATATGTCTTTCAAGAGCCAAGTCTATTTAGCCATCTCAGCGTTAAGGATAATCTTCTCTATGGTATCAAACGTGCCGTTCACGCAAGCAAACAGAACCTAGATGAAGCAATTTCAGTGTTGGGAATTGCACACCTGTTAAATCAAAAGCCTGCTGAATTATCAGGTGGGGAAGCACAGCGTGTCGGCATTGCTCGGGCACTGGCGTTGAACCCCAAGATTTTGCTGTTTGATGAACCACTGGCATCTCTTGACGATGACCGAAAACGCGAG
The DNA here is from genome assembly GCF_040812025.1 of Alteromonas nitratireducens. Lineage (NCBI taxonomy): Bacteria > Pseudomonadati > Pseudomonadota > Gammaproteobacteria > Alteromonadales > Alteromonadaceae > Alteromonas > Alteromonas nitratireducens. The sequence goes on from NZ_JBFNPK010000023.1 coordinate 31,524, forward strand.
ATTTTACCTTTCTTAAAGCGTGTTAAGCGGCAACTGAGCATACCCATGTTATACGTTACTCACGCAGCGCAAGAAGTGGCAATGCTAGCAGATCATGTTGTTGTTATGCATGAAGGTAGTGTGGTATCTAGTGATTCGCTGTCGGCCTCGCTTTCAAATGAGATGTTACCACTAAGACTCAATGATGAGATATCGACGGTCTTGTCAGGCAAGGTAATAAAGATTGACAAGCAGTGGCACTTAGCTTGTATGTCTATTGGCGACCAAGCACTTTGGATACCCAACAATAGTTTCAAGATAGGCAACCAAGTAAGAGTTCAAGTCTTTGGGAAAGATATCAGCCTGGCGAATTCTGTAAGTAAAAACAGTTTTCAAAACGTGCTCAACGCTCAGATTGTAGCAATTAATGAAGGTGAGCACCCAAGCCAAGCAATTGTAAAAGCTACTGTAGGCGAAAATGCTTTTATGGTTTCGGTAACCAAACGCGCAATAGCAAATTTGTCTTTAGCGGCTGGTAGCCAAGCGTTGTTACAGGTGAAATCAGTTGCAATTCACAGTTGATAAAACGGGTCAAAAGCTTGGGAAATCAAGCACTCTTGCTCTTTACCTCAAGAGTTCGCGCATACTCCGGAATAAAACTAAACATGACCATGGTGCCGCGTTCACCATTTCGTTTGACTGATAATTCCCCATCCAAATTCCGGCTGCGTTCCTTCATAATGGCCAGGCCGTAGTGATTCAGCTTATTCGGGTCTTCAGGGATGCCAATTCCGTTGTCTTTAACCGTTAATATCACTTCTGATAAGGAATTACTGGTTATGCTAATTTCAATATTGGAACCCTGAGAGTGATAGAAAGCATTTTGGGTCGCTTCTCTGGCAATCTGTAACAGATGTATTTCTTCTTGGGGCGTGAAGGGAATATTACTCACGTGATAATTGAGCGTAAAACTGAAATCTTCTGAGCGGTTTTGCAATTGTGAAATCGTTTGCTCTAATGCGGCTTTGATGCCCTGCCCATCGAGTTTCAACCTGAAAGTTGTCAGTAACTCTCGCAGTTCACTATAAGCCGCGCCAAGTCCATTTTTGAGCTCATCAATTACTTGATCTATTTGCTCCTGGGCACTGTCTTTTTGCTGCAGACGTTGCAATCGAGTTACCTGAATTTTTAGGTACGACAATGCCTGTGCCAACGAGTCATGCAGTTCTCTGGCAATTATCGTGCGCTCATTCATCAAAGAGATACGCCTGCGCTGCTCATTTAGGTACTTCATGCTCAGACCATTAGCGACCTGCTCAGCAATGGCTTCAAACAGCTGGTGCTGCCAGTCTTCCAGAATACTTCCTTCACCCAAACTCACCACCAAGACACCATAGTGTTGATCACCAATACTTAACTGATACTTCATTTGCCCATTAACAGGCGGAAAAAGTGAATCATGCTCAGTGCAGTTTTGGCAGAGCTGCTGTTGACACATGTCTGGAATCGTTTTTTCGGTACTCATCAAATGTTCGTATGGGCCCGTGCCTTGCGCTGTCATAATGCATAGGTCTAAGTCTTTTACACCTGTTACGTCAGCCAGCTTGTTGAGTAATGGTTGAAAATCGACAGAGCCGGGTTCAACTTCATTGAGTTTGCGTGACACTTGAAACAGCAATTCGAGTGATTGATTTGAACGCGACAGCTTTCTTATCTTTCGTTTGATTTGCTCTTCCAGTTGCGATTTTGAGCGATACAGGCTGCCGCTCATTTTGTTGATTGTTCGGGCCAACAATGCAAGCTCGCCTTTGCCCGTTTCCTCTGCTCTGGCAGTGAAGTCTCCTTGGCCTATTTGACGAGCTACTGCTGTCAGCTTTGAAAGCGGTTGCTCTATATGCCGATGCACAATCACCATCGCTAGCGCAATAAGTATCAGGGTGCAGAATAATGCCAGACTCTGAACTAATCGGATCGTAGCAATATTGGTTTCAGCATGTTTTTGGTAAGCAGTAACCAATAGTTCGATGTTTTCCACCAGTGTGTTGAAAACTCCAAGACTAGAAGTATTATTCTCAGCTGACGCAGTTAAATAGGCTTGGATCAACGGCTTGACTTCTTCACTCCAGTATTTTGTAACAGCCGCATGATGCTTTGCAATATCACCGCTATCCCGAAGCGCCTGTTGATTAACCAGCACGCCGGTATTCAAAGTCAGATCAAATTCACCAACTAATTGATTGATTGTCTCAATATCATTAGGGCTTTCCTGCATCATGCTATGAATTCGATACGCCTGCATTCTCAATGAGCCCGCCACATTGACCGCCTGAGCATCAAACTGAGCGCCGTCACTCATAAACACGGTAGTAAACATACTGATGATCGCCAAAAAGCTCACCGAAAACATTAATGCAGCGATTTTAAAAACAGTCGAATGTATAAAACTTTTAATTGGTTGCATGGTTAATAAAGAGATTAAGTCGACTCACTAGTGATACCTACAAAGATTAATCTGCGCTCAATTTGAATCCAGTTCCTAATGCCATCAGTCTAGACCCCTTTAATACAAAGGAAAAGCAAAAAAACGCCTCTACCACTTTGGTGGTAACTCTCTCATTTAACGCTATTTTCGGGTTCTTGCCGTGCGATTAACAATGCACTTTAATCCAAATAGAGCTTGAGTTTGCAGCGCATCTAGTCGTTGCTATTCCATTGATAAAGGAGTCTGGCGTGAGTCATTTTTTAGACAGATTGCAGTTCTTCAAACGTAACGAAGAGCCGTTTTCGAACGGTCACGGGGTTACTACGAATGAAAGTAGAGGGTGGGAGGACGGATATCGCCGTCGTTGGCAGCATGACAAAGTTGTGCGTTCAACCCATGGTGTTAATTGTACCGGGTCATGTTCCTGGAAAATCTACGTGAAAGATGGATTGGTAACCTGGGAAACTCAGCAAACCGATTATCCACGTACGCGCCCAGACCTTCCTAACCATGAGCCCAGAGGTTGCCCGAGGGGCGCAAGTTACTCTTGGTACATCTACAGTGCCAATCGCCTCAAGCATCCAAAAATCCGTAAACGCTTAGTCAAACTGTGGCGAGCAGCGAAAGCCCAACACAAGGATCCGGTTGAGGCTTGGCGCTCGATTGTTGAAGATCCCGCAAAAGCCAAAGAATACAAACAACAACGAGGCCTAGGGGGGTTTGTTCGCGCTAACTGGAACGAAGCTAACGAGATCATCGCGGCTGCGAATGTATATACGGCAAAAACTTACGGCCCTGACCGCATTACCGGCTTTTCACCCATTCCTGCGATGTCTATGGTTTCCTATGCGGCGGGTGCGCGCTATCTGTCGTTGATAGGTGGAAACTGCCTAAGCTTTTATGACTGGTACTGTGATTTACCGCCAGCATCTCCCCAAATTTGGGGTGAACAGACTGATGTGCCAGAGTCGGCTGATTGGTATAACTCAAACTACATTATTTGCTGGGGCTCAAACGTTCCGCAAACACGCACACCAGATGCGCACTTCCTCACAGAAGTCCGCTACAAAGGTACTAAGGTCATCGGTATCACGCCTGATTATTCTGAAGTGGCAAAACTTACTGACCAGTGGCTGGCACCAAAACAGGGGACTGATGCAGCATTAGCGATGGCATTTGGCCACGTTATTCTTAAAGAATTCCATGTTGAGAAACCATCAGCATATTTTGCCGATTATGTGAAACGTTATACCGACTTCCCTGTTCTGGTCATGCTTGACAAAGCTGAGGACGGCAGTCTGCATCAGGGGCGGTTCCTCAGAGCGTCAGATTTAGATGGTCAACTCGGTCAAGACAACAACCCTGAATGGAAAACCATCTCGGTCAATGATAAAGATGGCGAATTAGTTTCGCCTACAGGCTCAGTCGGTTATCGCTGGGGTGAAAAAGGGAAATGGAATATTACCCAAACTGATGGTAAATCAGGTGATGAACTCGATTTACGAGTAAGTCTGAAAGGTAGTCATGATGAACTGGTCAGTGTTGCTTTCCCATATTTTGGTGGTGCGGAGCATGAATTTGGTTACTTCCAGAATACTGAGCATGACGATGTGTTGCTGCGCAAAGTACCAGCGAAGAAAGTCAAACTCGCTGATGGCTCTGAAACCTATGTTGCCACTGTTTTTGACTTAACACTTGCCAACTATGGTGTCGATAATGGCTATGACGATCCAAATGTGGCCAGCAGTTACGACCAAGACATTCCATACACTCCGGCTTGGCAGGAACAAATCACCGGCGTACCGCGCGCAGATGTGATTAAAGTCGCGAGAGAATTCGCAACTAACGCAGACAAGACCAAAGGTCGTTCCATGGTGATCGTTGGTGCAGGTATGAACCACTGGTATCACATGGACATGAACTACCGTGGTCTCATCAATATGTTGATGATGTGTGGTTGCATCGGTCAAAGTGGTGGCGGTTGGGCACACTATGTAGGGCAAGAGAAACTGCGCCCTCAAACTGGCTGGCAACCACTGGCGTTTGGGCTTGACTGGCAACGTCCACCGCGCCATATGAACGGTACTTCTTTCTTTTACAATCATTCAAGCCAATGGCGCTACGAGAAGTTAGAGATGACAGAGGTCATTTCTCCAATGGCAAATAAAGACAAATGGTCTGGTTCTATTATTGATTTCAATAGTCGCGCCGAACGTATGGGCTGGTTACCATCTGCTCCGCAACTCGGCATGAATCCGCTCCAGCTATGCAGAGATGCTGAAGCTGCTGGTAAGTCTCCTCAAGACTATGCCGTGGAACAACTCAAAAGCGGCGAGCTGAATTTTGCCTGCTTGGAGCCTGAGAATCCGCAAAACTATCCACGTAACTTGTTTATTTGGCGTTCGAATTTGCTCGGTTCTTCAGGTAAAGGTCACGAATACATGCTACGTCACTTGCTTGGAACTAAACATGGCTTGATGGGCAAAGATCTTGGTGAAGATGGGGGTAAAAAGCCAGAAGACATTAAGTGGGTCGATGAAGCCGCAGAAGGTAAAATTGACTTGTTGGTGACATTGGACTTCCGTATGTCAACTACCTGTCTTTACTCAGACATCGTGTTGCCAACAGCAACCTGGTACGAGAAGGACGACTTAAACACGTCTGATATGCACCCGTTTATTCACCCATTAAGTGCAGCAGTAGATCCTGTGTGGGAGTCCCGTTCTGACTGGGATATTTTCAAAGGCATCGCCAAGCAATTCTCTAAAACTGCAGTCGGCCATTTGGGTGTGGAGAAAGACTTAGTCACCTTACCGATTCTGCACGATACGCCAGCAGAAATCGCACAACCCTTTGGCGTGAAGCATTGGTGGAAAGGAGAGTGTGACCTTATTCCAGGAAAGACTGCGCCGAACATGATTGTGGTGGAGCGAGACTATCCGAATACCTATGCGCGATTCACCTCGATTGGGCCATTGCTTGAAAAACTTGGCAATGGCGGTAAAGGAATAAGCTGGAATACGGACACAGAAGTCGAATTTCTTGGCCAGTTAAATCGTCGTCATGTTGAAGAAGGTGCGAACAAAGGTCGGCCTAAAATTGAAACTGCCATTGATGCGGCGGAAATGATTCTTTCACTCGCGCCGGAAACTAACGGTCACGTTGCGGTTAAAGCATGGTCTGCCCTTAGTGAGTTTACCGGGCTGGATCACACGCATCTGGCGAAACCCAAAGAAGAGGAAAAGATCCGCTTCAGAGATGTGCAGGCACAACCTCGCAAAATCATCAGCTCGCCTACTTGGTCAGGTTTAGAAGATGAACACGTTTCATACAACGCGGGTTACACCAACGTGCATGAGTACATTCCGTGGCGCACAGTCACAGGTCGCCAACAGTTCTATCAGGATCATGAGTGGATGCGCGATTTTGGTGAAACCATGTGCCTGTACAAGCCACCAATCAATCTCAAAACCGTGAAGCCAATGATGAATAAGCAACCCAATGGTAATACGGAGATTGCGCTGAACTGGATAACGCCACACCAGAAGTGGGGAATCCACAGCACCTATTCAGACAACTTGTTGATGCTTACGTTGTCTCGCGGCGGCCCGATTGTATGGATCTCCGAACCTGATGCGCAGCGCGCAGGCATCGTTGATAACGATTGGATCGAAGTGTTCAACGTGAACGGTGCGATCGCTGCCCGAGCGGTTGTGTCACAGCGCGTACCGGAAGGCATGAGCATGATGTATCACGCTCAGGAACGCATAGTGAATGTGCCGGGTTCAGAAGTTACCAAAACTCGCGGTGGTATCCACAACTCGGTCACGCGAGCGGTGATGAAACCGACTCACATGATTGGTGGATATGCGCAACAGGCCTACGGTTTTAACTATTACGGCACTGTGGGATGTAATCGGGACGAATTCGTTATCGTTAGAAAAATGGCGAAAGTCGACTGGTTAGACGATGACAGCGTCGAACAGAGTGCAGATGAATTTAACAACTTTGGAGCGGAGGGCTAATCATGAGAGTTAGAGCTCAAATAGGCATGGTGCTCAACCTTGATAAGTGTATCGGTTGCCACACCTGCTCTGTAACTTGTAAGAATGTATGGACATCGCGCGAAGGCGTCGAGTATGCATGGTTTAACAACGTTGAGACGAAACCGGGAATCGGTTATCCCAAAGAGTGGGAGAATCAGGAAAAATGGAACGGTGGCTGGACTCGGCATAGCAATGGTAAATTGACACCTAAGCAGGGTGGCAAGCTACGTATTCTGGCCAACATCTTCGCCAATCCCGACCTGCCCGGTATTGATGATTACTACGAGCCGTTTGATTTTGACTATCAGCATTTGCATAAAGCGGGTGAAAGTAAGCACCAGCCTGTTGCGCGTCCTCGTTCACTGATAACAGGTCAGCGAATGGAAAAAATTGACTGGGGCCCGAACTGGGAAGAAATCCTCGGTACCGAGTTTTCCAAGCGTCGAGCTGATAGTAACTTTAATCAGATCCAGGCCGACATGTATGGCGAGTTTGAAAAGACTTTCATGATGTATCTACCGCGCCTGTGTGAACATTGCATCAACCCAGCATGTGTAGCCTCTTGCCCATCTGGCGCAATCTACAAGCGTGAGGAAGACGGCATAGTGTTGATTGATCAGGACAAGTGCCGCGGCTGGAGAATGTGTGTCAGCGGTTGTCCGTACAAGAAGATCTATTACAACTGGAAAACCGGTAAATCTGAGAAATGTATTTTCTGCTATCCGCGTATTGAAGCAGGACAACCTACAGTTTGTTCAGAAACCTGTGTCGGTCGAATCCGTTACTTAGGCGTAATGCTCTATGATGCTGATCGCGTAGAAGAAGCTGCCAGTGTTGCCAATGATAAGGATCTATATCAAGCGCAGTGCGACATTTTCCTCGACCCATTCGACGAAGCTGTACAGGAGGCTGCGCGCAAAGAAGGTATTCCTGAGGCGTGGTTGAAATCAGCTCAAGAGTCTCCGGTTTACAAGATGGCCATGGACTGGAAGGTCGCTCTACCGTTACATCCCGAATACCGCACACTGCCAATGGTATGGTATGTGCCGCCTTTGAGCCCAATTCAAAGCGCAGTTGAGGCCGGTAGTGTGCCAATGGATGGTGTCTTCCCAGACTTAAAAGCGTTGCGTATTCCAATGAAGTACTTAGCCAATATGCTGACTGCGGGTGACGAAGCTCCGGTTGAGCATGCGTTAAAGCGCATGATGGCAATGCGTAAATTTAAACGCTCACAACAAGTTGACGGCGAAGAAAATTTAGAAGCGCTGGAACAAGCTGGACTCAGCGTCGCGCAAGTTGAAGAAATGTATCGTTATATGGCGCTTGCCAATTACGAAGACAGATTCGTCATTCCGACTAGCCACAAGGCATATGCAGAAGATGCTTACGATATGAAATCCGGTTGTGGCTTCAGCTTCGGCAACGGTTGTAGTGGCGGTGACAGTAGCACCGACTTGTTTGGCGGTAAAAAACAAACCGTACGTCAAGTCATTCCTGTGGAGGTACAAGACTGATGGAAATTTTAAAAGTCCTTTCAAGACTTCTTGATTACCCGACAGAAGCGCTCTATGAGCACGGAATCGATATTGCAGAAATTATTGCAAACGATGCCGAGTTTGATGACTACAACAAAGCTAGTCTGCTCGCATTTGTCGATCAGCGCTTCTCAGACAGCTTGCTTGATTGGCAAGCTGATTATGACGGTCTGTTTGAGCGTGGTCGTTCACTATCGCTGCTCATCTATGAGCACATTCATGGAGAATCGCGCGACCGTGGTCAGGCAATGGTTAATTTGCTGGAGCAATACCGAGCCGCAGGCTTGGATATCGGTGTGAGAGAGTTACCTGATTATATCCCCTTGTTTCTTGAGTTCGTTAGCACACAAGGCAGCGAGAATGGCAAAGGTTGGTTGCAGGACATTGCCCCCATCCTTGCGCTACTACAAGTACGGCTGGAAAAAAGAGGGAGTAACTACAGTTCAGTCTTTTCAGCATTAGTTGCTCTTTCTGAGGCAGCTATTGATGTACAGGCACTGCGTGAGCAAGTCAAAGATGAAAAACGTGATGATACCAAAAAGGCGTTGGACAAAGTCTGGGAAGAAGAAGCCGTCACTTTTGGTGGTGACGCAGTAAACGGCGGTTGTCCGTCTCAGGTCAATCGACCCTCTGAGACGCAACGTCGTGACCAGGATGTTCCCATCAGTTTTGTAGATAATTCGTCAGCCAAAGCGGCTGAGCAAGCAATAAGGAGCTAGTAATGGCTTTTTTAGATACGTTCTTTTTTGGCATCTATCCTTATATCGCAACCGGGATTTTCTTTCTCGGTAGCCTTCTACGGTATGACCGAGAACAATACAGTTGGAAAACTGGGTCAAGCCAAATGCTTAGTAACAAAAACTTTCGTGTAGCCAATATTTTATTTCACGTTGGTATCATTGCGATTTTATTGGGGCATTTTGCGGGCCTCGTATTGCCTTGGGAAATTTGGCATGCACTTGGAATATCTTTGGCAACTAAGCAAGTGATAGCCATGGGGGTGGGTGGTTTCTTTGGTGTCTTATGCTTTATTGGTTTAACTATGTTGGTAAAGCGCCGTTTGTTTGATCCCAGGATCCGTGCTAACAGCAGTAAGATGGACACCGGCATTTTACTGCTAATCTACCTTCAGTTAATCGTAGGTATGTTTACCATCGTAATCTCTTCGGGTCATATGGATGGCGCTGTGATGTATAACCTAATGAGCTGGTCTCGTTATCTATTGACGTTCAGGCCGGTTGAAGCAGTAGAGTTTATTTCAACGGTTCATCCGGTTTACAAGTTCCACGTTACTTTGGGTATAACGTTGTTTGTACTATTCCCATTTAGCAGGTTGGTTCATATCTGGAGCGTTCCTGTGCAGTATGTCCGCAGAAGCTATCAGGTTGTTCGTTCAAAAGCATAATTACCACAATCACTCATTGGGGCAAGGAAGCCTCCTTTTTAAGTAGGATTGACTATGTCACTTACAAACACCCCCGATATTACAGTAAACGGGAAAACTATTAGCTCGGCTATGATCGACGCTGAGGTTCAATATCATCCGGCAGAATCACGCCGACAAGCGATGGTAAAAGCGGCAGAAACACTGATTATTGGTGAACTAATTACGCAAAAAGCGATGGAGAAAGGGATACCACTTAACCCTAAATCAGATGCAATTGAACAAAACAGTCAGTTGATTGATAGCTTGTTAGCCTCTGAAGTCTACGTTCCGGAAGCAACAACGGAGGAATGTGAGCGCTATTACAGTGCAAACAAGGAAAAGTTCAAGACAGCTCCGCTGATTGAAGTTAGTCATATATTGATTGCATCAGATCCAAAAGATCTTGAGCACAGAGCTGAATCTCATGCCTTGGCAGTTAATCTTATTCATAAGTTGCAAGGCGGAGAAACTAGGTTTGGAGAGTTGGCCAAACAGTTTTCTTCATGCCCTTCCAAAGATGTTGATGGTAGCTTAGGTCAGCTTTCGTTTGGCCAAACTGTGAGAGAGTTTGAACGTCAGGTATTTGCTGCCAGTGAAGGACTAATGCCTCAGCCGGTAGAGACTCGCTATGGTTACCATGTTGTTTTTGTTGCCAGAAAAGTAGACGGCAAACCGCTTTCATTCGATATGGTGAGCGAGAAAATCAAACAATATCTTAATGATAAAGTTCACCGCAAAGCACTGTCGCAATACTTGCATCGGCTGGTCAGCGAAGCAGATATACAAGGGTTTAACTTTGAATTCGATGATTCAATGTTAATGCAGTAGCGTTGTTTAAACTAGAATAAGTGGTGGGTGTTATATGGCAAATCCCTTCACGGCGCGCTGGACAGCACAAGGACACACACTCTGTTTGGGGCATTGGGAAATCAGCTTCAACCAACAGCTATTGGAATTGCCGTCGGCGAAAGCCGAGAACCACATGGGTACACGCGGTATTTTCAGTTGGCTATTCCCAGATGATGAAGAATATACAGAGGGATTAGAGATTCACGAATGGATTGAGGAGCAAGCGGACTGGCTTGTGCCGCTGTTTGAGCGTTACGACATTCCATTCGACGAGCAGCATGTTGAGTGGTTTTATCAGGCGGTCAATCAAAATGACTGGCGATGCGGTAGTTGTGGTGGCTGTCTTTAAGTGAGAAGGAATGGAGAAATGGTGAGTGATAGTACAACAGTGCTGGATCTGTTAGAGAAATACCCCATAGCAGCAATTGCCAGTACAGATTTATTGACTGCTTATGAAGGTTGGTCAATCAAAAAACTCTCTGAGTTTTTTGCAAAGCATAAAATAACTGGTGCGCCTGTTATTGCATCCGATGAAACCCTTGTAGGTGTTGTGACACAAACTGATGTTGTGAAATTTGAAGGTAGTAGCCCCGATGAAAAAGAGATTGAAAAAATCATTCAACACTACATTGGGCCACAGGGAACCGTGCTGCAATCGGAAATCGACAGGATACAATCGCGTGCGTCAGATTACTGCACCGTTAACTCTATAATGACTCCCGAAGTGTTTTCAATTGACGAGAAAAGCTCCATTTCAGACGCGTATAATACAATCGAGTCCCATGATATCCATCGGTTGTTCGTCACGCGAGAGTCAGTATTAATTGGTGTGGTTACCGCTATGGATATTCTTAACTGGGTTATACAATGCCCTACGGCAGATTAAAAAAGCATAGGTTTGTTCTGTGAAAGGCCTTATTATCAATAACCAGTTTTTGAGAGGAGATTAAGCTCAACCAATGAAACCATATAGCTTCTTAGTCAAATAGCCCGTCTAAAAATTTAGGCTTCAAACTTTTGCGTTGGCTTGTCTTAAAATGTGCTTCAAGAATTATTTGATAGTATGAAACTTTTTTGTATCAGATTTGAATGATATCCACACCAATCTATTCGAATAGTATGATACTTTTTGATTTATTGGATAAACTGGGCCTATTAAAATCAATAACTTACATTCGTTATAGTATGATAGTTTTTTGTAATTCTACATGTTGAGCTTCAACTCACAGTAAATACGATACACACGCTTGTGGTTCCAGCCGTGTCCCCAACGTTTCAGGATTTTAAATAGCTTGCTGAAGCCGTAAGCGGGATAGCGCTCAACGGCT
>NZ_JBFNPK010000024.1:0-39604 GCF_040812025.1 Alteromonas nitratireducens
GACTATTACAACAACGAACGTATTAAGCTGAAACTAAAAGGCCTGAGTCCGATACAATATCGAAATCAGGCCTTGGTCGCCGCTTAGAAATGAGTCCAACTTTATGGGGTCACTTCAATATGCTGCCTTTCTTGTTTGTAACAGGCAGGCTGATATACTCTCAGGCTGCTCAATTAAACCAACTGTGCATGATTTCATGGAACGGCAACCCGCTGATTTAGCCTCTCTGGACAACAATGGATTTGCGGTGGCAGACCGCGCCGCCAATTATGGTGATGGCGTATTTTCTACTATGCAGGTCGTCAGGGGTAACGTCGCGTTACTGTCATATCACGTCCGCCGCCTGCTGGCCGATGCCGGGCGGCTGGGCATTTCCGTTGAAGAAAGCGCATTGTGTGATGAGATACGTCGTCATGCGTCAGCTGTGGGGGACGGAGTACTTAAAATACTGGTGTCGGCAGGTGTGGGTGGCAGAGGATACAGCCGTGGCAATGCAAAGGCGCATATTGTGGCAAGCTATCATGCATTGCCTGAGCATTATGCAGGCCTGGCTACTATCGGAATGACACTGACCTGTGCCTCGTTAACACTGGCAAGGCAGCCAGCACTGGCGGGCATTAAACACCTTAACCGCCTGGAACAGGTACTGATAAAGCAGGAACTGGCCATGTCAGAGTTTGATGATGCGCTGGTGTGTGACAGTGATGGCTGTGTCACGGAGGCGAGTGCGGCAAATGTGTTCTGGCTTAAGCAAGGACAGTGGTTTACGCCGGAACTGGATCAGTGCGGTGTCGCCGGGGTAATGCGTCAGTTTGTACTGGATTGCCTGAATGAGCGGGGTGAAGGGGTTCAGACCGGACATTTTTCGCTGTCACAGTGTTTGTCAGCCGAGCATATTGTGCTGACCAATGCGCTGATGCAGCTTATGCCCGTCAGATTAGTCCGGCATCATGATCACTATTTTGAGTATGACTGTAACGAAACCGTTCGTCTGACTGACTGGATAAGGGAAGCCTATGCCGCGCGCATTGCGTAATCTTATACGCTGGCTCATTGTGATGGGCTGTATTGCACTACTGCTCTTTGCCGGCCTGCTGTATGTCCGTCACAGTGTCGGGCAAACACTGATGCTGAATGAACCTGTATTGTATAAAGTTCAGCCCGGAACCAGTGCTGCCGCGCTGGTCAGAGACTTCGACAATCAAGGCTGGCTACCGGACTCACGCTTTACCTATCGACTCTGGTTAAAATTTTTTGCGGCAGATACCCGCATTAAGACGGGTACCTATGCGCTGTCATCGGATATGAGCGTGCCTGATGTGATTGCACTGATGGTGGCTGGTGAGGAATATCAGTTTTCGGTGCGTCTTGTTGAAGGCCTTACATTGGATGACTGGCTTGTTGAACTGAAGGCTCAGGACACCCTTGTTTACGATATTACACCGCCGGTGATTGTATCGCTGGTTGAACAGTGGCCCTATGATGAGTCGGAGGCGTTGCCTGAGAATGCGTCTGTCAGTCAGCGCGCGGAAGGATTGTTCCTGGCTGATACGTACTATTACACGGATGGCACACCGGCATCGGCGATACTGCGTCGCGCAATGGAGGCAATGACCCGCTTTCTTGATCAGCAGTGGCGTCAGCGGCAGTCTGATTTACCCCTGACATCCCCGCTGGAAGTGCTGGTACTCGCGTCGATTATTGAAAAAGAGACGGCGGTTGCCAGCGAGCGAGCGCACATTGCTGGCGTGTTCATTAATCGTCTTCGGTCTAATATGCGCCTGCAAACCGATCCGACCGTGATTTATGGGTTGGGCGACACATTTGATGGCAACCTGACACGGGCACACCTTAAGCAGGCGACACCGTATAATACTTATGTGATCCGTGGATTACCGCCGACACCCATTGCGATGGCGGGCAAACCAGCGATAGAAGCCGCGTTGAACCCGCTGCCGACGGACGATTTATATTTCGTTGCCAGAGGTGACGGCACCCATGTTTTTTCATCTACGCTCGAAGCGCACAACCGGGCAGTGTATGAATACCAGATTTTACCGAATAAGAAGAAGTAGCTATGCGCGGACGTTTTATAGTAGTTGAGGGCCTCGAAGGCGCGGGTAAAAGCTCAGTGATATCGCTGATCGTCAGTACGCTGGAAAAAGCAGGGTTACAAGTCGTGCAGACCCGTGAGCCCGGCGGGACGCCGATGGCTGAGGCTATCAGGGAATGCGTAAAGCATCCCTGGGATGAACAGGTGGCTGAAGAAACGGAACTGATGCTGATGTACGCAGCGCGGGTGCAGCTGCTAAAAAACCGCATATTGCCTGCCCTTGAACAAGGTCAGTGGGTTGTAGGCGATCGCCATGATCTTTCTTCTCAGGCATATCAGGGCGGCGGCAGACAGATCAGTCAGGATACGCTGAACCGTCTGAGCGATATTGCGCTAAAAGGGTTTAAACCTGATCTTACACTGTATCTTGATGTTGAGCCTGCGGTTGGGCTTGAACGTGCCCGTGGGCGTGGGGAACTGGATCGGATTGAACAGGCCGGACTGGCATTTTTTGAACGTACGCGGGCACGCTATCAGTCTCTGGCCGCCGCAGACAACACGATTGTTACTATTGATGCAATGCAGCCAATGCAGGACGTTCATGATGCAGTCACTGAAACCGTCAGGGCGTTCTTACGATGATCCTGCCCTGGTTTAGCACACACTTTGAACAGTTGACAGGACGTTTCCTTGCGGGCCGTCTGCATCACGGTTTGTTGCTGTCCGGACCTGACGGCATCGGCAAGCAGATGCTGGCACGGGAACTTGCCGCGGTGCTGTTATGTAAGCAGCCAGACTCACGTGGTGCGTGCGGGCAGTGCCAGAGTTGTCAGCTACTGCGCGCAGGCACCCATGCCGACTTCCACATACTGGAAAGTGAAAAACAGCTCGGTGTGGATGCGATTCGCGAAGGGATTTCACGCCTGAGTGGCACCGCCCAGATTGGTCGCAACAAAGTGTTGCTGTTATGTGCCGCTGACACGATGACTGAGTCTGCTTCCAATGCCCTGTTGAAAACCCTCGAAGAACCCACAGGTAATACGTTTCTGATATTGCTGACCAGTCGTATTGCGCGCCTGCTGCCTACCATTCTCAGTCGTTGCGAGAAGCATGCGCTGGCGCCACCGAATGTGGCTGAAAGTCTGGCCTGGCTTGACAGTGAGGGCATTGACGCCGATGAGGCCTTACTCAACGCATACGGTAACGCACCGCTGCGTGTAAAAACTGCGCTCGAAGAAGCGCCGGCAGTGACATACCGGGACTTTACCGACGGATTCGCCGCGCTGATGCAGGGCAGCAAAAGCGCGCTGTCGCTTGCCACCAGCTGGCAGGAAGACGCGCTACAAATTGTGACCTGGTGCGAGCAACTGGCGTATAAGCAGTATTGTCAGCAGCAGAAATCGTCGGATCTGGCCTGTTATGATGCCTGCAAATCTGCGGTACAGGCCCTGAATAATCCCGGCGTGAATAAAGTATTGATTTTAACTTCCGTACTGGACGCCTTTGTTCGTCACTAGGCCTGCCAGTCACTACAAAAGAGTAAAGGTGTATTTTGTTTGTGGATTCTCATTGCCATCTTGACCGACTCAAACAATCCGAAGAAGAACTGAGCCAGACCTTAAGCTTCGCGCGTCAGCGCGGGGTAGAGCATTTTCTGTGTGTGGCGGTATCGGTAATAGATTACGACGCAATGCGGGAAGCCGTCAGGCAGTTTGATGATGTCTCGGTATCCTGTGGCGTGCATCCGCTGCACCAGGAAGATGCCTGTAGCTATGACGAGTTACTGAGCAAGGCGAGTCAGCCTGAGGTCGTTGCGATTGGAGAAACCGGCCTTGATTACTACTACAGCGAAGACACGCAAGCGGTGCAGCGTCAGTCGTTTATCGATCATATCCGCGTGGCCAATGAATTAAAAAAGCCGCTGATAATCCATACCCGGGACGCAAGGGAAGATACGATCGCATTGTTGCGTGAACATAAAGACCCGGAAACCAACGGTGTGTTGCACTGTTTTACCGAGTCGCTTGAAATGGCGCAACAGGCAATGGAGATGGGCTTTTACATTTCTATCTCCGGTATTGTGACGTTTCACTCAGCCAAGCAGCTCAGAGAGGTGGTAAAGGCTATCCCGATGGATAAACTGCTGATTGAAACGGATTCTCCGTGGCTGGCACCGGTACCGCACAGAGGCAAACAAAACCAGCCGGGTTATGTTGTGGAAGTCGCGGAATTTATTGCTGAACTTAAAGGCGTAAGCGTGGAAGAACTCGCCAGACAAACTACCGAAAACTTTTACTCATTGTTTTCACTGTGCAGGCAACGCGGAGCTGCATAATGAGCGTCTGGTTGCAGCGTCTTACCAAAAGTCTGCATAAAACCCGGGGGCAGCCTGAAAGCCGTTTTTTTCAGCTGGCCACAGTCGGCGGCGATGGTCGGCCACGCTGCCGCACCGTCGTGTTCAGAGGTCTGGCAGATGACAACACACTGACCATTATCTCGGACACCCGCTCACAAAAGACTGAGCATTTTATCGCGGAACCGGCCGCCGAGGTATGCTGGTATTTTACTAAAACCCGGGAGCAGTTTCGTTTCGAGGTCACAGCGCACGTGCTGACGGCCAGTGAGAACCAGTTGTTGATCAATGAACAATGGCAAAAGCTGTCGGACGCCGGAAAAAAACAGTTTCTGTGGGGCGTCCCGCGCGATGAACGCGACCCTTCCGTGCCACTTCGCCCCAACAGTGATTATGTATTTGCGCCTGCGCACTTCTGCGTCATTCACCTTAAGGTCTCACACGTGGATTACCTGAACCTTCGTGGTAATCCACAACATCGTGAACTGCATTCACTGACTGAACAGGGCCAGTGGCACTGTCAGGCAGTGATCCCGTAATGTCGTGCAGCAGTTTTCCCTGGTAAAACGTCACAGCAGTGCTGCAGAGATATTACCTTTAACCACTACGGGCAACGTAAAATGATCGGAAAATTTGACCAGGCATTCTTTGAAGCCATGATAAGTAAGGCGCAGAACAGTCCCCGTCGGCGCACCCATCACAATGTCCACGAAAGTTATGATGATCCGGTGCAGCGCCTGTTTGTTGCCATGCTACCTGATTCTTACGTGCGTCCGCACCGTCACACGCTGGCTACAAAATGGGAGTTTTTCATGGTCGTGCGGGGTGAGATTGACGTTATTTTGTTTGATGAAAACGGGACCGTGACTGACAAAATCACCCTGACAGCGGGAGACGACGGTCAGTGTAACAGTCTCCAGATCCCGCCCGGTACCTGGCATGCAACGGTTTGTCGCGCACCTGTGGTGTTTTTTGAGGTAAAGCAGGGCCCGTACCTGCCCGAAGACGATAAAAACTTCGCGACATGGGCACCTGCAGAAGGCGATGCTTCAGTGTCTGCATTTTTGTCGGCGCTTAAAACATCCGGAATCGGTGACTCAATACCCGCATTGATCGGATAAGGCTAGCTAACCGGGCTTAACTCTGGTGGCGGCTGATCAGATGGCGCTTGCGATGATAAAGCCTGTAATATGCTTGCCGCGTTGTCAGGCGTATCGGTAACAAGATAGACGTTTCGAACTTTGTCACAAAATGTCCCCAGCATGGTAAGCCAGGCAACATCAGTTTTAAACGTCAGTTTCAGATTGGCGTTTTCCCCCCGTCCAATCACAACGTCATCTGCCAGGGTTTCACGTGGCCAGAGCCCCGCTTCTGCCTCAGCAATATCCGATACCGGCACGCAAAGTGTATTAAAGAAATTCGCATTAATAACCAGAATATTGTTAAGTAAATAACATGAGAAGTGCCGGCTTATCCGGTAACTGGCTGTGAGCGATACCACACTGTATGCAATGACACTGGCGACAATCAGGGCGATAAGCTCGCTGAATGTGCTTAAAATAAGATATAACGTGACCGTGAGCATCACAAGGGTACTTAGCATGGCTGTCAAATGCAGACGCTTTGCACTCAGTAACTGAATGTGTGTCAGAGGTGACGGGTGGCAACGTGTAAGGTGTGGTAGCGCATAGTAGTAGCTTGCTGGCTCGCTTGCCATGAGAAGGGCCAGTGATTGCTTCTTTTCGTCGCCGCCGTGGTTAATAATCGCGTGAACCCTTGGATCGCCTTTTAGGTGGCGCGCTTTCCAAAGTGCTGCAACGATATGATAGACGATAGCGAGCTCAATCAGCAGGATCAGTGCGATTATCGGATAGCGAAGATAACTGACAATGTAGAAATGCCCGGCCAGTTCTGTCGGCAGCGCATAACGCGCGACCACCGCCCCCAGACTCAGTGGAATAACAACTTTCCATGGCTTTTGTTGTCCGGCTTTTACCACCAGCAGGATAAATAGTGTGGGAAGAAGCACGAAAAGCAAAAGCAGGTACAGATAGCTTACCAGTGGCTGACCATAAGCGGAGGTAGACTCTGGCAGTAGCATCAGTCCGGTCAGGTAACTGAAAAGGGCGATGACCAGATATGTTACGCGTAACCGGACAGGCTTTCTCATTTACATCCTTATACCGACATCTGAGTGTGCAACACAGAAAAGCACAGCTTACGGGGCGTCAGCCCCATCGCAAATCATTTAATTCTGAAGGCTCAGCCTGTCCGTTGAGCAGGTCCAGGTAACACCGCTGCATCGCCGTTTGCCCGGTAATATTATGCAGTGTGAACTGTTGCTGAAGGTCGGGCTGAAACGCCTTCCACGCTTCACTGTAACGGAGCATAAAGTCTTTATTGCCCCATTGTTTCTGAAGGCGGGCGACGTGTTCGGGCGCAAAGAAGAGCTGGGTATCCACACCTTCAATATTATGACGACGAGGGGCATCCCAGTCGGTTGCACCAATCACCCAGAGCGTCGAGAACTGGGAGCCGGCCAGCGCATGCAGTTGGGTTAGCACATCACCATTGGCTGCAAAATCCAGTACGGCAATCGGGTTGTTGACGGGCAGGGTAGCAAGCTCGTCATACGATATAATGTCGTCATAGTACCCGGTTGATGTGACAAAGTCGCGGTTTGAGGCAGAGGTCAGGGCGACAATCCGGTAGGTCGCATTGCGTTTTCTGCGGTGATGATGAAGCAGGAAGGCACAGCCCAGCGCAGTTTTTGATGACGCACTGGTGATGACAATGGTATCGCCTGCATGTGCCTCTGCGACTGCTTCGTCAAGCACGAACGAGGTCATAAACAATGGCCTGAAATTCATATGCAGAGCTTCATTCGCGCTCTGGTAGGCAGGATCTGCAGCGCAGCGGGTGTACTGATCGTACACCGGATGAATTCCTTTGCGTTCGGGGTGACTGTCGCTGAATGAATAGGGGGTAATGTTATCCGGACGAATAACCAGATGGCTGGCGAACGGAAGATAACCGTACACACGCTCACCGGCGGGGATATCAGGATGACGTGAAGCTACAACATCGGCAAAGCCCCACACCGGAATAATGCCATACGAATCAGGCGCCGTGAAAAAGCCCCAGTAGCCCATCACATTGCCCATCACAGCATAGGTGATGTTATTGGCCGACAGCCCAAAACGGTCTACCCGTAACAATACGTCGCCATCAGACAGCATGGCATCATCAAACTCGCTGGTTTCAAACTGAGGTGCGTGGAGTGCATTCCGGGGAACCAGCATGCGGGTGATCGTATGGGTTGTCATGGTGTCATCCTGTTGAAATATGAGCGTGCACCGTGCACGAGACAAAAAGCCCCGCTAGCAACTACCAGCGGGGCTACGTGTTACCAACCGCACTGGCGGTCTTTATTTTGCTCGTCCAGCCAGTCTTTTAATGGCTGGAAATACGCCTGAATCGTACTGGCGTCCATCTGCGGTGTACCCGTGAGGGTTTCCAGGGCATTCTGCCATGGCTGACTCATTCCCATTTCGAGCATGTTGTTAAGCGCTGTACCGGCTTCCTTGCTTCCGTAGATTGAGCAGCGGTTCAACGGACCTTCATCGCCAGCAATATCACACAGCGCTTTATGGAACTGGAACTGCAGAATATGGGCAAGGAAGTAACGCGTGTAAGGCACATTGGCCGGCACGTGGTATTTCGCACCCGGATCAAAGGCATCCGCCGGACGCTCAACCGGTGCCATCACACCCTGATACTTCTCTCTTAATTCCCACCACACCTTATTGTAGTTTTCTGGAGTCACTTCACCTGCAAGTACTTTCCAGCGCCACTGATCGACCATCAGGCCGAACGGGATAAAGGCGATCTTATCCAGCGCAACCTGCATCAGCATACCGATATCGTTTGACGCATCCGGGATCTCGTCAATCAGACCAATTTCTTTCAGGTATTTCGGAGTAATCGACAATGCAATGGTATCACCGATGGCTTCGTGGAAACCGTCATTGGCGGACCCGCGGTACAGCAACGGTAACTGATTGTAGGCACGCTGGTAGTAGTTATGTCCCAACTCATGGTGAATAACATTGAATTCTTCGCCGGTGATCTGAATACACATTTTGATACGCAGATCATCTTTGTCATCGAGATTCCAGGCTGACGCGTGGCACTGTGCATCACGACCCTCCGGCTTCTGGAACATTGAGCGTTCCCAGAATGTGTCCGGCAGTTCTTCAAAACCCAGTGAAGAGAAGAAAGACTCTGCCTGCTTCACCATTTTAATTTCATCATAACCCTGAGACCGGAGTGCGCCGGTAACGTCAGGGACCGACATTTCCTGTTCGGGCTTGACCAGATCATAAATATTGCCCCAGGTTTGTGCCCACATGTTACCAAGAAGGTGTGCGGGGATTGGCTTGTCCTGAGGAACGACATCGGTACCATACTGCTCGCCAAGTTTGGCACGAACGTGACAGTGCAGTGACTGGTAGAAGGGTTCTACCTGGCCCCACAGTCTGTCGAGTTCTTTCGGGAAATCATCCGCCGGCATGTCGTACTGGCCACGCCATAATTCAGAAACATTACTAAATCCCAGCTCTTTCGCGCCCTCATTGGCAATGGCCACCTGTTCAGTGTAAAGCGGTTTCATTGCCACAGATACGTCGCGCCAGCCCTTCCAGTATTCCAGCATCAGTTCTGGGTCACGGGAGGTCGCCATTTCTGCACTCATTTCAACCAGACTTTTACAGTCTCCTTCGGTGCGGCAATACGTTCCCGATCCGTACATTCCATCAAGTTCAGAACTAATCTGGGCCAGTCGCTCAGCCTTTTTCGCGTCGGACGGCGGCGGCATCGTCAGCCCGCTCATCAGCAGGTCAAGCTTTCTGCGGGTATCTGCATCCATCTCTACGCCATTAAATTTTGCCGCTTCTTTGGCATAGCCAGCTACCTTGGTAGATAACTGCTCATTCATATAGGCACTGACTGCAGCCGTATCAACATTAATGTCGGTTGCGTAGCTCCACTGTGCATGCGCGGCCGGCACCTGCATTTTATAAATATCGGCCTGTACGTCTTCCAGAAATGCTTTGGCATCGCTGGCAGTCAGGGGGGGCGTAGGTGTTGTAGTCTGGGTATCGTTACACCCGGTCAGACCCATACCGAGCATGGCAACGGCCAGCGCGCTGGTCAGCAGGTTCCTGTTGAACGTTTGCATAGTGTTTCCTTGAACAAAGTGTCGTTAGTATCAGGCAGACATCGGAAATATAGCGGGTGGCCCGTGTTGCCTCTTTATCATTATTTTTCAGGTGGTACGCCGGGTTCTTTTATCGCAACCTGGCAGCGGGCGCTGAAAATGCGACCGCTGGACCACCAGCAGAAACACTAAGATATCCGATGGCTGGCCATACGGCAATCACGGGGTAGGCAAGGGCGGCCGTTAACGGGAAAACTATCGTATTTTAAGCAGACAGCACTGTTTAAACTTTTTCCCACTCTGGCAGGGGCAGCGGTCATTGCGGCCCAGGCTGATAAGCCCTGAGTCATCGTGAATGTCACCGTCGTCGTAGCGCCACTGACTTTCTTCCAGCACAAAACGCGAAGTTTCGTGCAATACACCGACTTTTTTCTTGTGAAAATAATAAGCCTTAAAGGTCACCAGGTTGTCCTTGGTTCGAGCCTGGTCTATGCCGAGGGCAAAATAGCGAGCACCTTCGGCTGACTGACGAAGCGCTTCAACGCTCAGAGTGTGTTGCTGTCGGGAGGTATAGGTGTCAAAAATGTACTGGAAGTTGCCTATGCAGTATGCGCTGAATCGAGATCGCATCAGAGTTGCGGGAGAGACTGCTTTTATCCGCTGTTGATGGAGCGGTTCGCAACATGCAGAGTAAGATTTATCAGAACAACAATAACAACGCATAACGACTCCTTGACTGTTATGCGCATGCTACCTGTTTATTACTGGCTTAGCCACGGTCCGGTAATCACATTACTGGCCGTGTTCTTCCCGTTAACACTGACATTGACCAATGAAACGGAATGCTTCGAGCATAAATGCGCAATCATTTCGCATTCAGAAACCGGAAGCGACAGATTTTCAACATAAATAGTCCGACACTGGCCACTGGTGATCAGTTTTTTAATCCAGACGGGCATGGTTTCCTGATCGGGTTTCTGAATACGAATGCCGTAGGTCATGTCCTTTTTGAATGCCAGCGAATCAGCAAGTAAATACGACCAGCCTTTTGACTTGTTGTCACCGTTTCCGGGAAACCCTTCAAAGGGCAGTGGAAGTTGAATCACATTGTGTTGTGTTGCGTTTAACGTGTTCATAGGTTTACCTGATATTTATACAGTGTATGGATATACAGTAGTTGTAACAGGCATCTAATGCAAGCATTTATTTGCATTTTTTTTCACCAGACTACAGCGATGTCCCTGCAGCGTTTTTTGACGCACAGTGACAAAAATGTGGTGACCAGGAAAATTCAGACAGAGCGCTTACGGCGAAGGCGCGTATACGCAGGGACAGCTCTGAACAGCAACAGTAAGAGCGCGATTATCCAGTACCAGACCGGCTCCTGCCAGCCGGTTTTTTGAGACCAGGTGAAGTGTAACAGTGCGAGTAGCATGATCAGGTAAACCGCATTATGCAGGGTTTGCCAGTGTCGTCCCATCCTGCGTCGTATTGCCATAGGAGAGGTAAGTGTCAGGCTGAGTAGTCCGGTCAGGGCGACAAAACCGACAGTAATGTATGGGCGTTTGATAATTTCACTGCCTATCAGGCCAAGATCCAGTTGTAATTCAAACAGAACGTAGGTCAGAAAGTGTGCCAGTGCGAAAACAAAACTATAGATCCCAAGCATCCGGCGAAACTTCATCAAATCGCCACAGGGTAAATGCTTTGCCAGCGGCGAGACCGCAAGTGTAAGCAAAAGAAATTGAATGGCGCGGGTACCAGTCTCATTCAGCAGGGTCTGTACCGGATCGGGGCCCAGTTCATCGGCAATCCCCAGCGCAAAAAGTCCTGCAAGGTAACCCAGCGCCACAATGTGGATCAGCGCTTTAGTCAGTTTGCGGGACAAAGCCGGAATAGTCAGGGGGGTTGAAAACAGTCTGTACATCAGTAGTAGCGCGATAGATCCATGGACGAGTAGAGCGATGCCACCTCGTTGTAACCGTTAAACAATTGAGTCGGGATCCGGTTTCTTGCCAGCAGGCCGCCGGTGGTGATGCGACGCTCACTGGCCTGACTCCAGCGCGGATGGGCAACACGTGGATTGACGTTGGCATAAAACCCGTATTCATGTGGCGCTAGCAGATTCCAGGTGGTCGGTGGCTGTTTATCGGTCAGCCGTATGCGCACAATCGATTTGATACTTTTAAATCCGTATTTCCACGGCACAACCAGTCTGACGGGCGCGCCATTTTGCGGCGGCAGCGTTTTCCCATACAGCCCAACTGACATTAATGTGAGTGGATGCATGGCTTCATCCAGTCGCAGTCCCTCTACATAAGGGTAATCGACACCGCCACCAACGAAGCGGTTACGTTGTCCCCGCATGTTCTCTGGATCATGCAGGGTTTCGAAGGCGACGTACTTCGCCGCACTGGTGGGATCGGCCTGCCGGATAAGCTGCCCGAGCTCAAATCCAACCCACGGAATGACCATCGACCAGGCTTCGACACAACGAAGGCGGTAAATCCGTTCCTCTAGCGGAAAGCGGCTTATCAAATCGTCATAGTCCAGCGTGAAGGGTTTATTGACCAGGCCGTCAATGGTGAGCGTCCAGGGCTTAATGTTCATCTCGCCTGCGTACTCTGCCGGGTCGCTCTTGTCTGTTCCAAACTCGTAGAAGTTATTGTAGGTGGTAACTTTGGCGTACGGCGTCGGCGTCTCGCTTATCTGATACTGTTCAGGCTGTGTGAACGTTAATGGGGTAGGTGTAAATGCGGGTTTGCTGTCTTCCCAGAACCAGTCGGCAGCGCGCGCCGACGAAGACAGCAGCGCAGTGGCACCCATGAATCCCATCTGCTTCAGCAACTGACGGCGATTTTTATACACCTGCTCGTCCGTCACATCATTGTCGGTCAGTGTAACAGATGGCCTGAACCGTTTGGTCATAATACGTAGCCTCTTTACCGGTTATTACCTCAGTCATTACGCAACATGACCGGTAAAGGTGCAGTAAAATTTCAGTCTGCGTTACAAGTGCAGGTTGTCATTGACAGAGCCTGTTTTAGGCACAAACAACGATGTGTAAAGCCGTGATGCAAATTCGTCAGTCATGCCGGAAATATAGTCTGCGATAACGCGCATGCCATTGCCTTCGGCCTGCGCTGCCTGCCAGCGCTTTTGCGTGTTTTGTGGCAACAATCGCTGCGGGTCGGCGCTGAATGCCTCAAACAGTTCCATCACTATCAACTGGCCTTTGTACTCCAGCGATTGCACGTCGGTACGCTGTATCACCTTGTTAAAAACAAACCCTTTAAACAGGGCAAGGGCATGTTCGAACTGGTCGGGGAATGCGGCGTTATAGCGCAGCAACGGGTGCGCAAACCCGTCTACGTCTTCTATTACAATGGCCGTGATGAAGCTGTTCACCAGCGCGCCAATCGCATTTTTCCGCTCATGGTGCTCAGGGCTGAACAACCGTTCTCCCAGTGCGGCAATTTCGTTTGACAGCCAGGGCACGTCCATTTCGCTTAGCGGGACAACAACGTCAGCAACAAACTCCTGGTAGCGCACCATGTTCATGACAATCGCATCTTCCAGGTCGTGAATGCCATAAGCTATATCATCTGCCAATTCCATGATTGAGCAGTCAAACGACTTGTAGCGGGTTTTATGATGCTTTCCTGTCTTGCTTACCGTCGACATAAGCAGATTTTTATCGGCGTCGCTGAACGAGGCTGTCAGCCAGTCAAAATGCGTCTGGTCGCAGCGAAAGAGGCCTTTAGGCGGATGCCAGTCGCTGGCTTTCACCTGCCTGAGCGATGCCGGTTTTTTCCTGCAGATCCCGGAATTGGTCAGAGTGTCAATAAATTGCGGGTATTTAACCAGTCCCAGCACGCTGCGACGGCTTAAATTCATGCCATGCTGTGCGGTGTAGGGTTCAAGTTGCGTGATGATTCGAAATGTCTGGCCGTTGCCTTCAAAGCCGCCGTGATCCTGCATCATATAGTGCAGGGCAATTTCGCCACCATGTCCGAATGGTGGGTGCCCGATATCATGTGCCAGGCACAGCGTTTCAATCAGGTTGGCATCGATTGCCAGGTACTCGCTGAGTTCAGGATACTTACCGCTGAGCTGGGCGGTAATGCCCGCGCCAATCTGGGCGGCTTCGAGTGAGTGAGTAAGGCGCGTGCGGTAAAAGTCACTTAACCCCACACCCAGCACCTGGGTTTTTGCCTGCAGGCGACGAAATGCAGCAGAGTGCAGAACACGGGCTTTATCGCGCTGATAGGGAGTACGGTGATCTCCGTCACGGCTTTGCGTGCGCGGCTGTGAACGTTCGGTCCATGCGTTTTCCCAGTCGGCTTTAGCCGCCGTAAAAGACAGGGATTCTGACACAGTCATGCTAACTCCTTACATCGTTGTTGCACACAGATTCAGTGGTCCTGCTCAGACAGCTCATCGACACTGACCAGACAGTTTTCAGCGAACACATCCATGAAATGTCTGACTTCCGGCATGGCCGTTTCATACTCGTTAAGCATATTGCTTAAGCGTTCTCTTACCGGTTCAAATTCGCTGTTGCCAAACCGGATTTCATCACAGGCTTTCAGATATGCTGAGATGAGGTCTGCCGCTTTGACAATCCGTTTGTAATCTGGTGATACATTGTCCTGAACCAGCAAATCAGCAAAAGCCGGCTGCAGATCCTCAGGCAGCGATCGCAGGCATTCAATTTCTGATAACTTCTCCAGCTTTTTGAACTCACGGGTAATTTCAGGATTGTGATATTTGGTAACGTGATTAACATCCTGCAGTTTGGTTTCCGAGATTTCATGATACAGCGCAACTGTCGCCGCCTTTTCCGGGCTGAGCGTTCCCTGATAATGGGTATTCTTTATCACGGCAAGCAGGTGCGCAATCACCGCAACCTGATGTGAGTGCTCGGCGATGTTCTCACGCTTGATAGTGTGCATCAGTGCCCAGCGCTTGATCAGAGGCATGCGCAGGATCCAGGCTAAGAAGGTGCTTTGTTTCATGTCAGGGCCTACGTATTAGTCTTGTTGTCGGTAGTGCGTGAAAAAGCGGGTAATTTTTTCCATAGCCGGTACCAGTACATCGGTGTGGGGCAGGAAAACCAGCCGGAAATAAACGCCTTCATTCAGATTAAAGGCCCGTCCATGAACAAGTAGGATTTTCTCTGCACTCAGCAGATCAAAAATCATTTGTTCATCATTACGAATGTTAAACTTTTTCTCGTCAACACGGGCAAAGCAGTACATCGCGCCTTTGGGTTTAACACACTGGATCCCCTCAATCTGATTCAGCATATCACTGGCGACATCGCGCTGCTGGCGCAGGCGTCCGCCTTCTTTGACCAGGTCGTTGATACTCTGATAACCGCCAAGCGCTGTCTGAATGGCGCTCTGACAGGGGACGTTGGCACACATGCGCATAGAAGAGAGAATGTTGAGCCCTTCAATATAATCCCGCGCCACGCGTTTGTTGCCACTGACAACCAGCCAGCCAGAGCGAAAACCGGCGACCCGGTAGTTTTTCGACAAGCCGCCAAGGGTCACACAAAACACGTCATCCGCGAGTGATGCTATACAGGTATGCTGTGCGTCATCATACAAAATTTTATCGTAAATCTCGTCGCTGAAAATGACCAGTCCGTGCTCGCGTGCCAGCACTACAATGTCTTCCAACAGGGCTTTGTCATAAACTGCGCCTGTTGGGTTGTTGGGGTTAATCAGCACAATAGCGCGGGTTTTACTGGTGATTTTCTTTCGGATATCGTCCAGATCAGGAAACCAGCCTGCCTGCTCGTCACAACGGTAATGTACCGGCGAGCCTGAAGACAGGCTAACCGCAGCGGTCCACAGCGGATAATCCGGAGAAGGTAACAGTACCTCGTCGCCATGGTTAAGCAGGGCCTGCATGGCCATCATAATCATTTCGCTCACGCCATTGCCGATGTACACATCGTCAACGCGAATATCTTTAATCTGCATTTGCTGGTAGTACTGCATCACCGCGACGCGCGCAGCGTAGATCCCGGCAGAATCTGAATACCCCTGGGAAGTTGGCAGGTTGTGGATCACGTCACGCAGAATATCATCGGGCGCGTCAAAACCGAACGGGGCAGGGTTACCGATGTTCAGCTTCAGGATGCGGTGCCCCTCATCCTCCATTTTGCGGGCCTGTTCTGCGATAGGACCCCGTATGTCATAACACACGTTATCCAGTTTGTGTGAGCGTACTACAGTTTTCATACAATACCTGTGTTATCCGGATAACACTGAGAGTATCGCAAACCAGCGCTGTTGCTAAGTGGTATTTCGTCCCACCAACAAAAAAGCCGTTATCCCATCCATAGTTGCATCCGGTAGCAACCCCCTCGCTGTGTTGCCTGACATATCTGTATACACTTTAGCCTGTGCAATGGCTTTACCCCATGGGTAACTGCGTCAATACTAAGCAATAACCGCTATAAACGCGTGTTGATGCAGGAGATGGTATGGCAATACCCTTGTTATGGCTGGGCGCAGGTCTTGCTGCCGCCTATGCCGGTAAAGAAATTGCCCGGGAAAAACAGGTGGCTGACGGTCATATTCGTCATTTTCCGGGGAAAGACGCCCGACAGGTTACGCCTGTTGATGGTGCCCTGGTGTGTTGTGGTATTTATGAAATCTTCCAGCACACCGGTATCTGGGTTGATAACCATATTGTCGAACTGAACGGTAATGGGCTGGTCCGTGCTATTTCCCCGGGACGTTTTTTATCCCAGCGTTCCGGTAGCCGCATTTATGTTGCCTGTCATACAACGTTACAGCCAATGGTAGATGACGCCGCTGCCCGGCGTGCCATGGAAAAAGTTTTCCAGTACCAGGATTACGATGTCATCAGCAACAATTGCCATCGTTTTTCGCTGGCGTGCATTACCGGCAGAACTCAGCCGGTTACCCGCTTTGCCAGCCTCAACGAAGCCATCAGGGATCATTTTCAGGATGTCATTCACTGGCAGCCTGCCAGCATTCCGTCCTATCTGCTTTAACCAGACGATAAAAAATTGTAAAAAATTTGTGAACTCAGTTAACTCTGGCTATCGTAGGTACTAGGGAGGATGCAACGTGTCTGCATGTTAAGTGGTTACGACCCGGGAGTTTGACGTCGACACCATGCATCTGATGATCAGGAGCTAAGAAAACTGCAGAGGTAGTTATTGTCATGTCGCACCAATTTAAAGAAACACCGGAAAATGCCATCACGGAAAGTGGAATTGCTCGCGTTATTCCCTGTAAAGAACTGGACGTAGGCGATCCAATTAAATGGTTATCGCTGGGGTTGCGTGATGCGCTGAGAAGTCCCGGACTTACCCTCTTTTACGGCGTGCTGTTTGCGCTGTTACCCTGGGCCATCATGTATCTGGTACAAATGACAGGCTGGCATCTGGTGATTTTGCCGGCAATGGTGTGTTTTATGCTGGTGGGGCCATTTCTTGCGGCCGGTTTGTATGATATCAGCTGGGAATTTGAGAAAGGGCACACCCCAACGTTGCGGCATTCATTACGTGCCATGCGCCGCAATGCTGTGAATGAATGGGGCTTTGGCATCCTGTTGATGGTGCTGATGATTTTCTGGCTGCGTGTTGCTTCGCTTATTCATGCTCTTTATCCGTCCTATCTGGATGACAACCTTGAAAGTTTGTTGCCATTTCTGACACTGGGTACCATTGTTGGTGCCGTATTCACCGTAGGCATGTTATTTATTACGGCGTTTACCCAACCCATTCTGATGGAGCGCAAAGTCGATCTGGCGACAGCCGTACTTACCAGTGTCAATGCAGTGTGGGTGAATAAACTGCCCATGATGATTTGGGGCGCGATGATTTTCACTGCCGTCGCCGTTGGTTTTATCACCGGGTTTGTCGGCTTTATCATATTAATGCCGCTAATTGGCTATGCCTCATGGCATGCTTATATCGACACCATCACGGTTAAACGTGGGCGTAACTACGAATAGATCGTAATTAAATTACAAAACATGAACGCCGCTTACGAAAAAGCGGCGTTTTTTTGTAAAAAAATTCGATCAAGCACGCTTTCAGGTGGTTTTTCGAACTCAATCTGTAGATTTATTTCATAATAGTGTGTTGCTACTTATATTTTTTAGTAATAACGCCCGCGAAAAAATTGTTATTTATCAGTGCCATATGTTTTTTACGATTATGTAACATACTGATTTACCGTACTTTTACCGTCCAAATACAATAAAACAACAGAACTATTCATGTTGATGGTGCAAATTTAATGTGCAGGGCGGCCATGCAGGTTGTTTATGCACGGTAAATGCGACCTTGTCCGGCGAGACGCCGGTAATACCGTTGATTATCACTTACTGAGGAATGCATCATGAAAGTTAGCAAAACACTCACCACTCTGGCATCGGCAACCTTTCTGGCAGGAATGGCACTGGTCAGTGCAACTGCGACTGCTGCGATGGATGATAAACAGTACCGTTTTGTTGGTGACACACAGTTCTCAAGCTTCTGTAAAGCCGTTGTGATGGATGATGTTGGTGTGCTGCGTACCAGTGTAAGCAGAAAAGTGGGTCTGATTGGCGCGAGTGAGCGTGAAGTGCTGCGTCTGATTACCGCAGACAACGGCCTGACGTGTAACGGTTCCAGTCTGATTGAGTTTTCGCTTCAGCGTAAAGCAACCTCTGTCTATGAATATCTGAGCAACCGCAGCTAATGGGCGTGAAAACCTTGCAGCGGCTGACCGATTTCCTTAAAAGAAAGAGCGATCAGCCGCTGCAGGATGACTGCTGGCGGGTGTTGCTGGCGTTATACCCTTACCCAGCGGGATACCCGGGCCCGGCTGTTGGCAATCAGTCGCTGTGTGTGGAACCGCAGCTTCAGCAGCAGTACATAGGCCAGCGGAACCAGAAACAGGCTGGTGACCGTGGAAAACAGCAGACCACCAATGATCGCAATCGCCATGGGTGAGTAGGGCGGGCCATCGCCCCCGATACGCGTACTGCCCAGTGCCAGGGGAACCAGCCCAAGTACCGTGGTGGCAACGGTCATCAGAATAGGCCGGATGCGATCCTGACAGCCTTCAAGCACCGCCTGATAAAGGCTGATACCTTCATTCACCAGTTGGTTAATCCGGTCAACCAGCACGATCCCGTTATTGACAACAATGCCCATCAGAATAAGCATGCCTATCATGCCCATGACAGACATTGGCGTGCCTGTCACCATAAAGGCCCAGAATACGCCGGTAAACGAGAACAACAGGGATGTAATCACCGAGGTCGGCAGCAACAAGGATTCAAACAGCGCCGCCATCACTACATAAATCATACAGACCGCCAGCAGCATGTTCATCTGCATAACCGCTGCGGCCTCATCCTGACGACGGAAACTGCCATCCAGACTCCACTTGTAGCCGGTCGGCAGAGACACATACTGCATGACCCGGGTAATGCGCTCACGCGCCTGTTCCACGGTCATATCATCACTCAGGTTTGCGCCGATGCTGAGCGCCGTCTGACGGTAATGTCGATTGATTTGCGACAGCTGTGGCACCACGGTAATGTCGGCAATCATCGACAATGAGATACGGATGCCGTCAGCATTAGAAATGGTGACATTTTTCAGCGCATCGACCGACGACTGCACATCCTGACCATACATCAGTCTGACACTGACTTCGCCTGCGTCGCCGTAGCGGAAAGTGCGCAGGTTCGTGCCACGTAACGCGGTGCTGATAAGACCGGCAATGTCATTGACGTTCAGCCCAAGACGATTGACCTTTTCGCGGTCAATACGCACCTGCAGTTCATTACGCTGGGCCCCGGTATCCGCGCGAACATCCTCAAGGCCCTCAATATTTCGAAGGATAGGAACAATCTGGTCGGCCAGGGTCATAAGACGATCTGACGACTCGCCGAGCAGTGTCAGCCTGACACCACCGCCATTGCCGGAGTTCCACTGGAATGAGGGGCGGGCGCGAACAAACCGTGGCATGGCTTCGCGGATATTCTCCTGTAACTGGGCCACGCTGATTGGCAGATCGTCTTTCAGGGTAAGCCCGCTGACCGCATGTCCATTAGTGAAATAACTGTAGACCTGCTTAATGTAAAACTCGTCCTGATGCTCGTACAGAAACGCTTCCATGCGGTTAACTGTTTTCTCAACTTCATCAACGCTGTAGTTATCAGTAATGTGATAATTCAGCCAGATACGCTCCTGATTGTTATTACCCTCGTCATCGCCGCTGACCATCGACATCGGCAGCGCCGTGCTGAGCAGAATAAGCACCGCAATAACAAGGGTCTTGCCCTGGTTGTTCAGTGTCCAGTTAAGGATACGTCCATAACGGTGGATATAACCCGGCGTCGGCTTGTCTTTCGTCACAGGTACCCTGACCTTTGACGCCAGTAGCGGGATCAGGGTTTGTGCGATGAGCAGCGAGGCAAACAGTGAGATACAGATAGCGATAGCGACGTGTTCAAGAAACACCGTAACATCGATTTTTACGCCAACGATATTGGGTAAAAATACGATAGCGGTGGTTGTTGTGCCTGCAATCACCGCCAGGCTGACACGTGACACGCCGCGTTGTGTTGCGCGCGTCGCATTCGCATCGCGCTGACGCTCTAAAAAGACACTTTCGGTCACCACCACAGCATTATCGACCAGCATCCCGACCGCCAGCATCAGTCCCATCAGAGACAGAATGTTCAGGCTATAGCCGGCCAGATACATGACGCCGAGTGTGATACAGATAGAGAAGGGAACCGACAGCACCACAATCAGCGTGGTGGACAACTGGCGTAAAAATGCAAACAACACAATCACTGACAGCACGGCACCAATCAGGCCCGCCATGATGAGATCGCCAAGAGAGGAGGTCACGCTGTCCGCGGTATCATCCATTACAAACAGGTTGATACCGGCAAACTCAGGATCAGATTTGGCGCGCTCAATGACCTGCATCACACGTTCTGATACCTCTACCAGGTTGCTGCCAGATTCACGAAACACATTAAAACCAACCGCAAACGTGCGATCGAGGTGACGTCCTTCGCTGCGTTTTGGAATTTCGTAAGCAATGTCGGCAATATCGGACAAGCGGATGCCGTCACGAATGATCAGGTTTGCGATATCCTGAATGTCAGTGAACTCACCCATGGGGTTGACCAGAATTTTTTCATCACTGGTGTAAATGTGGCCGGCGGTCATTGAGAAATTCGCATTTCTCAGTGTTTCACCCAGGCGGGTGGTATCTATCTGATAGGCAGCAATGCTTTCCGGACGCAGCCTGATTGTGATCTGCTTTTTCAGTACGCCATAAAGCTCAACCTTCGATACACCAGGTACACGTTCCAGTGGCCGCTTCAGGTTACGCTCAAGCAGGTCATAGGCGTTTGACAGGTCGCGATCGCTCGACACGCGCAGCTGGAAAATCGGCATGTCGTTGGTATTAAACTTATACACCAGCACCCGCTCAACATCGGCTGGCAGCAGATGGCGTATGGCGTCTATTTTTTCCCTGGCCTCAATACTTTTTGCCTTAATGTTTTCGTCCCAGTCAAATTCTACGAACACCTGGGCTTTATCTTCAAAAGAGCTGGCGCGCAGGCGTTTGATTCCCGACATCGTGGCAATTGCCTCTTCAACCGGACGGGTAATCATCCGCTCTACCTCAGCCGGTGTCGCATCGCGGTAGGGAACCTCAACAACCATTTCTGGGATGTCGATACCGGGGAATTTTTCCAGTGGTAACAGCTGGCTGGCAATCAGACCAAACACCAGCATCGAGAAAAAGCACATGCACACGGTAACCGGACGCTGCATGGCGAAGCGGGCAAGGCCCGCGCCGGCGACAGATAACTTATCCATAAACGTGCTCCTTCTCCATTGCCGTGTCGGCGTCTGTCACTTTACGGTCAAACAGGCTGTAAAGCACTGGCAGCAGCACCAGCGTCAGCATGGTGGAAAATATCAGGCCAAAGATAACGGTAATCGCCATCGGTGTACGAACCTCTGCGCCTTCACCAAAGCCTACGGCCATTGGCAGAAGACCCAGAACGGTTGTGAGTGTGGTCATGACGATAGGGCGCAAACGTGATTTACCTGCCGACAGGATCGCTGCGTGTTTGTCCATACCCTGACCACGCAGCTGATTAATGCGGTCGAACAATACAATTGCATTGTTAACAACAATGCCCGCCAGCATGATAAGGCCAATGAAGACCACCACACTGACATGGGTGCCGGTCAGCCACAGGCCATACACCGAGCCCGCCGCTGCAAGTGGAACAGAAAACAGAATGAGTAATGGATGCAGCAGAGACTCAAACTGTGAGGCCATTACCAGGTAGACCATGAAAACCGCCAGTGCGAGAGCAAATTGCAGAGACGTAAAGCTGCGCTCCATGTCCTCACTCTGACCTGCGATAACAGCATCAATGGTAAGTGGCAGCCTGAGCGTGTCGATCACCTGCTGCGCCTTTGCCACACCCTGGGCGAGATCACCATAGGCAAGGTTGGCCTCGATGAGCGCCACGCGCTGCTGGCCTACCCGGGTAATCTCACTTGGGCCAATGCTCATGTAGACATCGGCAACAGCGCCGAGTGGCACCGGCTGCTCTGCATCCGGATTGATCAGAATGGCCTTCACGTCACCGACATTATCGCGCTGGGCGTCCAGGGTTCTCACCAGCACATCCACTTTGCGATCATCCATGCTGTACTGGGTCGCAACTTTGCCACCAATTTTGGCTGCAATCAGTTCGGATACTGTTGGGGCATCCAGACCGAGTCGAGCGAGTTTCGCCTGATTAAACACCACTTTCAGTTCAGGATTACCTTGTCGCAGGGTGCTGGTGATGTCGGCAAAACGATCTTCTTTTTCCAGTCCGGCAACCAGTTGCTGGCTATAGCGCTGCAACTGGGATAAATCATAGCCCTGCAACTCAATCTGAATAGGGGCGTCAAAGCTGAACAGTTCCGGCTCGCCAAACTGGCTCTGCACACCGGCCTGACGACGCAGAAACTCGCGCATGACCGATCTTACTGCATCTATAGTGTTGACGGTCGTGTCTGGCTGCATGACCACGTTGAGCTTACCCCAGTGATCACCGCCCTGACTGGGTGCGGCACTCACAAGACTGCCTGTGCCTGCCAGCGAATAGGTGCGGCTGACGCCAGGCTGGCGTTCTGCAACCTCTGCCAGACGGGCCAGCAGCGCATCGGTTTGTTCAATTTTACTGCCTGCAGGCAGCGTTACTTCGACAAAAAACTCGCCCTGCGACATGGAAGGGATCAGTTCCATACCCAGGCGAGGGATCAGCAGCACTGACCCTGCAGTGAGGACCAGCGCAACCATCACAATCATCATACGTGCGGCTAATGCGCCTTTTAGGGTAATCTCATAAGCACGCTCAAGCACGTCAAAGCCTTTCTTGAACAGCCAGGTTAAGGGTGACAGTAGCCAGAACATACCTTTTGATATCAGGCGCCACAGACCAATAATGAGTGTTGCCGCGCTGGCAGGCAGATAGACAAAGATAACCCGCAGTACAAGTCGCAGCGGCAGCGTGATGTAGTACATCAGCGTGGCCAGTTTCCCGCGCACTTTGACCGGCGCCGGCGCACTGAAGACGTCAGCATGCAATGGCGCAGTGTCAGCGCGCCCGCGACGTGCCGCCAGCGTAGGGATCAGGGTAATTGCAATAACCAGTGACGCTGCCAGTGCGAATGACACTGTCAGCGCCTGATCGCGGAAAAGCTGACCGGCAATACCTTCAACAAAAATCAGCGGGACAAACACCGCCATGGTGGTCAGCGTTGAGGCCACAATGGCGCTGCCGACCTCACGGGTACCGCTGGCTGCAGCGTCTGCCCGCGCTTCGTCGGTCAGTGCCTGACGACGGTGACGGTCGATGTTCTCAAGCACCACAATACTGTTGTCAACCAACAGACCAACGGCCAGCGCGATACCCCCGAGACTCATGATATTCAGGCTGATATCGTTGGCATACATCAGGTTAAAGGTGGCAATCACAGAGACCGGAATAGATACCGAGATAATCATCGTCAGCCAGAAGTCACGCAGGAAAAGATAAAGGACAAGCATGGCCAGCAAGCCCCCAATCAGGGCGGCAGATTTTACGTCATCGATGGCCTGTTTGATAAACACACTCTGGTCGTAAACGGTGGTTAGCTGATACTGTGAGGGCAGGGCATCGGTTACCCGAACCAGGGCTTTATTCACCGCGTTGGCAACATCCACGGCATTCGCATCGCCCTCTTTATAGATAGCAATTTCAGCGCCTTCTTTGCCGTTAAACCGGGTGATAGCGTCACGTTCTTTAAAGCTGTCGGTGACGGTCGCCAGTTCTTTCAGACGAATGTTTTTGCCCTCGAAGCGGCCGACGTACATATTGGCAATCTGCTCGAGGCTGTCGAATTCGTTGAGCGTTCTGACCAGAAACGCCTGATTGCCATCCTCAACACGGCCACCGGCAGTGTTGACGTTTTCATTACGCAGCCGTTCGATAATACTGTTTACTGAAATGCCCAGCTGGCTGGCTCGTTGCTGATCTATCAGCACCTGGATCTGGTTCTCCAGCCCGCCGCCAATACGCACCGAGGCCACGCCTTCAATCGACTCCAGTTCGCGCTTGATCTGTTCGTCTGCGTAAACGCGAAGGCGTTTCATCTGGGCAGTACTGACAGGCGCACCGCTGTCATCTGCTGCAAAGCCAAGGCCCATTTTGATAATGGGATCCAGGCTGGGGTTAAAACGCAGCAGACGGGGCTTTTCGATGTCCAGCGGCAGCTGCAGAATATCCAGTTTCTCGCGCACTTCCAGACTGGCAAAATCCATGTCCGTACCCCACGCAAATGCCATGACGACGTCAGACTGACCGGCGCGGGACGTCGATGTCACAGTGCGGACCCCTTTAACCACGCCAATGGCTTCTTCGATGGGCTTGGACACAAGCTGCTCTACTTCTGCCGGCGCCGCGCCGTCATAATCCGTGCGGATGGTCAGCGTGGGATAAGACAGCTCAGGTAACAGATTAACCGACAGCCGGTTCAGCGACACCATCCCAAACAGCAGCACAGCGAAGGTGAACATGGCCATGGCGACCGGCCGTTTTACGGCAATATCAACTATACGCATAACGTCATTCCTTCCGGTTGGCCGGATTAACCGTTAACCACATCAACGGGAGACTGATCCTTCAGATTCTGATGGCCTGTCACCACAACCTGTTCATCACCGTTTAGTCCTGACACCACTTCAATCATGTCGCCGCTTTCGAAGCCGGTAGTAATGTCGACCTTGCTGGCAACGCCGTCTTTTACCACAAATACGCTGGTGCGGTTGTCAATGCTGACCAGGGCTTTGCGTGGCAGCAGGGTTGCGTCCTGGTGAATGTCATACTCAATGGCAACTTCACTGAACATTCCGGCTTTCAGCGTTTCGTCTTCGTTGGGCACGCGCAGTGTGACTTTGAAGGTGCCGGTATTCGCATCAATGACCGGGCTGATCCGCTCAACAAATGCGGTAACGCTGGCATTATTGAGGGCAGAAATACGCAGCGTGGCAGTCTGGTTTTTCACAATGTTAGGTAATTCACTCTCGGGCAGGTAAACAATGCCCTGCAATTGCTTTTGCTGGACGATGTGGAACATGCGTTCACGCTGGAACGACTCGGTCAGGTTACCTACTTTGGCATTACGCTCAGCGATATAGCCGCTGATGGGGGCGGTAATGGTCGTTTCTTTTAAGTCCAGTTCGGCCAGTCTGACAGAAGCCTTGGCAGACTCAAACTGCGCAGTCAGCTTGTCAAAGGTGTCATCACTGACCAGCTTCTGAGAATAGACTTTGTTGATTTTTGCCAGCTCCTGTTCAATACCACGCAGGTCGGCACGGGCTTTGGTCAGGTTCAGCTCGTAACGCTTTTTGTCCAGTTGAGCAAGGATCTGACCTTTTTCTACATAGTCACCTTCCTCAACAAAGATATCTTCGATGATGCCGGATGCACGGGCAACAACAAAGGCTTCTTCTTTGGCTTCAAGAACGGCAGTTGTACTGTAGCTGGACGAGATTTCGCCCCGGTTCAGGTGACTGGCTTCTACCGGAATAGTAACTACGGCTTCTTCTTTTGGTTGTTCTGCGGCGTCGAGGGCTTCAGCGTTACCACACCCGGTTAGCTGGAGACTGGCACCTACCAGCGTTGTCGCAAGAAATAGTTTGATGGCCTGTGATTTTTTGAATTCCATGGTCATTACCTGATGTTGTGTAAATTACGTTAACAGGCAGGTAGCATCCACTGTGCCACAACAGGTAACAAAATATTTCCCAATAAAATCAGGTGGATAGAGAGTTTTCGGGTTGGATAGTCAAAAAGACTAATCCTACAGATTGGCCTTTTTGACTAAATGGTGGTTGGTATCGCTATTTTGCCGGTGCGTCGACCAGTTCAAAGCTGGTCGAAACGTCTACAGATTTTTCAAGCATCAGCATCACTGAGCAGTATTTTTCTGCCGACAGATTGACCGCGCGTGCCACGGCTTTCTCGGTCAGACCGCTGCCGGTAACGACGTAATGCGCATGCAGACGGGTGAAAACGCGAGGGGGCTCGGCCGCACGGTCTGCGTCAAGTTCACAGCGTACATCATGAATATCAAACCGTCCTTTCTTAAGAATTTCGACCACATCGACACTGGAACAGGCGCCGGCTGCAACCAGCACCGACTCCATGGGTGAAACGGCCTTGCCTGCACCGTCCATCACCATGGTATAGCCAGATTCGGTTGTACCGGTGAATGACAGGTCACCGTCCCACTTAACTGTTGCTTTCATCATGTTTCCTTCTGTTTGCTGTCTGCCAGTTTAATGCAATCAGGTGAAATGATAATCAGCTTTTGTTTGTACAATGCACCGAGTGCTTTTTTATAGGCACCTTTACTCACCTGAAAACGCGAGTAAATATCTTCGGGCCGGCTTTTATCGGTCACAACAGACAGACCGCCATGGGCATGTAAATCATCCAGAATAGCCTGTTGCAGTGCATCGCGACCCTGTTGGTCCTGACGTTGCAGACCCACATCAATTTTGCCGTCACTACGGACATGTTTGATCACGCCGGTAAATGTATCGCCGATACTCAGCGGCATAAACGCGTCGCTGTGAAACAGCAGGCCCAGCACCTGCTCATTGATGACAACTTTGAAGCCCAGGTCGGTGCGGGCATAAACCACACATTCCGCAGTCTGCCCCTCGCTGACATAGGGCGAGGTTTCCCTGAAAAAGTGGTGCAGTTTAGTGGCACCCAGCAGTCGCTGTGTTTTTTTGTCGTAAAAGACGTACACCAGGTAGTCACGGCCGGTATCGACCGGGCGCTCCTGATAGTCTGCCGGTACCAGCAGATCCTGCTTCTTTCCCCATTTGAAAAAGGCACCGAAGTGGGTGACGTTAACCGCCCTGAGCAGCCCAAGCTGGCCGCGCTGTAACGCCGGCGCGTCGGGCAGGGCGATCAGTTGCCCTTGCTGATCCGTACTGACAAACACCGTAATTTCGTCACCCTGTTTCAGCGTTTCCGGCGCGTCCTCACGGGCATAAATTACTGTAGAGGGATCGTCTGCATCCAGGCTGTGGAGTTCGAAACCGAAGGGAAAGGCGTCACCGACGCGAAGGGTATTTAGCTGACCTATGTTAATCATCAACACTGACTTTTTATTGAAAACGGGTAACATAATAGCGAATCACGAGACAGAGCAAAACCACAATGAAACTGAACTGCGATTTAGGTGAAAGTTATGGGGCCTGGAATATGGCCGTTGACGAGCACATCATGGTTTATATTGATCAGGCAAACGTTGCCTGCGGTTTTCACGCTGGCGATCCCATAGCCATCGGCGAAGCGATTGCGCTGGCGAAAAAACACAATGTCTCGGTTGGC
Organism: Alteromonas nitratireducens; assembly: GCF_040812025.1. Taxonomy (NCBI): domain Bacteria; kingdom Pseudomonadati; phylum Pseudomonadota; class Gammaproteobacteria; order Alteromonadales; family Alteromonadaceae; genus Alteromonas; species Alteromonas nitratireducens. The sequence goes on from NZ_JBFNPK010000024.1 coordinate 27,598, forward strand.
GCGCATCCGTCTTATCCTGATTTACAGGGGTTCGGTCGTCGCAGCATGGCCATGAAGCCCGATGAACTGATAGCCTGTCTGCATTATCAAATAAGTGCGTTACGGGGCATGACAGCCATCCAGGGGGTGACGCTGGATTATGTAAAGCCGCATGGCGCGTTGTATAACGACATGATGGCTGACGCCAGTCTTCGGCGTCACGTCATGCAGGCGGTTGCAGAGGCCGGTGAGGGAAATCTGTCGCTGATGATGCAGGCGCATCCGTCATTTTTGCACCACCAGGACGAAGCTGCTGAGTATACCCTTGACCTGATATTTGAGGCCTTTGCGGACAGACGCTACGCCGATAACGGGCTACTGGTGCCACGAACACGCCCTGATGCGGTCCTGTCAGAACAGGAGGCGCTGGAGCAGGCTCAGCGAATTATGGATGAGGGCGTTATCATCACCGAAAGTGGCCAGACGCTGACGCTGAAGGTGGATACGCTTTGTGTTCATGGCGACTCACCGGGCGCTATCGCTATGGCTGAGCAGCTCAGGCTGGCACTGACTAAACGTAAATTGTCGTCGTAGAGGAAAATGCATGACGCCATTCGCCGCCATCCGGTCGATTGAACCGGCAGGTATGAACGGACTGATACTCTATTTTTCCGGCGCATCACTGACCGAGGCCAATCAGCACTGTCAGGCCTGGGATCATGCAATTCGCGAGGCCGGGTTTGGCTGGCTGAAAGATACCCTGCCAGCGTATGATTCTTTGCTGTTGGTGTTTGATGCACTGGCTATTGATAATCACGGTGTGTATCGGTCACTGCGAACACTCAACGTCAGTGATCATCAGCAAAACACACCTCGGCGTCATCACCGGTTGCCGGTATGGTATGGCGCGCCGGAGGCGAACGATCTGGCTGACATCTCACGTCAGACCGGGTTAGCCGGCGCCAACATTATTTCAACGCATTGTGGCACCGAATACCGCGTGTATGCCGTTGGATTCGCGCCGGGCTTTGCGTACCTGGGTGAGGTGCCGGATGCCATTGTCTGTCCCCGGCTGACGACCCCCAGAGACCGGGTGCCTGCCGGGGCGGTTGCCATTGCCGATAAACAAACTGCTGTGTACCCTCAGTCTTCTCCGGGCGGATGGAATTTGCTTGGACTCTGTCCGCTCTCCATGTTTGACGGTACGCAAACCTATTCGGCCCGTCTGTCAGTGGGAGACACCGTGTCATTTTACCCGGTGAGTGAGCATGAATACCGGGAGATGAAAGATGACTAAACCGTCTTCATCAGGATTGCCTGCCACAGGATTGCCTGCCACAGGATTGCCTGCCACAGGTCTGCCTGCCACAGGTCTCACCGTTGTGGATCCGGGCTTATTGTCACTGCTGATCGACAGTGGCCGTAATGCCGTACAGCGTTTTGGTTTTTGTGAGTCAGGTCCGATGGATCATGACGCCTACTGGTGGGCGAACTGGCTGGTGGGTAATGCCAGTGATGCCTGTGCGCTGGAAATCATGGGGGATGCCGAATTTCGTCTGGACGTGCATGCTCAGGTAGCGGTAACCGGACCGGCAGCCAGCCTCGCCGTCAATCAGCAGCAGCAGGCCGACTGGACAACGGTATCGGTATCACCGGGAGATAGTTTACAGGTTCGGGCAGGTAAGCCAGGCCAGCGTGCATACCTGGCAATTGCTGCTCGCTGGGCGGTGCGCTCGGTTATTGGCAGTGTGTGTACCGTTGCCCGCGAACATCTTGGCGGGCTTGACGGGATTGGCAGTGCGCTGCGCGCCGGCGACACCATTCCACTCGCTGAAGTCAGTCCGCGCCTGGTGCGAACACTGAATCCGGAATACCGGCCCAACTATGATTTATCTGCACCACTTGGCGTGGTGCTGGGGTATCAACACCATGCATTCAGTGCCACAGCCAAAAGCTTTTTTTTCAATAGTGACTACCGGGTTTCAAGTAAAATAAACCGTATGGGATACCGCCTGAGTGGGACTGCGGTGGCCTGCAGTAACCGAAGTCTGCGTTCAGAAGGTATTAATCTGGGCGCAATCCAGGTACCGCCAGACGGTCAGCCGATTATTATGATGCGTGACCGTCAGACGCTGGGAGGCTATCCAAAACTTGGGTGTGTGGTACTCAGTGACATCAACCGGCTGGCACAGGCAGTCCCGGGCGACGAAGTCACCTTTAAAGCAATCGATATGAACGACGCCCGTGCTGCGTACTTGCTGAAGCTTCAGAAGCGGGCACGGTTAACAAGGGGAACAGTGTGACAACAGCCTATTTAAATGGCCAGTATTTAGCCCTCAGTGAGGCGAGGATCTCGCCGATGGACAGAGGGTTTTTGTTCGGGGATGGCATCTATGAGGTGATCCCCAGTTATCAGGGTAAAACGGTTGGACTCAATGCCCACCTGGCACGTATGAAGCGTGGTCTGGCCGCTCTCAGTATCGACCCGGATATGGATGACGAGGCATGGCGTACCGTGGTTGCCACCCTGATTGAAAAAAACCGCAGTGATATTCCCGAGGGGAATATCGGTTTATATCTGCACGTCAGTCGCGGCGCCGATACGCGCCGTTTTCATGCATATCCCACCAACGTAACACCGACGGTTTTTGCCTTTGCCTTTGCCATTGCGCCGCCCCAGCCTTTGCGTCGGGAACTGGCAAAGCCGCTGTTTGTCGCGCTTGAAGAAGACCTTCGCTGGCAGCGCTGTCACATTAAATCTACGTCGCTGTTGGGTAATGTGATGCACTTTCAGCAGGCGGCGGCAAGTGGATTGCACGAAACCATTTTATTTAACCGCGAACAGGAAGTGACCGAAGCCAGTTCGTCCAATGTGTTTATGGTAAAAGACGGTGTTATTTATACCCCGCCACTCGACAACCAGTTGTTGCCGGGTATTACCAGGGCGCTGGTCCTTGAGGCGTTGAATGCCGGCAATTTTACTGTGCGCGAACAGGTATTCTCCGTGCAGGCATTGCTTGACGCTGATGAAGTCTGGCTGACCAGCTCGAGCAAAGAAATTGCGCCGGTTGGCAGGGTGGGCGATACCATCATCGGTGACGGGCAGCCCGGTCCGGTCTGGGAGGCAGCGATTAATGCATACCACAGGATGAAATTCGACGCATAAAAAAACGCCTGCATCTGCAGGCGTTTTTTTAAAGCTGGTCGCAATTACCGTCGGTACATTCGCCGTAGAGGTAGAGACTGTGGTGAGTCAGCTTCATATTATGCTGTTTTGCCACCAGTTCCTGACGTTCCTCGATAATGTCATCCTCAAATTCGATGACCTTACCGCACTTCAGGCAGACGAGGTGGTCGTGGTGATCTTTGTGGCTGATTTCAAAAACGGATTTACCGCCTTCAAAATGATGGCGGTTGAGAATGCCGGCATCATCGAACTGGTTAAGCACGCGATACACTGTCGCGAGGCCGATTTCCTCTCCCTGCTCAATCAGGATCTTATAAACATCTTCGGCGCTGATATGCTGATTTTCAGGTTCCTGGAGTATCTGCAGGATTTTCAGACGGGGTAACGTTACCTTCAGGCCCGCTTTCTTTAACTCTTTGTTTTGATCCATGCTCACCACAAAATACATCATTCATAAATTGCTCCCTATTATAGGTAACTGTCAGTGATTTAAAAGCAAAACGTCAGAGTGCCTGTGCGGGGCGTTGATTATTTGACCATTATGTTTTTTGAAAATCAGCAGATAACCTGATTACGGTTATACCTATTGCTAATACTGTCATAAGGAGATGCCGTGTAACCTGCATCACTGTCGGAACAACGGATGATGCAGGCAGTTAAAATAATGCATGCATAAGTTTAACATGCTGTTAAACTGGTCGGACGTTAACGGTAAACACATCAGTTACCGACAAGGCAGTTAATAAAAAGAGTAATTCAATGCGGTTAACGGTAATCAGAAAAATCAGTCTGGGATTTGGTTTATTCGGATGCTTATTGATGCTGATGAGTATCCTGTCTTATTTCGGATTAAAAAATATCAGAGCATCCGCCGTCGATGTTGTAGAAGTAAAAATGCCGGTGCAGGAAAAAATGGTTAAGGTAAAAACCGAGATCCTGTCCCTGGCCACCATTACTGCAAACGGGTTTCACGAAGAAACCACTGACGCCCTGTCAGCAAACCGTGCGCAATTCCATTCTCTGTCAGACGAATTCTTAACCCAGATTGAAGATCTGATTAAGCAGGTTAATGACAGCAATACAGCTGACAAAGCCCTGACGTCCAGTCGTGAATATGTCAGCCAGAGTAAAGCCATGTACGATGCGCTTCGCGACCGGCTTCGGCTGGATGATGAGCTGCAGAAAAAGCTGGCTGTGGTGCTTGCGACTGCCGACGAAGCCAGTGCGCTGATGCTTGATTTGTCCTATCTTGATCCTGATGCGCGCGGTGTCCAGATGTTGATTGGGACGGGCACCAACATTGATAACAAATTGCTGACGATGAACACGTCATTTGCTGAGCTTGCAGCAACCATCGATCCCGAGGTGACCCGCAGCATTGTTGAAGATCTTGAATATCAGCTGAGTAACCTCGCCGTCGATAAAGATTACCTGAATCGACTTGCTGAGGGCGTCGATGATGGCGGTACGGTGGCTGCGTTCAATGAACAGTACAACACCCTATTGCGTGAGCTTAATGACGATGGTGGCCTGATTAGCCTGCAACTGGCCAAGCTGGATAGCATAGCGGCCAGTATCAAGCACCGGAATGCCGCGAATACTGCACTCAATGATGCACTTGAAAGCGTCAACGCGCTGTTTGAGCGGGTCAATGAGTCAACGCTGGCGGGACAGACGGCCATTCTGGATGCCGTGCAAAATAACCTGGTTCGCAATCTGATTGTGGCGGTATTGGGGCTGGGCGCGGCCTTTGTGCTGGCACTGATTTCAACACGCAGCATTGCCAACCCGCTGGCGCGAATCAACCGGGGACTGACGCAGTTAAGTCGTGGCGACCTCACGGCCAAACTGGAAGAAACCGGTAACGACGAATTCACCGCGCTGGCGGCGAAAGTGAATACCCTGACAGACAGCCTGCGTGCCCTGATTGGCAACATTCTGGAGCAGGAAAAACAACTGGTTGCGATCACCAAGCAAAGTGTCTCGATGGGGGAGAAGAGCCTCCAGGAAGTGGATGCGCAGCGAGAGCAGGTCAACATCACTTCAACCAACACCCGTCATGTGCAGGAAACCAGCCATAGTAATCTGGAGCAGATCCACCAGGCCATGGCATCGCTTAATGAGGTGTCGCAGCAGAGTCAGCAAATTTCAGCGCTGGTGAAAAAGAACCGTGATCAGGTTAATCATCAGGCGACACAGGCCGAGGCCTCGGGTGAAATCATCGCCCGTCTGGATGAAAACAGCCGCAATATCGGCAGTATCCTCGATGTGATTAAAACCATTGCTGAACAAACTAACTTACTCGCGCTTAATGCGGCCATTGAAGCGGCCCGCGCCGGTGAGCAGGGACGTGGGTTTGCGGTCGTAGCGGATGAAGTCAGAACGCTGGCTAACCGCACTCATAATTCGACTGAAGAAATAGAAAGTATGATTGCCAGCCTTCAGCGAGATGCCGCCCAGGCTGTGTCTGCCATCAATGAGGGGCGCCAGCAGGCGCATGACAGTGTGACAATCACCGAGCAGGTGAGCGAGCAGGTTGAAAGTGTGCACGGCATCATTGAGCGCCTGAGCCAGATTAATGCACAAATTGTGAATGACACACAACAGCAGGACGTGTTACTCGGTGACGTGGCCGAAAGCCTGAGCACCATTGTATCTCTGGCAGATTCGAGTGCACAGAGTACGCGAAAAGCCAACGAGTCCACCATGAAACTGGATGCGCAGATGGAAAGTCTGAGAAAGGCCGTGGAGCGCTTCAGGCTGTGACCGACATAAAAAAGCCCGGGTTAACCGGGCTTTTTTGTGGCGAACGTATCAGGCCAGTTCAGCCAGACACAATTCGTCATGAAGTTGTTTACACCAGGCCTTGACGCGGGATTCGGTCAGTTCCGGCTGGCGGTCTTCGTCGATGCCCAAACCAACAAAATGGTTCTCATCAGCCAGCCCTTTTGAGGCTTCGAAATCATAGCCTTCGGTTGGCCACTGACCGACCAGGATCGCGCCACGAGGCTCAACGATATCTCTGATCATGCCCATGGCATCAAGGAAATACTCTGCATAATCTTCCTGGTCACCACAGCCAAAGATGGCGACCAGTTTGTCAGTGAAATCGATCTCTTCGAGTTCCGGGAAGAAGTCATCCCAGTCGCACTGCGCTTCACCGTAATACCAGGTAGGAATACCAAAGATCAGCAGATCAAATTCAGCAATATCCTCTTTACTGCTTTTGGCGATATCTTTGACATCAATGAGCTGTTTCCCCAGCTCTTTCTGAATCATTTTTGCGACGTGTTCAGTATTACCTGTGTCGCTACCAAAAAACAGGCCAACACTAGCCATAGTACCCTCTATCTCTTAATTGGTTTGCGTTAAACACCCGTGCTTAACCAGAATAATTCGATAATACCTTTGGCGAGAAAACCAATGGCTCCCATGCCCAGTACACCATAGGTAACAAGGCGCCCTATCATAGGGACATCATTTTTTTTGAGTACGTCATGAACTGCAATGCTCATCAGAATAAACAGGCAGGATAACCCGCCGTACAGCATGATCGACTCTATCAGTTCGTAGTTCTCAGCAAGCATAACTTTTCTGGACTCAAATTTCGCGCAGACTATACCACAGTCTGTACGTTGTTCGGAGTGAAAAACGTTTAAAAAAACCGATTTATCACGCCAAAAAATCGCTGTTTTGCTATTTATTTTCGACTAAAAAGCGGTGGACGATGGTATTGAATGCCTGTGGCTTTTCTGCGTGCAGCCAGTGTCCGGTTCCCTGAATAATTTTAGCCGCTGACTGCGGGAAATAACCGGCAATAGTCTCACGGTGAGCCGCGGTCAGATAGTCTGATTCGCTACCTTTAACGAACAGGACAGGTTTGTCATAGACTGCGTCGGTGTCAGGCCAGCCAGTGATTGCGCGGTAATGGGTTTGTAATCCGTTCAGATTAAACCGCCAGCGCCAGCCTCGCGCCTCATCCCGCGTGAGGCTCTTTAGCAGAAACTGTCGTACGCCTGGCTCTTTGATGTATTTCGCCATGGCCTCATCCGCGTCTTTGCGGCTTTCGATAGTCGACAAATCGACATTATTAAGTCCGTTAAAGACGGCGTCATGGCGGGGCGGGTAGGAGACCGGGGCAATATCCGCGGCAACCACACGACTGATACGATCCGGTGCAGTCAGTGCTGTCAGCATGGCGACTTTTCCGCCCAGCGAGTGGCCCAGAAGACTCACCGTGTCGAGTGCCAGTTCATCGAGCAGTGCAAGCAGTTTGTTTACCGCGACAGTCAGGCTAAATGCGTCTTCCCATGGCGAGCCACCATGGTCGGGTAAATCAATACTGAGTACATTCATGTCCTGTTCAAGGGCTTTACGCACCATCGACAGATTATCAGCATCACCGAATAAGCCGTGGATAAGAACAACCCAGTCATCACTGGTACGTTGTTTTGAAACAGAATAATTCAGCACGGGATACCCATGTTTGTTTTGTCAGGATGGTAGGGGAGTGGGGGCATTAAATTAAAAATCAATGGTGGCGGCGCCACCATTGACGATGCAGGCTGATCAGATAGCGAAATCTTCCAGCTTTTTGCCTTTATCGAGGGCTTTTTTATACACGCGGGGCATACGTCCGATACCTGTCCACGGGTGCTCGTTACCGTCTTTATCGGTTAACTTATATTTTACCGGGCGCTTCTTTCCGGTGGCTTTAGGTTTTTTCTTTTCACCATCCGTCAACGTTAAATCTGAGATATCCAGCCCGGCTTCGATCATTTGCTGTTGGATTTCTTTAATTTTTTGCTGTTTTTCTAATTCAGCCTGGGCATCCTGCTCGGCTTTTTCTTTGCGTCGCTCTATAATTGCCGCTAATTTTTCCTGAACAGCTTCAAGCTCTTTTATGCTTAATTCCTTTACAGCACCTTGCAAACGTCTTCCATGGGTTAGAATATCCAGAAATGCGCTCATTGATTAACCTTTTGATTATTAAATTTAAGCGGTCGAATAATAATTAATTACTGAACAAAAAAAAAGCGACAAGATGTCGCTTTTTAATTTTTTATTTACATGTTCGGGTAATTCGGACCGCCTGCACCTTCGGGAACAACCCAGGTAATATTTTGCGACGGGTCTTTAATGTCACAGGTTTTACAGTGTACGCAGTTTTGTGCGTTGATTTGGAAACGGGTTTCACCGGCCTCTTCAACTACCTCGTAAACACCTGCCGGGCAATAGCGCTGCGCCGGCTCTGCGTACTTGGGCAGGTTTACCTCAATCGGAATGCTGGCATCCTTCAGTTTAAGGTGACAGGGCTGATCTTCTTCGTGGTTAGTATTTGAAAGAAATACCGACGACAGCTTGTCAAAACTTAATACGCCATCCGGTTTAGGGTAGGTAATTTTCTCGGCGCTGTCTGCGGTTTGCAGTTGCGCATAATCTTTGTGCTCATCTTTGAGGGTAACGAATAAATTACCACCAAAGAAATTTTGCTCCAGCGTATTAAATGCACCACCCCAGAAATTACCGAATTTGTGAATAGCCGGGCCAAAATTACGCGAACGATATAATTCGTCGTACACCCAGGAATTTTTGAATCGTTCAGTGTAATCAGTCAGTTCTTTCACCGGAGCTTCAGGGTTTTCCCTGATTGCCGCAAACACCGATTCGGCTGCGAGCATGCCTGATTTCATGGCGGTATGGTTGCCTTTAATTTTTGCAAAATTGAGCGTGCCGGCATTACAACCTACCAACAGACCTCCGGGGAAAGTCATTTTCGGCAACGAATTAAAACCACCTTTGGCAATCGCGCGCGCACCATAACTGACTCGCTTACCGCCTTCCAGATACTGACTGATCACCGGGTGGTGTTTCAGTTGCTGAAATTCGTCAAACGGACTCAGGTGCGGGTTCTTGTAATTCAGATCCACAATCAGACCAACAAACACCTGATTGTTTTCTGCATGATAAAGATAGCTACCGCCGGTTGCGTCGTTAAGCGGCCAGCCTGCAGTGTGAACGACCAGGCCCGGCTGATGTTTGGCCGGATCAATGTCCCAGATTTCTTTGAATCCAATCGCGTAATGTTGTGGTGATGCGTCTTTATCCAGCTCGAACTTCTCGATAAGCGTTTTACCGAGATGCCCACGACAGCCTTCAGCAAAAATCGTGTATTTCGCACGTAGTTCCATGCCAGGCATGAACCCGTCTTTTTCTTCGCCAGTGGCACTGACACCCATATCGCCGGTAATGACGCCGCCTACGCTACCGTCGTCATTGTAAAGCACTTCTGCCGCGGCAAAGCCGGGAAATACTTCAACACCCAGCGCCTCTGCCTGCTCGGCCAGCCAGCGACAGACATTACCCATGGACACGATATAGTTACCCTGATTGTGCATGGTTTTAGGGGTAAACGTATTCGGCAGTTTTCGCGCCGAAGTTTTATCGTTTAGCAGGTAGATATGATCCTCGGTCACCGGCGTATTCAGCGGTGCGCCTTTTTCTTTCCAGTCAGGAAACAGCTCGTTTAAGGCTTTCGGTTCGAACACGGCGCCAGATAAGATATGTGCACCGACTTCAGACCCTTTCTCGACAACGCAGACCATCAGTTCCTGCTCGTTTTCGTTAGCAAGCTGCATTAACCGGCAGGCGGTTGATAGTCCGGCAGGACCGGCACCGACGATGACTACGTCAAACTCCATCGATTCTCGTTCCACTGGAAACTCCTTATTTTTGTAGGGTTTTATAGTGCACTATTGATGAAACAAATAATGCGCAGTGTCAAAAACATGTAAATTATTCACCGTCCGGAAAGGTAATCAAGGTTGACGTTTACGTCAACAGTAAGTACATTTCTGGCTGGTTTACGTTAACGTTAAGTTACGCAAATATTAATCAGATACGCTAAGTATACGCTGTCTGATGATGAAAATATTCTAAGTTGTTTTAATACGTCAGCATCACTAAAACGTATTGGTAGAGAATCTCAAATTTCCGGATGCTTGCAGACACCGGCAAACTCAACGATTGAGGTAATTATGAAAATACTCGTACCGGTCAAACGCACGATTGACTACAACGTGAAAGTTAAGGTTAAGGCAGACAATTCTGCGGTAGACCTGACCAATGCGAAAATGGCAATTAACCCGTTTTGCGAAATTGCTGTTGAAGAAGCCGTTCGACTGAAAGAAAAAGGCGTAGCGACAGAAGTCGTCGTTGTATCGGTCGGCGATAAAAGCTGTCAGGAACAGATTCGTACGGCCCTGGCGCTTGGCGCCGACCGTGGCATTCAGATTGACACTGACCAGAGCCTGGATTCACTACAAATCGCAAAGCTGCTGGCAAAAGTGGTGGAAGAAGAGTCACCTGAACTGGTTATTCTGGGCAAGCAGAGTATTGACTCTGACAATAACCAGACCGGCCAGATGCTGGCCGCGCTGACAGGCATGCCACAGGGTACGTTCGCGTCAGAAGTGGCGGTTGCCGACGGCAAAGTCAGTGTAACCCGCGAAATTGACGGCGGTCTGCAAACCGTGCAGTTGTCGCTGCCAGCTGTTGTGACCACCGATCTTCGTCTGAACGAGCCACGCTACGCGTCACTGCCTAACATCATGAAGGCCAAGCGTAAGCCTCTTGACGTGAAGCCGGCTGCTGACTTTGGCGTGTCGCTGGAATCTAACGTGAAGGTACTTAAAGTGATGCCGCCACCGGAAAGACAGGGTGGTATTAAGGTCGCTGATGTAGCAGAACTGGTTGATAAACTGAAAAACGAAGCGAAGGTGATTTCATGAGTATTTTGATTTTTGCAGAGCACGACAGCACCAATCTGAAGTCAGAAACTGCCAAAATGGTCACTGCCGCTTCGCAGATGGGCGGTGACATTGATGTACTGGTTGCCGGCGAAAACTGTGGTGCCGTCGCTGAACAGGCCGCGAAGCTGAGCGGCGTCAGCAAAGTACTGGTTGCGGATAATGCAGCCTACGCACACATGCTGGCAGAAAACACAGCTGATTTGGTGTTGTCACTGGCCGGTGGTTACACGCATATTCTTGCGGCAGCTACCACGACGGGTAAAAACTTTATGCCTCGCGTGGCGGCACTGCTGGATGTGGCGCAGATCTCTGACATTATCGGTGTTGAGTCTGCTGACACATTTGTCCGCCCAATCTACGCGGGTAACGCGATTGCGACTGTGCAGTCTTCTGACAACGTTAAGGTCATCACGGTGCGTGCCGCGTCGTTTGATGCTGCCGGTACGGATGGCAGTGCCTCGGTAGAGTCTGTGGATACTGTGAAGGAATCGACGTTGTCTTCATTCGTTGAGGAAACACTGACAGAGTCTGAGCGTCCTGAGCTGACTGCCGCGGACGTGGTCATCTCTGGTGGTCGCGGCATGCAGAATGGTGAGAACTTCTCGCTGCTTGAGGGTATTGCTGACAAACTGGGCGCAGCAATTGGTGCATCACGGGCTGCTGTTGATGCTGGCTTTGTACCTAACGACATGCAGGTTGGTCAAACCGGTAAAATTGTTGCCCCGCAGCTTTATATCGCGGTGGGGATTTCCGGCGCTATCCAGCATCTGGCGGGTATGAAAGATTCCAAAGTGATTGTTGCTATTAACAAAGACGAGGAAGCACCTATCTTTCAGGTTGCAGATTATGGTCTGGTCGGCGATCTGTTCGACGTATTACCAGAGCTTGAAAACGCGCTGTAAGTTTGCATCGTGACTAGTCCTGATATAAGTTGACACTTATTTCAGTTTAAAGCGCCCGGTGAACTTCATCGGGCGTTTTGTATTTTAGGGCCAGATGCGGCCTTTTCTCATTATAAATCGCGACAGAC
>NZ_JBFNPK010000025.1:0-38659 GCF_040812025.1 Alteromonas nitratireducens
AGTCTGTCGCGATTTATAATGAGAAAAGGCCGCATCTGGCCCTAAAATACAAAACGCCCGATGAAGTTCACCGGGCGCTTTAAACTGAAATAAGTGTCAACTTATATCAGGACTAGTCATTTCTTGCACAACCACCAATCTTTGTCTACTTTTTGCTCAATGGTAAGCAGGGAAGCAACGTTACCAGTGAGATACGCCGTTGTCATGACGCGCTCTTCGTCATGATCAGTCTCGACCGCTTTGCCCCCCTGTTTATCCGCAAGCACCTTTCGAATTAAAAGCAATAAAAGGTGATGTACAGCTTCTCATTATCCGGTAGTCACCTGCGTATAGCTCGCGGTTATCTGTTGTTGTATTTCGCTGCCGGTAGCGTAATTAAGGAAAACGCAATGGAAAACATGAAACTTACTCTCTGTGGCGCAGCCATGACAGCGGCGTTGCTGTCTGGCTGTGGTGGCAGCTCTGACTCAGATACGACGATTCAGGATCCGCCGCCACCGCCACCTGCTAATACCGCACCAACCACAGAAAATGACGTGGCTGACACCTTAAACGGTGCTGCCATTACCATTGACGTGATTGCCAATGACGCGGATGCCGAAGGCGATACCCTGACCATCACCGAAATCTCTGACACCGCGACACTCGGGAGCGCGGCCATTGATGGCAACATGATTGTCTATACCCCACAGAATCTCGCGATGGGTGTGGATACCCTCACCTATGAAATCAGCGACGGCGAAAATACCGCCACGGGTGAGATCACCATCACTAACCGTCAGTCGCTGGTCCTGTCAGGACTGGTGACCGATGCGCCGGTCGCCAATGCGGAGGTATCAGTGACGGTAAATGGTGAAACCTTTACCACCCAGGCGGACGCCTCCGGCAGCTATGAGCTGACTATCACGGTCAGTGGTGATGACAATGAAAGCATGCTGCTAAGTGGTAACGGTGTGGGCGAACAAAGCCATATCAGCCTGGTATCGTCATTAGGCTCATTCACCGACACGCTGATGGCACTGACCGGCGAAGATACCCCGGCCAGCAATGCTCCACGCCTGATGGCCGCCGAAGACGGACGCACCATCAGCAGTGACAGTGATGCCTCGCTGATTGTGTCACATGTGTCTACCGCTTCAACCCTGCTCTATGGCGAGTATGTTGAAAACGGGGGAGAAGGCACTTTCTCTGACTTTAGCTCTGAGCTCAACGACGACGCCCTGATGGCACTGGCTGGCTTTATCAAACTGCTGGCCGACAACCCGGATTACCCGCTGCCAGAGGGCGAAACCACGCTGACCATATTCAGTAACCCTGACACCTCCATTGAAGAGGCCACTACAACCTACCTGCAGGAAAATGGCTTTCTGAATGAGGACGGCACGCCTACCGAAGAGCACCAGAACGCGCTCAATGACGCCATTGAAGAAACCCTCAAAGATGAGGCGCTGGCTGCAAAATACACCAGTGATGATGTTGCAGGTGCTACCTGGGCACAGTTCTTCTCGCGCAAAACACTGGTCTATGGTGGGGATGTCTTTACCTTTAATGAAGATGAAACGGGCACCACATCACGGTCGGACTATTTTGGTAGCGTGATTATTTCTGATTTTGAGTGGGAAATTATCGACGGTGTCCTGTCTGTCACATTCACGTCAGGTAATGAAAGTATCAGTTACTCTTTTTGCAGCAACGAACAGAACGACTGGTTCATTGAGCAGTGGGGAGAAGATGCCGCAACGACGATGGCAGAAATGTGTGAGGCAGGACTGGTGCCTGGCAACCAGCCAATCATTACCGCAACCCGCGTCTCTGATCAGTTTTTGAAAAACAGCGACTCAGATGGTGTTGTACGTAGCGCCTGGACATCCAATTTCCAGTACACCCTGACGCTGAATCACGATGCAGAAGTACCGGTGTCATTCAGCTACACCACCAGCACTACCTCAGTGATGAAGTATGCCGATATGTCGTCAGTGATCGCAGTGTCTGAAGACGCGGTGACTGAATCTGACTGGGCGCTGTATTTCAACTCGCAGAAAACGTTTTACATAGATGGTGAAGCCGAACCCATTGAGGAGTATGACGGTCTGATGTATGACGTGGTGTCTTTTGACGGCGATAAGACGCTGTCTACCGAAATGGGCGGCATGGCAGGTACATGGAATGTGGCTGGCGACGCACTGAGTATGTCAGTCGGAGGTAACACCTATCATATCCAGCCTTTTAAAACCTTTGGAACACGCCTCTTGGCACTCTTCCGCACCTCAAATGAAGAAGGTAATTACCAATACGTAGCACAACTGGTACCGGTTGATGAGGCCGCTGTCGCTGAGGTAGAGGTAACATCTGATCTGCCGGTTATCTGGACCGCTATGATTAATGGTCACATTGAGGGCTACTGGGATGGCGATGTTCCGTCCCTGGACATTCTTTTTGGGTATCATTTTGCCGAAGACGGTACATTCGGACGTTATTATCCGGACACCAGAGACGACAACCAATCCATCATTACTGACAAAGACAATCTGAACTGGCAGTGGTCTCGTGATGGCAACACAGTGCAAATGGACGGATTTGTACCTTACGCTTACAAGCGACGCAGACAATGGCGACTGATAACCATTGAAGAGGATGGCATGATGTTTTCTCTTGAGTCCTTCGGCTGGCTGTACAGTGAATATTGGGGTGGAGATACTCTGATACTCCCACCACGCCTTGCCCCGGTAAAGCAATACAACTGGCAGGAGCTTTATCCTGAACAGTGGGAAAACTCGACCTTCTCCGCTACACCGGATGGTATGTCTAAAGACGAGATCATGGCGCTGGACAAGCGATACGAGAAGTTATCTCACTAAATATGCGTCCAGGCATTTCCGGCAACGCAACAGCCCGCATTATGCGGGCTGTTTTTTTGTAACAGTGTATGTCTGACAGAAATAAGTGATTGCCTGAACAAAATTTAAACGCTAGTTTAAGCGCCAATGGCAAGGACGCTACGAACCCTACTTCCCCGTCGATTTCGTTATGTTGTTCCTTCCCACAATTTTCCAGCGCACCGGCGTGAACCAGCCTGGAAACAGGAAATTAATGCTCCCTCGAAGGATCAAAAATGAACAATAAAAAAATACCATTTCGGGCACTGACACTATCCGCCACTGTCAGTTTACTTATTGGCTGTGGCGGTTCATCAAGCTCTGCACCGACACCAGAAACGCCACCACCGCCACCCGCTAACACTGCACCAACCACAGAAAATGACGTGGCTGACACCTTAAACGGTGCTGCCATTACCATTGACGTGATTGCCAATGACGCGGATGCCGAAGGCGATACCCTGACCATCACCGAAATCTCTGACACCGCGACACTCGGGAGCGCGGCCATTGATGGCAACATGATTGTCTATACCCCACAGAATCTCGCGATGGGTGTGGATACCCTCACCTATGAAATCAGCGACGGCGAAAATACCGCCACGGGTGAGATCACCATCACTAACCGTCAGTCGCTGGTCCTGTCAGGACTGGTGACCGATGCGCCGGTCGCCAATGCGGAGGTATCAGTGACGGTAAATGGTGAAACCTTTACCACCCAGGCGGACGCCTCCGGCAGCTATGAGCTGACTATCACGGTCAGTGGTGATGACAATGAAAGCATGCTGCTAAGTGGTAACGGTGTGGGCGAACAAAGCCATATCAGCCTGGTATCGTCATTAGGCTCATTCACCGACACGCTGATGGCACTGACCGGCGAAGATACCCCGGCCAGCAATGCTCCACGCCTGATGGCCGCCGAAGACGGACGCACCATCAGCAGTGACAGTGATGCCTCGCTGATTGTGTCACATGTGTCTACCGCTTCAACCCTGCTCTATGGCGAGTATGTTGAAAACGGGGGAGAAGGCACTTTCTCTGACTTTAGCTCTGAGCTCAACGACGACGCCCTGATGGCACTGGCTGGCTTTATCAAACTGCTGGCCGACAACCCGGATTACCCGCTGCCAGAGGGCGAGACCACGCTGACCATATTCAGTAACCCTGACACCTCCATTGAAGAGGCCACTACAACCTACCTTCAGGAAAATGGCTTTCTGAATGAGGACGGCACGCCTACCGAAGAGCACCAGAACGCGCTCAATGACGCCATTGAAGAAACCCTCAAAGACGAGGCGCTGGCGACCAACTACACCAACGATGATGTTGCGGGTAAGACCTGGGCACAGTTCTTCTCGCGCAAAACACTGGTCTATGGTGGGGATGTCTTTACCTTCAATGCAGATGGAACAGGTACAGCGTCCCGCGCTGACTACAACGGTGCCGTGGTTATTTCTGATTTTGAATGGGAACTGACCGACGGTGTCGTGTCTGCCACATTCACGTCTGGCAATGAAAGTATCGGTTACTCTTATTGTGGCAATGAACAGAACGACTGGTTCATTGAGCAGTGGGGTGAAGAAGCGGCTGCCAGCATGACCGCAATGTGTGAGGCCGGTCTGGTGCCCGGCTACCAGCCAATCATTACCACCACCCGCGTCTCTGATCAGTTTTTGAAAAACAGCGACTCAGATGGTGTTGTACGTAGCGCCTGGACATCCAATTACCAGTACACCCTGACGCTGAATCACGATGCAGAAGTGCCGGTCTCATTCAGCTACACAGACAGCGCTACCTCGGTGATGAAGTATGCCGATATGTCGTCAGTGATCGCAGTGTCTGAAGCCGCGGTGACTGAATCTGACTGGGCGCTGTATTTCAACTCGCAGAAAACCTACTACGTAGAGGGTGAGGCCGAGCCGATTGGCGTATATGACGGTCTGATGTATGACGTGGTGTCTTTTGACAGTGATAAGACGCTGTCTACCGAACTGGGTGGCATGGCAGGTACATGGAACGTGGCCGGTGACGCACTGAGTATGTCAGTCGGAGGCAACACCTATCACATCCAGCCGTTTAAAACCTTTGGAACACGCCTCTTAGCGCTCTTCCGTACTTCAAATGAAGAGGGCAGTTACCAATACGTAGCACAACTGGTACCGGTTGATGAGGCTGCTGTCGCCGACGTGGAGGTAACATCTGATCTGCCGGTTATCTGGACCGCCATGATTAATGGTCACATCGAAAGTAGCTGGAACGAGGATATTCCGACTGTTGATATCCTGTTCGGTTTCTACTTTGACGAAGATGGCACCTTCGGGCGCTACTATCCTAATTTCGATGATGACTATCAGTCATTTATCACAGATAGAGAAAGCCTTAACTGGCAGTGGTCCCGGGCAGGAAATACCGTACAGATGGACGGTTACAGAGAAGATATTTACAAGCGACGCAGACAATGGCGCCTGCTTACCGTTGAAGACGATGGCATGATGTTCTCGCTCGAATCGTTCGGCTGGTTATACAACAGTGAGTATTGGGGTGAAACAGATCCTCTGCTCCTGGCCCCCCGTCTTGCCCCGGTAAAACAATACAACTGGCAGGAGCTGTATCCTGAACTATGGGAAAACTCCAGCCTGTCCGCTGCGCCGGTAATCATGTCGCAGGAAACGTTGAAGGCGATGGATAAAAAATACGAAGACGTGTCACGTTAATCGTTAACGTTCGCTTGTTATTTAGCGAAAAGCCCGCCATCAGGCGGGCTTTTTTGTTTGATAACTGCCAAATAAATCACACCTTTTCTATCAGGCTAACTACACTGGAAATACAGCATTATCGCTTGCAACGAAAGGAAGCCTCCGTGTTTTTCAGAAAACGAGAAGATTCGCCGACGATCATTGACCACGAAGCCCAGGCAGAACAACAAATGGCATCTGCCCTGCTCAGTAATCTGCGTACCAGTGTGCCCTGTATGGAAACCACAGGCGGTGGTGAAATCACCTACGTTAATTTGCCAGTAGCAAAGCTGATGTCACGGGCCGAAAACACGTTACTGAATACCTCTATTACCACGCTGTTTGACAGCCACTGGGGAGAACCCGGAAAGTTCAAAGACTGGTGCCGAACGGCCAGAGAACGTCAGGAAAGCCGCTGGCTGTTACCCTTCCGGCAGCAGGACGGCCTGCTTAGCTGGTTCAGTGTATTAACGCTGTATACAGGAAATCCTCAGGGCCAGTCTGACCACTACCTACACATTGTTGAAGATATCACTGACCAAAAGCGCCAGTTACGAGACAGCTCGCGCATGAATGCCGCCATCAACCGCTCTATGGTCGTGGCAGAATTCGACACGACAGGAAAGTGCCTGGCATTTAATGACAACTTCGCCAATGCCTTTCATTTAAAAGGAGTAAAACCCGAGCAGATCCAGCACAAACAACTGTGTCCACCGAATATCATCAGCGACAGTGAACATCGTCAGATGTGGGACGCATTAAAGCAGGGGCAGTTCATCCCGGGTCTGTTTCCCCGGCAAACCCCTAATGGCGACCCCGTCTTCATCGGGGGAAATTATAACCCCATCAAAAACGGCAAGAATGAGGTTTATAAAGTGATTTTGTTTGCCACTAACGTTACCCAGCGGGTACTGGGTGAGCAGGCAGTACAGGCCACTATACGCGACACGTCGGTTGAAACCGAACAGGTTGCTGTAGAAGCGTCACAAACCTTCGAGATGATGTCCTCTTCAATGCAAACCGTATCAACAGAGCTGACCGGTGTTGCCGGCGAAATGGATAAGCTGCTGGCGCAGTCTGAGAAGATCAGTGCTATCGTCAGTACGATTACAGGTATTGCCGAACAAACCAATTTGCTGGCGCTGAATGCTGCCATTGAGGCCGCCAGAGCAGGTGAGCAGGGCCGCGGGTTTGCCGTGGTCGCTGATGAAGTCAGGGCACTGGCCGGCAGAACCAGCAAATCGACGGAGGAAATTAATGATGTGGTCAGTGCCAATGAGTCACTGACCGGCAGTGTCGCGAAGCGCCTTGGCAGTACCTGCGAACAGGCGAATCAGGCGTCAGACATGGTCAGCGAAGTGGCCAATGCCATTGAACGCCTGAATGACGGACTGCAAAAGGTGGTAAACGCGGTGCAAACGCCGTAAATCGGGCGACGACGGCCACAATCAGCCATATCGCCCGCGTACCCACTATCTGCGTTCCTGAATAGTCATGCATCACCCCCCCGGTGTGCAGCAAGATTATTCAAACAGTGCTTTGTGCAGTTCTTTTACTACATCCGAACTGGTCGCTTCATCCACCAGAAATGACATATTGTGCGGATTGGCCCCAAAACAAATCATTCGCAGGTTGTAATCTGCCACTGCAGCGAAAATGTTGCTGGTGATCCCCGGTGCAGATTGCATGTTGTTTCCGACCACCGTAACCAGATCATACCCGTCTTCCACTTTCACATCGCATAGCGTTTCCAGTTCCGCGATGGTTTCTTTATTAAGACGCTGTGCCACCGAGTTAGCAGGATTATCCAGTGTAAACGACACTGAGATTTCTGAGGTGGTCACCAGATCCACACTTAAACGGTGTTTAGCAATAATTGCAAAGACCTGCTGCAGGAAGCCCTGGGCATACATCATTTTGGGAGTTTTCACTGTGACCATCACCTGCTCTTTGCGGCGGGTAATTGCCCGATATGGCGGCTCATGTTCACAGTCACGCATGATCCAGGTACCGCCCTTCTCCGGCTCTTTACTGGAACCGACAAACACTTTAATGTCTTTGCGCAGTGCCGGCTCCATGGTGGCTGGATGCAGTACCTTCGCGCCGAACGTTGCCATTTCAGCGGCTTCCTCAAAGCTTAATTCAGGCAGTGGACGGGCTGCGGGTGTAATTCGCGGATCGGTGGTGTAAACGCCGGTGACATCGGTCCATATTTCACAGGCCTCGGCATCCAGGGCTTCTGCCAGCAGCGCAGCAGTAAAGTCTGACCCGCCGCGACCGAGCGTGGTGGTGCGACCTTCTGCGTCGGCCCCGACGAACCCTTGCGTGACCACCACAGCATGCTCAATTTCCGGGCTCAACAATTGTTCTGACAATGTTGCAATAGCAGTAATATCCGGGGCTGCGGCACCGAACTCACTGTCGGTTCTGAGCACCTTGCGCACATCAAAGTTGATGGTTGTGGCCCCCTGCTCTGCCAGCACTTCGGCAAATAACAGCGATGACATACGCTCGCCCATCGACAACAACTGATCTTTTAAGTCGTGGCGGTGCAGTATTTCCTCATGAAATGCCAGGCTTCGCATTTCGTCCAGCAGATCCTGTAGTTTAGGCTCCACATCTGACTTGTCCTGAAGCGCATTGACGATGGCCAGCTCGATATCAGTAATGGCCTGACAGGTGGCTTCAATCTGATCCTGGGTAAGCGCGGTGTGAGCCAGCGTAACCAGATGATTTGTCACGCCTGCGGCAGCACTGACCACCACAATACGGGTATCTGGATTACTATGCACAATGCGGGCGCAATTTTGCATTGCGGGATAGTTCGCAACGCTGGTACCACCAAACTTGGCAATGGTTAAAGCATTTGTCACGGTCAACTCCGGTTGTTCGGGTTCAACGATACAATATCGTTAGTGTCGGATAATGATCTGGTCACCGGCACGTACGCCGTGCTCAGCGAACCAGCCCTGGTTCATTTCCAGCGCATACGTCACCACTTTCGATGCGCCGACCGACGTCAGGTCATGCGGCTTGAGTGGTTTTATGTCGGTAATCACGCCGTTTCTGTCGATAAATGCCACGTCCAGCGGAATCAGCGTGTTCTTCATCCACATGCTGGCCTGCTTTTCGGGCTGGAATAAGAACAACATTCCGCAGTTTTCGCACAGGCTCTCGCGAAACATCAGACCGCGTGCCCGCTGCTCAAACGTGTAGGCAAATTCCACCGGGTACGTGGTGTCGTTAATTTCAATCTCTGCTTTATCAAACGCCACCGGCACTTCGGTAAAGCCGGTCAGCAAAAGCAGCAAGCCAATCAGTACCGCACGTGACAACACTCGCATAGGTCTTCCTTACTGGTATAAAAAAAGCCGGGCCCTTACGGTGCCCGGCTTGTCAGTTTATACGCCAAGTCAGGCAACGTTCAACGTTGGGATGATCTTAGCTTTGGCATCTTCTTCCGCTTTCTTGAAGCTGTCGATCTTGTCGAAGTTCAGATAACGATAGACATCAGCTGCCATTGAATCAATCTTACCGGCGTACTCCATGTACTCTTCCGTTGTAGGAATACGGCCAACGATAGCACCCACCGCGGCAAGCTCAGCAGACGTCAGGTATACGTTAGCGCCGTCACCCAGACGGTTAGGGAAGTTACGGGTAGACGTAGACAGTACCGTCGCACCGGCATCCACGCGTGCCTGGTTACCCATACACAGTGAACAGCCCGGCATTTCAGTACGCACACCGACACGACCGTAAATGTTGTAGTAGCCTTCTTCCATCAGCTGCGCTTTGTCCATCTTAGTTGGTGGTGAAATCCACAGACGGGTAGGCAGTGTTTTGTTGTACTGCTCAAGCAGCTTACCGGCGGCACGGAAGTGACCAATGTTGGTCATACATGAGCCGATGAAGACCTCATCTACTTTATCGCCGGCAACGTCAGACAATGTCTTCGCATCATCCGGGTCGTTAGGGCAGCATACAATAGGCTCTTTGATGTCATTCAGGTCAATCTCAATCACTTCAGCGTATTCTGCGTCTTTATCAGCACGCATCAGCTGCGGATTCGCCAGCCATTCTTCCATCTTCTGTGCACGACGCTCAAGGGTACGCGGATCGCCGTAGCCTTCGTTGATCATCCAGCGCAGCATGGTGATGTTTGAACGCAGGTACTCGGCAATCGACTCTTCAGACAGGTTGATTGTACAGCCGGCAGCAGAACGTTCTGCTGATGCATCAGACAATTCGAACGCCTGCTCAACGGTCAGATCTTCCAGACCTTCAATCTCAAGGATACGACCTGAGAACGCATTGATCTTGCCTTTCTTCTCAACGGTCAGCAGACCCTGTTTGATGGCATACAGAGGAATCGCATGTACCAGGTCACGCAGTGTGATACCAGGCTGACGCTTACCTTTGAAGCGAACCAGGATCGACTCAGGCATATCCAGTGGCATAACACCGGTCGCCGCCGCAAAGGCCACCAGGCCAGAACCCGCAGGGAATGAAATACCCAGAGGGAAACGGGTGTGGGAGTCACCGCCGGTACCTACAGTGTCAGGCAGCAGCATGCGGTTCAGCCAGCTGTGGATAATACCGTCGCCAGGACGCAGGCTTACACCACCACGGTTCATGATGAAGTCAGGCAGTGTGTGCTGAGTTTCGATATCAACCGGCTTAGGATACGCCGCCGTGTGACAGAATGACTGCATGGTCAAATCGGCAGTAAAGCCAAGACATGCCAGATCTTTCAGTTCGTCGCGGGTCATAGGACCGGTAGTGTCCTGCGAACCAACCGTCGTCATCTTAGGCTCAACGTAGGTACCCGGGCGAACGCCCTCCATACCACATGCCTTGCCCACCATTTTCTGTGCCAGGGTGAAACCCTTGCCACTGTCAGCTGGCTGCTCTGGCTTACGGAACAGATCTGATGGACCCATGCCCAGAGACTCACGGGCTTTTTCGGTCAGACCACGACCGATAATCAGGTTAATACGGCCACCTGCACGAACTTCGTCCAGGATAACCTTAGACTTATAATCGTACTCAGCCAGCACTTCACCGGTTTCATGGTTAGTGATTTTGCCTTCATACGGGTAGATGTCGATCACATCACCCATGTTCATTTTTTCTACATCGGCTTCAAATACCAGTGCACCGGCATCTTCCATAGTGTTGAAGAAGATAGGCGCCACTTTACTGCCGATACAGACACCGCCACCGCGTTTGTTAGGAACGCCTGGCAGGTCTTCACCGAAGAACCACAGTACAGAGTTAGTCGCCGATTTACGTGATGAACCGGTACCGACAACGTCACCGACAAAAGCAACCGGGTAACCCTTGCTCTTCACTTCTTCAATTTGTGACATTGGACCCACTACACCATGCTCTTCCGGCGTCAGGCCGTCACGGGTCATTTTGTACATTGCACGGGCGTGCAGCGGGATGTCAGGACGAGACCATGCATCCGGTGCCGGAGACAGGTCATCTGTGTTGGTTTCACCGGTTACCTTGAACACGGTGTAGGTCATTTTGTCGTCCATCTTCTTACGTGAAGTGAACCACTCACCTTCTGCCCACGACTTCATAACGTCAGTCGCGTGGCTGTTACCTGCTTTGTGCTTTTCTTCCACGTCATGGAAGGCATCAAACATCAGCAGAGTATGTTTCAGTT
Organism: Alteromonas nitratireducens; assembly: GCF_040812025.1. Lineage (NCBI taxonomy): Bacteria > Pseudomonadati > Pseudomonadota > Gammaproteobacteria > Alteromonadales > Alteromonadaceae > Alteromonas > Alteromonas nitratireducens. Next base: position 11,286 of record NZ_JBFNPK010000025.1, read on the forward strand.
CTTTCGCTGCCAGTGGCGCCAGTGCGTCGTCATCCAGCAGGTCAACCAGGGTCGCGATGTTGTAACCGCCGTGCATGTTGCCCAGCAGTTCAACTGCTTTCTCACGTGAGATCAGGTCACATGACTCTTCACCTTTTGCGATGGCACTTAAGAATCCGGCTTTAACGTAAGCGGCTTCGTCAACACCAGGAGGAACGCGCTCAGAAATCAGTTCCAGCAAAAAGTCTTCCTCGCCTGCCGGCGGGTTTTTAAGAAGTTCTACCAGGCCCGCTACCTGTTCAGGGTTCAGCGCTTTGGGAGGGATCCCCTCGGCCGCACGTTCTTCTACGTGTTTGCGATATTCTTGTAACACGATCTCTTCCTCTTGGTTATACCTGCCACACAAAAATGAACGGTCTTGTAGCAGGTCATGACTGATAAATCGGCGGAATTATAACGGCTTGGTGCATAAATTTGAATGTTAATCCGGTTTTACTGCGTTTATAGCCGGTATTCAGCCCGGCTATTGCGCCGGCACAATTTCAAGCAGCTGTGCATTATCACCGTCAGTCAGCACAACAACCGCACCTGCTCGTGACTGTGTGACGTCACGAAGCCGTTGATTGAGCGTAGCAAATATTGGCTGAATCTGTGGTGTTTCTTTCGTCAAATCGACATGCAATAACTGTTTCGCTTTTAGCGTGGTGACCAGCAAACTGCCCTGCAGTGACGGAAACAGGCTACCTGTGTACCTGACCATGCCCGACGGCGCGACAGACGGTGTCCAGTTAACCAGTGGCGCGGTCATACCAGGATACGCGCTAAATGGAGAAATTTTCGCGCCACTGTAGTCCAGACCCAGCGTCGCCACCGGCCAGCCGTAATTGTTGCCCGCTACAATCTGATTGATTTCGTCTCCGCCAGCCGGGCCATGTTCATGGGCGAAAATAGTCTCTGACTGTTCGTCGACCACCAGCGCCTGTGGATTTCGGTGGCCCAGGGTGTAAACGTAGGGCGCATCCGGGAACGGGTTGTCAGATGGTGCGGTTCCATTTTCCTGAAAACGCAGAATTTTTCCAAACTGGGACGACATGACCTGAGCTTGTTCGCGATAGTCAAAGCCGTCTCCGGATGTCACCAGCCAGGTACCATCATTCAATACTGCCAGTCGGCCTCCATAATGCACCGGCGTCGCGCGTGTGGGTGTAACTTCCAGTACCGGGGTAATATTTTTAAGCTGCCCGGTCGGCGCCATATCTGCGTTGGCGATCACCATGGTGTTGGCGTCAGCGGTCCCCTTTACGTAGGTCAGCATGACTTTACCTGACAGAGTAAAATCCTGGGTCAGAGCAAGGTCAAGCAGTCCGCCCTGCCCGTCGACATACAGCCCGGGTAACGGCACGCGATAGCGGGTCAGACTGTCGTCATCGGCAACCACCACATGGCCGTCACGTTCGGTAATTATCCAGCGTGAATCGGGCAATTCCACCGCCGTCCAGGGCTTGTTAAGTGGACCAGCAATCGGCGTCACGGTATACGGCGGCGTTTCCTGTGCGGACACCACTAAACTGACAAACAGCATACCGGCACTAACGAGAAGTCGGATCATAAGCCTGATAAAGATAAAAGCTAAGGTGGTGGTATCCTAAACGGGAAAAACGGAAAATGCGATCAGGTTAGTATGCTGACATCTTTTTTGGTTATGCTGTCGTATATCTGTTGTCAACCCGGCTAACATTGCCAAATCACATTACACAACGCTGAGGAACCCGCAGTGGCAGTACTATTCCGCTTTATTGTGACACTGATCCCCGCCTGGATTGTGGCATACGTGCTCGCCAGCATCTGCCACTCACAGATGGTACTGACCGGGCTGACGTCGGTCGGCGTGTCCATTCCAGTGAAAGACTGGCTGGCAATGACAGTTTATGATCTGTGGGGGCTGCTGCCCGCCTATGGTTCTGCAATGCTGGTGGCATTGTTGCTGGCGATGCTGGTTGTGCGCTTTTTGCTGCGACCACAGTTACCCTCGCGCGCCTTAGCGCTGTATATGCTGGCCGGCGCACTGGCTGTCATGACCATGCTGCTGGCCATGCAGCCGCTGCTCAATGTCACCTTAATTGCGGGTGCACGCAGTACCGCCGGGTTTATTCTGCAGGCACTGGCCGGAGCGGCGGGAGGGGCGGTATTTTGCCGGCTACGCCTGCTGAATAGTTCTCCATCAGCCTCATGAATATTTGATCATTATGTAAACATAGTGTGAAAGCTTTTGATGCTTTGCTAAGGTTACAGCTTGGTGCGATTTACGCGTTAGTCTTCAGGAAGTACCACAATGAACGAATTGCAATACCCGGATAACGTAACCTGCCTTGCTGACTACATCGAGTCCGTCTTCAGTAAATACGCAGACAACCCTGCATATACCGCGCTTGGCCAGACATTGACCTTTGCCGAGATTGAACAGCACTCGCGCGCGCTAGCGGTATATTTTCTGGAAGAAGCAGGCCTGAGCCCTGGCGACCGTGTCGCCATTCAGCTGCCCAATCTTATTCAGAACCCTATCGCGGTGTATGGCGCGCTCCGTGCAGGGCTGGTTGTCGTTAATACGAACCCGCTGTATACCGAACGGGAAATGCGTCATCAGTTTTCCGACAGCGGTGCGGTTGCGCTGGTTATCCTTGATGATTTGATGGGCAAGTTCAAAGCCGTAGAAAACGACACGGCAATCCGCTGTGTGGTGTCAACGACGGCGACAGAACTGCTGAACCCGGCGACAGCTCCTTCGCGTGACGACGCGATCGCACTCACCGCCATTCTGGAAAAATATAAAGATGCCACACTGCCAGCGCGTCCTGCCGGTAGTCTGGACGATCTCTGTATGCTGCAGTACACCGGCGGCACGACGGGCCTGTCGAAGGGTGCCGCACTGAGCCATCGTAATGTTCTGGCTAACAGCCTGCAGACACTTGGCCGTCTGGGCGCCAACTTCCGCGAGGGTGAAGAGGTAGTTATTTGCCCGTTACCGCTGTATCACATTTATGCGTTTACCGTGTGCATGATGACCTTTTTTGCCAAAGGCGCACATATTGTTCTGATCCCCAACCCGCGGGATATTGACGCCTTTATCGGCGCTATTAAGCCGTATGCGTTTACCACCTTTGCCGGTATCAATACCCTGTTCGTCGGTCTGGGTCGCCACCCCGAATTCGGCAAACTCGATTTCTCTCAGTTACGACTCACGCTGTCAGGGGGTACTGCACTGACGCAGGCCGCCGTGGGCATATGGAAAGAGGTAACCGGGTGTACCATCACAGAAGGTTACGGGCTGTCTGAAACCGCGCCTGTGCTGTGCTTTAATAACCCGGGCGCAGAGGAAATCGGCACCGTGGGGCTGCCGCTGGATGCCACAGAAATTGCGCTGCTGGACGCCCATGACAAACCGGTCGCTGACGGTGAGGCTGGTCAGATTGCGGCACGTGGTCCCCAGGTCATGCTGGGCTACTGGCAGCGTGACGATGAAACCGCGAAAGTGATGACCGACGACGGTTTCTTTAAAACCGGTGACATCGGTATACGTACCGAGTCCGGCGCGATTAAAATCGTCGACCGTCTGAAAGACATGATTCTGGTCTCAGGCTTTAATGTCTACCCGAACGAAGTAGAAGATGTTCTGACCTCACATGACAGTGTGATGGAAGCCGCCGTTATCGGTAAGCCCGATGACAAGAGCGGTGAGCGTGTCTGCGCCTTTGTTACGTTGTCTGAGCCGGTAAGTGAGGACGCCCTGATTAGCTACTGCAGAGAACAGCTTACAGGCTATAAAGTACCGCGTGAAATTACGGTACTGGACGAACTGCCAAAGTCGACTGTAGGCAAAATATTGCGACGGTCACTGCGGGATGCGAATTAGTTGGCGAAGTAAAAAAATAAAGCCCGCATGAAGCGGGCTTTTTTATGATCGTACTGCGTTAGCTGGAACCCAGCTCCGCTTCAATTTGCTCAGCGGTGGCCTTTTCGCCCTGAACAAACTGCTTCCACTGCTGGGCAATCGCACGGCTTCGCTGATGCTTTTCGGCCTCGGCCAGCTGATTGAGTGCCAGTGCATATTGCTTGTTATTGTAAAGCGCCATGCCTTTAATCAGGTGCGGCATACCGGGATTACGCAAATCGCCCTTTTCGATCGCACGGTCCGCTGCAGCAATGGCGTCATCCCAGCGCTGCTCATTTAACAGGATCTGCGCAAGCTGTGCATCAATCTCGCCGTCTTCCGACAACTCTGCTGCCTGCATCATGACAGGGATCGCTTTATCCTGCTCCTTTGCCAGCGTCCAGCTCTGGCCCAGGAATTTCAGATTACGCAGGTTTTTTTCAAGCGTTCCTTCCTTCATGGCCTGTTCCATCAGCAACGCCCCTTTGTAGGGAGCCCGGTGGTAATAATACAACTGAGCCAGATTGAAGATATCGCCAGCCGTTTCGACAAAGCCCTGCTGATAAGCGGCTTCCATAATTGCCAGTTGCTTACGCTCCTCACCCAGTTCGCCGTACATACCGGCAAGTTGGATCCAGTATTTTGGCTCGTTGAACAGCTTGACCATTTTTACCAGCACGTCTTTGACTTTTTCAGGCTGTTTCAGCTCATAAAAAATCGCGCGCTGCAGGATCAGCCAGCCTTCATCCGGACGCATGCCCTCGGCTTCAAAATCTGCAATAGCCTGAGTGATTTCTTTTTCGGCTTTCGCAAACTGCTTGTCCTGATAGTACGCCTGTGCTTTTACCACTTTGTTTTTCGGTGGAATATCACCGTCGTGCAAGGCTTCCCAGCGCTCAAGGAACGAGATGGTCTTGTCATAATTACCCTGCATCAGATGCAGCTGAGCCAGTGAAAACAGCGTCGTCATCTCAAACTTTTTCGGGATCGGCTGCTGGTCCACTACCTGCTCAAACGATGCCAGCGCCTTATCGTACTGCTCATCGTTGTAATAAATAAAACCATAGAAGTTGTACATCATGGCGCGTTCATAGCTATTCATCGAGTGGTCTTTGTCACGCACTTCATCGAGAATCGCTATTGCCTTGGCGACATCGCCTTCATCATCAGCAGCTGACTGTGCACGTGCAAGCTGCTCGTAAACTTTTGAACGCAGCGTCGGCACCTTACGGGTTTTCTTTTCGCTGGCCTTCACTTCCTGGGCAGCAGCGTCGCCCGACACCATTGCCGCAGGCAGGACAACGCCAGCCAGTGATACGACTGTGGTTAACACAGTGAGCATTGATTTCATCGTCACTACTCTCATAGGGTTACCCGTCAATCTGGAAGGTAATACGGTTTTGCACGCCAGACACTTCGGTAGGCTCGCCGTTTACAACCCGCGGTTTATATTTAAACTTCAGCACCGCATCCAGAGCGGCCTGCTCAAATATTCCCTCAGGATTCGCTTCCACAACAATCGGGTCACGTACTGCGCCCTGCTTGGTCACGGTAAATTCAACGATAACGAACCCTTCGATACCCCGCTGCTGCGCACGACGCGGATAAGCCGGTGCCACTTTCACTATTGGCAGGTACTCTCCGTCGCCCGACTCCAGGGCCAGCCCGCCTTCAAGCGAAACATCACCGGCAGCATCGGCAGAAAAGTCCATGCTGGTGCCCTCAGCGTCGGGGCTTGGCGAGTCCATTTGCGGCTGCTCCATTTGCGGGGGTGGCTCTTCCGGCTTAGGCGGCTTTTTCGGCTTACGATCTTTCTTCTCGACCTGTTCTTCCTGTTTCACGCGCACAAAGTCGAGCACACTGCCTTGCGGAGGCTCTGTGAGTGCACTGCCGCCCATTTTAATGAGCGACTGCATCAGAAAGAAAAGGCCCAGCGTAATTGCCAGTGAAATGACAAACGCAATGATAAATCGAGGCATAGTCTACTGCTCTTGGGCTGCAATTGACACGTCATAGACCCCTGCTGCACGTGATGCATCCATCACTTTAATCAGGGTATCTGTTTTCGACTCTTTATCGGCCTGGATCACCACAGTACCCTGCGGGTTTTCTGCGTGCAGACGCTCGATATTGGCCTGTACGGCACGGATATCAATGCGACGCTTGTTGATCCAGATTTCACCCTTATCTGAAATCGCGATAAGAATGTTCGCGCGATCCTTTTTCACTGCTGTCGCTGCTTCCGGACGGTTAACGTCAATCCCTGCCTCTTTGACAAATGACGCAGTCACAATGAAGAAGATCAACATAATAAATACGACATCCAGCATGGGTGTCATGTCGATGTTCGCTTCTTCCTCATCGACCAGGTTTTGAAAGTGCTGCTTCATAATCTTTACCTTACCTTAATGCACGTGCATTAACGTTTAACTATCAGGGCATCCTCAAGATGCGTGCGTTCGGATTTCACCATGCGGTTCAGCCAGGTGGCGGCAAATACACCAGATAGTGCACCCACCATACCGGCCATGGTAGGAATGGTGGCTTTCGATACGCCCGAAGCCATCGAGCGGGCATTTCCTGAACCGGAAATGGCCATGACGTCGAATACCTCAATCATTCCTGTCACCGTCCCCATCAGGCCGAGCAAGGGGCATAATGCCACCAGCGCCTGGATAATAGGGATGCTGCCGTTTAACTGAATAGTCAGTTGTGAAATCGTTTTCTGTCTTATCTGTTCAGCAAACCAGGAGGAGCGGTCTTCACGCGCCTTCCACGCCGCGATGGCGTCTTTTTTCGCCTGCTTGTGCCAGATAAGCAGATACATTGCACGTTCGAGGATCAAAAGCCACATAACGAATATCAGCAGGCCGATGACCAGGAGAACCTGGCCACCCGTCTCTGTGAAATCGCGAATTGCTTCCAGAAACTCGATCATCATTAGCTCCGTTCGGCGCGCTCTGCGATAACGCCTGATGCCTGTTCCTGCAGGATGTACACGATGTTCTTGCTACGCGTGTTCAGCATGGCGTAAAGCAGTGTCATCGGAATCGCAACCACCAGACCCAGTACCGTGGTTACCAGCGCGGTTGAAATACCACCGGCCATCAGTTTCGGGTCACCGGTACCAAACAGGGTAATCGCCTGGAAGGTGTTGATCATACCGGTTACTGTACCTAACAGACCCATCAGCGGTGCCACCACTGAGATGATCTTAATCACTGTCAGGTTGCGGCTCAGCTTAGGCACCTCGCCAAGAATCGCTTCTGTCAGGTGCAGTTCGAGCGCCTCGGTGTCTGCCTCCGGGTACTTGTCACGTACTTTCAGCACGCGGCCCAGCGGGTTGTTGTCTTTGATTTCTTTGCTCTTCAGCTGCTTGTTCACCTTAATACGAATCAGTGACAGTGATACCAGACGCTCCAGCGCCAGCAGCAGGCCGAATGCACCGACAATAAGAATGATGTAACCAACGACACCACCCTGCTCTACACGCTCCTGCAGATTTGGCGCCTGTACCAGCAGGCCCAGGATAGAACCACCGGTCGGGTCAATGCCCAGCTCGACAATCTCACCGTTTGAGTTCTGCAGTGCCTGCGCAGACTCACCGTAGCGGTCAGCCGGCTGACGAATCAGCTCAGACACAGTGCCGGTTACACCGTTGTATTCGAGGTAGCTGCCATCAGCAACCAGCGCAAACGGGCCAACGCGAACCACTTCTTTGTTTACTTTAGCGCCACCCGCTTCTACTACATCAGTAGTGAATTTGGTGACTTTGCCCGATTCGGTCATTTCACGCTGCATTTCAAACCAGACGCGCTCAATTTCCTCAATAGAAGCCAGCTTAGAGCTTGAGCCCATTTCCTGTGCCATCTGATCAAGGAAGTCAGAACGACCCGGGTACTGCGCAGAAATCATTGAGTTATAGAATTTGTTTTTGGTGTCACCAGCAACCTGCTGAAGCACGCCAAACAGTTCTTTCAGTGAGCCCAGACGATCATCCAGTGCCCCCTGCAGGTCAGCCAGTTTAAAGTCATTTTCTTCAAACTGGGTTTCCAGTTTTTCAGACTGTTCCAGCATGGCGTCACGCTTCGCACGGGTCTCTGCCAGAATACGGTCCTGTTCGGCACGCTTCTGTACGAACTCCTGCTCACGCGCTTTATTTTGCTGCGACTGCTGGAACTGGCCTTCTTCAAGCTGTTTAAGCAGCGCGTCCAGGTCCATAGCACGGTCGTCCTGTGCCATTACACCGGCGCTAAGTCCAAGGGCTGTCAGACCAACAGCGATTTTCTTCATCACGTTCAACATTCTCAAAAACCTCTTAGTCTGTAATTGCCACAGGCAGCATCAGCATATCTGGCGCCAGCTGTTTCTTGGCCATGCGCAGGCCTTTGGTAATTTGTGTGCGGTAGCTGCTGTCCAGCTCTTCCCACTGACGGGTTTGCTTGTTCCAGACACCCTGACGGCTCGCGTCACGGGTCTGATAAATCAGTGCAGTGCGACCTAAGCGTAAGAACTCAACGTCACGCTCCTGACCGTCGATAGTGTGCAGACCACTGTAGGCTTCCATCGTGCGGCCGTAGTCCATTTCAACCTGGTACGCTTCCATCACACGACGGAATTTTTCAGACGGGGCGACATCAGCGCGATCCATCATGGCGCGCAGATCAGCAATACGATTCGCGCGTTCTTCCGGCAGGAAAGGCACATCCAGTTCAACAAACTGTTCAAGCCCGTCAATCATACGAATCATCAGCGGCGTAATCTGACGCTCGACAACAGACACTTCGTCAATTGCCGCATTCAGATCAGCCATTTCCTGCTGCTGGTTGGCAATCTGCTTACGCAGCTGCGCGTTGTAGACTTCGAGTCCTTCGATTTCTTTGTTCAGAGTTTTGAACTGCTGAAGTTTAGAATCAATCTGATCATTGATTTTATTAATCTTTTCCTGCGATTCAGCCGCTGACTTATTAATTTTTGCTGCTTCTTCGACAACGGGTTTTAAGTCGTCGTCCTGAGCCATAACTGGCGCAGACAGTAATGCACCGGTTATCAGCAACGAGTTAAAAAGCTTCATACATTCAAACCTTTTTGCTTAAAAGAAATCGGATCAACCGACATAGTAATTTCTGCGCGTAGGATAGGGACTTTCTGTGACAGTTTTATTACATGACTGTCATACTTGGAGACTGATTTGGCAGATGCGCCAGTGTGGACTGTAACGTATTGAAATAACTGACAATGAAAAAGCCCGGCAGGTGCCGGGCTATTTTCATCAGAAGGTATATTTGTACGTGGCACGAATGCTTGTGCCGACGGTTTCTTTACGAAGTAACAGCCCTTCCTGCTCAATCTCTTTGTCGTCGTTCAGAATATTCTGAATTCTGACTTTGATTGTCGTGTTGAAATCAGGATAGTAGGTATAAACTGCATCCAGCGAGTGGAACGGATTTTCAATACCGTCCTCAAAGCCCCGTACCCCTGGTGCGATAATACGCTCGCCGAACGCATTGTAGACCAGTGAGGCTGAGTGCTCACCGTTATCGGAATCCCAGCCAAGCTGCAGGTTAGCTACCCACTCAGAGTGGCCAACCAGGCGACGAACGTCATTGGTAATCGTTGCCGTTACCGTACCGCCATAGGCAGCCCGTGCCTGCTGAGAAAACAGTGAATCCTGATCATCGCTGCCGATGGTGACTTCAGAATCTGACAGCGTCACGTTACCTGATACAAAGAAGTTGCTGAAAGTATCAGAAATAAATGACAGGTCGTGCAGGAATTCCATTTCGACACCGTACAGTTCGCCGGTTTCTGCGTTAGCCGTCAGCAGCTGAGGTACACCTTCACCACCGTCAAACTGGACCATTTCGATAGGGTTTTTCATGTCTTTGTAGAACAATGCTACCGACAGGTTATTACCCTGAGACATATACCACTCCCAGCGGAAGTCGATATTGGTCAGTTCGGTTTCCACCAGCGACGGCGAACCACGCACCAGGAACTCGGTTAATGGATCAATAAAGAACGTGGTGCTGATATCACGCAAATCAGGACGGATCAGCGTCTTACTGACGTTGAAACGATACTGCATGGCATCGCTTTGAATATACGTCAGAGCCAGTGAAGGCAGAATGTCATCTTCGTTGTAGATCGCGTCCATCAGGTCTTCGGTTTCGAGCGCAAACTTATCGCTGTGCTCAACAAACGGAATGGAAACCTGCTGGAACTCTTCCCAACGAATACCACCGCTGACACGCCATTTATTATTAAAGAACGCATCGGCCATCAGATACACCGCCGTCAGCTTGCTGGCCGCCGCATATTTATCACCTTCACCGGTGTTGTCCTGAAACAGACTACGGCCGGTTGAGCTGGCATAAAAATCGGGGTTAGCGATGTTCTCTGCGGTAAAGATTTCGTCCAGACGTGAGCCAACTTTGTAGTCGTCACTGATACCGAAATTACGGATCATGAGGTCAATATTTTCACCGTCACGGGTCTTTTCGTAGTAATCACTACCCGCCTTAACTTCAATATCATAACCGCTGCCGTAGAACGGGAAGATAACGTTGAAACCGTAGGTATCAGAGTTATCTTCCAGGGTCTGGAACTGGCGGTTCATGTTCGTTCCGGGGGTGTCATCCAGACGCTCAAGCGTCAGATTACCCTCTGCGTCATACAGTTGCTGGAAAGTGGCTTCCAGAATATCCGGCGCCTCACGGGACGCACGAGCTGTGCCCACGTACCAGTCAACATACATGCCGTTCATAAAGTCGAGGAAGTTGTGTGTTCCCTTTAACTGGGTAGACACCATTTCCCGCTCTTCAAAAATAACGTCCATGCGACGGAATTCTTCACGTCCCGGCACGGTTTCACTGTCGTCGTAGTAATAGCCATCACGCAGACGATCACGCATGTCGTGCAGGATCATGTTCACCAGCTCAACCTTGTGGTTGCTGTTGTACTCATAACCTACGTTAAGCATGCCGCTCCAGGTGACAGTCTGCTCGGTTGAAACCATATCCCGGTACTTGGTGAAACGCGGATTTTCCTGACCGCCACCAATATCGTTACCCAGCTGTTCGTCGGTCACGCGCCATTGGTTGCTGTAGGCAACTGTGGCAAGGAAACCCAGTACGCTGTCATTGTCGAGAATAAAGTTGTTACCCAGCGTGGCACCCAGGTTAAAGTCAGGATCGACAGACTTCTCATCCGGTCCGATATTCCAGTTGAACGACGCCAGTCGTTCCTGGGCATCAGCCAGCGTGCTTGACGAATTACCTTCAAAGCCTGCTGAGCCGCTTTCAGCCAGACCATTCTTAATCATTGCCGGCAAGGCACGCGTGCCATCATCACGGCCAGTCCAGTCGTCATCACCGCCAGAATAAAACAAACCGTCATTACTGTTTTCGGTATTCCAGCCAAGGCCACCGGTCACGTTGAAAACGAATTCAGAAGGAATTGACTTGGTGCGGATATTCACTGCACCACCACCGAAATGCCCCGGCATATTCGGAGAGTACGATTTCTGTACATTCAGGCTTTCAATAATGCTTGATGGAAACAGGTCAAGCGGTACCACCGAGCGAGTTGGATCCGGGCTGGGTACGTTCATGCCGTTTAACTGTGTGCTTGAATATCGCTCACCCAGACCACGGACATAAATGAATTTGCCGTCAACCAGTGTCAGACCGGTTACACGACGAAGTGCCGCGGCGGCGTCACTGTCACCGGTACGGGCAATCTGGTCTGCGCCAAGGATATCGGCAACGAACGCCTGATTCTGACGCTCCTGCAGCACGGCTTCCGCCGTCCCTTTAAGACGCGTGGCGGTTGCGACAACCTCTTCAATTACCTCGTCTTCCGCTTCGGCGTCCTGCGCCAGTGCAGACGAGCTCATAAAGCCGGTGCCAAGTACCGTTGCCACAGCCAGAGACAATCTGGCCAGTTTCAGCACGGACTTTTCATTAATTTTCATCTTAACAACTCCTAATGTAACTGTGGTCGTCTGCTTATTCACAGAAAAAGCCAAGGCGCTCACACGCCTCAGCTTTCCTTATTTCACCGGAAGATTAATCTTCCAGACCGACAGTTACCCAACCCAGTGTCCAGTCAGTTTGGCCATCAAACGCCCCCTGATAATCGGTGCTGTCGAAGAAGCCATTATCACCTGACAGGTCGTAACCTGAACCAAGCAGCGCTGAATCAGACGTTGGCAGATAGCCAGTCAGGCCAACACTAGCAGCAGACGTGACGGTGTTGCCCGTCTGGCCAGTGAACCAGGCTTCTGTGGTGTCACCGTCAATGATGTCAGAGCCAAAGTTATTCGCTGCTGCACAAGCGACGGTTGAGTGGGTTACTGACAGCTCGCCGCTTTCTGCATTAGCAATGGCTTCTGCACCGTTAACACGCAGGCAGTTTGCGTAGTCAGCAGGACCGGTTACCACCAGGTTTTTGATAATACCAGCAGTACCGTTGCGCAAACGTACACCGTTGGTTCCATTAGCACCGATAATGGTGACGTTAGAGACCGTTGGCTTGGTCAGCGGCAGCCAGGCTGGGTTATCTTCGTTGTTGTCTGCTTCGAAGGCGTTGTCGCCACCCGCACTGTCCTGCTTAATGACAACGTACTGTGCATTACCGGTCCAGCCGAATGACCAGTCCAGTGAATCATCACCAATCGCGGTCAGTACGACGTGACTGACGCTGACCGTACCACCGAAGAACTCAATACCATCATCCAGGTTTTCGTGTACCTGAATGTAGTCCACCTCAGTGCCGCTACCGATACCGGCAAACGAAATACCGTTGAGCTCATCACCGGCGGCCAGCGCACGACCCGCATGTTTAACTACGACATAGCGAAGAACACCAGAGCTGTCTTCTGCGTCATTACCACCGTACAGACCGGCATCACCCTCAGCTGACACACCGCAGTTTGCCAGTTCATCATCAGAGGTTTCACTATCATCACCGGTATTACACAGGTTGGTTGGCGCGTTACCCAGCAGCACGATACCACCCCACTGACCAATCGACGTTTCTTCGCCCGTCATGTCCTGTACCGACGTAAATGTGATAGGTTGTGCAGGAATACCTTTCGCAATAATTTGTGACCCGCGGCGTACCACCAAAAAGTCATCCCCTTCTTCACCGAACACAGTCGTGCCGCGCTGAATGTAAAGCGTTGCACTGTTGGCGTTGTCTTCACCCACTGCAGTACGACCTTTAATCAGCCAGTGCGCATCATTGGTGAATGTCACGTCGCTGACGAAGGTTGTATCCGCCGTAAGGGCGTACACGGGTTTGTCAGTAATCTCAGGGAAGTCTGCAGATACGTCAGTTGCCAGTCCCTGCTCGAAGGCATTCAGAATATCTGACGGGAAGCCGCCGTTGATGCCTACTGTCCAGCCATCCATCCAGTCTGCCTGGTTAGGATCAAATGCGCCAATGTACTGACCACCGCCAAGTACTAACGGAGAATCTGCCATTGGGAAGTAACCATTATCTTCAAGGTTCAGTTCAGAAGGCGTCAGTACGCTGTTGCCAGTCTGACCTTCAAACCAGGCCTGTGTGCTCTCTCCACCGATGGTGTCTGAACCAAAATTATTGGCCGCTGTTGCACACGCCACAACCGAATTAGTAATAGTAAGCTCGCCAGACTCTGCATTGGCAATTGACTCATCACCGTTCACACGCAGACAGTTTTGTGCTTCTGCTGAGCCAGTAATAAGTACGTTGGAGAGCACACCTGCCGTACCGTTACGCAGGCGCACACCGTTGGTACCGTCAGCACTGACGATAGTCACGTTAGAAATGGTTGGCTTGGTCAGCGGTGCCCAGCCCGGGTTATCTTCATTGTTGTCGGCTTCAATGGCGTTATCACCACCGTCAGCACTTTGCTGGATGTATACGTTAGTGGCGCTGCCTGTCCAGCCGAAAGACCAGTCGAGTGAGTCATCACCGATGTCTGTCAGTACCACGTTGCTCACGCTGACTGTACCACCAAAGAATTCGATACCGTCATCCAGATTCTGGTGCACCTGAATGTGGTTGACCGTAGTACCAGAACCGATACCGGCAAACGAAATACCGTTCAGCTCGTCACCCGATGCCAGGGCTTTACCTGCATGCTTAACAACCACGTACTCCAGCGTACCCGAGTTGTCTTCCGGGTCATTACCACCGTACAAACCGGCGTCACCTTCAGCCGATACACCGCAGTTAATCAGCTCGTCTTCTGAGGTTTCTGCATCATCGCCTGTGTTACACAGGTTGGTTGGTGCATTACCCAGCAGTACAACACCACCCCACTGACCGATAGATGTTTCCTGACCGGTTACGTCCTGAATAGACGTCATAACGATAGGTGCTGATGCACTACCTGATGCATCAATTTGTGAGCCACGACGGACAACCAGGAAGTCATCGCCGTCTTCACCGATAACCGTGGTACCTTCCTGAATAGTCAGAACCGCCGAATTTGCATTGTCCTCACCAATCGCTGTACGACCTTTAACAATCCAGTGCGCATCATTAGTCAGCGTCATGTCCTGAGTGATTGTCAAATCGGCATCCAGGCGATAAACAGGCTTATCGGTAATTTCAGGGAACTCAGACGAAACATCCGTTGCCAGACCCAGTGAAGCAGGAGTATCTACGTCAGGGGTGGTTGGCGTGGTCGGTGTCGTAGGCGTTGTCGGTGTTGTTGGCGCCGCAACAACTTCATCACCTTCGTTGATATTAATGTCGCCGCCGCAGCCAGCAAGCACAAGTGCCGTTGTAATAGCACTTATCTTGAAAACGTTACGAAATTCCATCGAATTCTCCAGTTTAATATTTAGTAGGATATCTGAACGCTGGAAAGGGTAATGGAGAAGGGTGACAATTTTGTTACAGTAAATGACGGTTTCAAAAATAATTCATAAAACGTTCATGGAAGTTTTCTGAAGTTTCTCCTTAAGTGGCGGAAATACCGCTAAAAAAGACTGACTCAGCGAGCGCAGACATACCCGGTCACTGCGCAGAATCCGGGCAGCAAACAGCCACACTGTCTCAGTTTTTATCCCGAAACCACTTGGTAACCACCATTTTGCTGCCGTCAGACACGGGCTCGGCAAAATGAATGCTGTTCAGGTTTGGCTCACCGGTTGCCAGTAAGTTATTCCAGATAAGCGCGGTTCCCTGCTTTGGCTTCACAGATAACTTCATGCGCGTAAACGTAGTATGGCCGTCAGCAAAGTTATCATTCAGGTAGATCATGCAGGTCCAGGTTCGCTGACCACGCCTGATGCAGTCGGCTTTGAACTGATCAGTTCCCGGCGGGAAGAAATCATAATGCGCTTTATAGAACTGCCCCGGCGCGTAATGTTGCGCCTGAATCACTTCGTTTTCGCCAACGCCTAGTCCAAGGGTATCGACAATCTTTTGTTCCAGTGCGGCAACACGCTGATCACTAAGAAAAGCCAGATCACAGGTCGTCGACGTGCGGATCCCATCGGCTGACTGTGCACCGGCAACTTCTGACGGTTTCAGTTTCTGGCGTGACAGCGCCATGATCCCCTCACATTCGTCAGTCGATAAAAAGCCGTCGATGGCATAAAGCTGTAATCGGGAGGTATCACACAAGGCCGTCACATCAGTGCGTTTGTTACGCAAAAACGCCGGCGTCGTTAACGCCTGATAGCGCGAGGGCGGACAGCGAAAAGTGAACGACTGCGGCAGATTGCTGCCAAGCAATCTCTGAATAACCTCCGGACAAAACCCGTTGTCATCCAGGGTCCTGGCAATGGCTGCCGGAGGCTGCCCGCGCAGAAGACTCTGAATAACCCAGTTTTTCCATTTGCTGTTCACAGATTCCATGGCATGCCTCTGTGGATTACTGCTCAATCAGGCGACGCTGGCGCAGTAATACGTCTTCACGAATCGGAAAATACCCGTCCCGCAGTACCTGCTGCTGTCCCTGTTTTGACAGTACAAAACGCAAAAACTCGCGCTCCAGTGTCGGCAGCGGCTCGCCGGGTTTCTTGTTAATCACCAGATACAAAAAGCGGGAGAAGGGATACGTTTCATTACGCACCGTCTCCATGGTCAGCGGGATCAGCCTGTCACGGGTGTTTCCCAGCGGCAGTGCCCGGACACCGGCCGTCTTGTAACCGTAGGCCGCGTAACCCATGGCGCCGTGACTGGAAGCGACAGACAACACTACCGATGCGGATCCGGGCTGCTCGTTGACCGACTGTTTAAAGTCGCCCTCGCACAGCGCCATGATTTTAAACAGGCCGTATGTGCCTGACACCGAGTTACGGCCGAACAGGCGAATCGGTAACTGGTAGTCATTGCGGGTCACCCCCAGTTGCGACCAGCGGTCCAGCGACGCGGGTGCACCACAGTATCGGGTTGCCGAAAAGATGGCGTCGACCTCTTCCAGTGTAAGCCCTTCCAGTGGATTGCGGCGCTCAACAAAAATGGCAATCGCGTCCATAGCCACACGCAGTACCATCGGCGGGTAACCATGGGTACGCACAAAATCACGGATCTCGCTGGGCTTAAGCTCGCGGCTCATCGGTCCGAGTGTGGCCGTGCCTTCAATCAGTGCCGGCGGTGCAGTGGACGACCCGGACGCCTGAATTTGAAATTTCACCTGGGGATAAAGCGACTTAAATTCCTGCGACCAGAATGTCATCAGGTTTGCCAGCGTATCTGATCCCACCGACGTGATTTTTCCGGCGACGCCGGGCTGGCGCTCATAGTCAGGCCCTTCCGCAAAAGTGCTGAAAGCCAGGCCTGCGCCAATAAGCACGAGAGCGGTGCGCTTTATGACCGATAAAACGAGGCTGCATCGTTGTTTCATATTACTGCTGCTCCGCTATCAGTTCGTTATCAAGCACAAAGAAAAACTCACTGCCCTCGCCTACGGTACTGGTGATTTCCAACTGTGAATTATGGTGGCTCAGCACATGTTTCACAATTGACAGGCCCAGCCCTGAGCCGCCGGTTTTTCGTGAGCGCGCTTTGTCTACGCGGTAAAAACGTTCGGTCAGACGGCTTAAGTGGGCCTGTTCAATACCGTCGCCATTATCCACCACCGCAAACCGTGCGCCCTGAGGTGTGCGCTGCCAGTACACGTTAATTTCACCCTGTTGCGGTGTATAGTGCACCGCATTAAATACCAGGTTGGAACAGGCACTGCGAAGTTCGGTCTCAACACCATACACGTGTAATGTCGGGTCCACATGAAAGCGGATCGTATGTTGTTTGTCTTTATTCAGCGCCTGCGCCTCCCGCTCAATCTGGGTCAGTACAGCAGGCATTTTCACCACGTGTTCGTAAATCCGCTCCGAACTGGCCTCGATGCGTGACAGCACCAGCAAATCTTCGATCAGATTTTGCATGCGCTGCGTTTGTGCGCTCATCTCTTTCATGGCTTTTTTCATGAACGGGTCGCTGTCATCTACCGGCATTATTTCCAGATAGCCGTTGATGACCGTCAGCGGGGTACGCAGTTCATGCGATACGTTGGCGACAAAGTCTTTACGCATGGCCTCAAGCTGCGATACGCGGGTGATATCGCGGGCAATCAACAACAAGTGCTCGTTGCCGTAGGGCATTACGCGGTATTCGAAGGTTTTATTCGGGTTCGTGGGGGACGCCACTTCAATGGGATAACGGAAATCGCCCGCATGGAAATACTCAATAAAGGCCGGGTGACGAATCAGGTTATCAAGGCGGCGTCCGGCATCCTGCGGCCATTTCAGCCCAAGCTCAAGGCGTGCCAGGCGGTTACACCAGATAATACAGGCTTTGGCATCTACTACGACGGCCGCATCGGGTAAAGCTTCGGAGCCTTCACGGAAGCGTTTAACCAGTTCACCCAGCTCTTTTCGCTTATTACGGTTTCGCCGCTGCAGGTAGTAAATACCCTCGTAGATATGCTCCCAAACGCCTCGCACTGTCGGGGGGGACATTTTACGGCTGTGCCACAGCCAGCGGTTGAGTTTATAAAGATGCCAGTAGTTGAAGATAAGCAACAGTGTTGCGCCGATAGCTACAGCGAACAGCAGGTCGTTGAGGTACCATCCAATCAGGGCAAAGATAAGCAGATAGACTGCCAGTCTCAGCGTGCTTCTCAACCATGAGAATGGATAGTACATAATGAAAAATGACCTGTGGTTGCGGATAAACTCCGACAGTATGCAGCAACCTGCCGGTTACTGCACCCTGCAAACGTTAATCAGAGCTTGGTGGAGAACCGGTATCCTGCGCCACGCACTGTCTGAATCATGGCATCATGCCCATGACGGGAAATGGCTTTTCGCAGACGCCGGATATGCACATCAACAGTGCGGTCTTCCACGTAAACATTGGTTCCCCATACATTGTCGAGCAACAGCTCCCGGCTGTAAACCCGTTCGGGGTGGGTCATGAAGAAGTGCAGCAGTTTGAACTCGGTCGGCCCCATATCCAGCGACTCCTCATTCGCAGACACCCGATGAGAGATGGGCTCCAGTTTCAGGCCATTGTATTCTATCGGCTCTTCATTCGAGGTCGGCGTCACCCGACGCATCACCGCCTTGATGCGGGCAACCAGTTCCTTTGGTGAAAACGGTTTGGTGACATAATCATCGGCGCCGGCATCCAGGCCTCTTATCTTGTCTTCTTCCTCACCACGGGCGGTTAGCATAATGACCGGAATATCACGGGTAAACTCATGCTGCTTCAGGCTTTTAGCCAGCTGTACGCCACTGCCCCCGGGCAGCATCCAGTCAAGCAGAATAAGATCCGGATACGGCTCTTTGATTTTTTCCTGAGCCACATCGTAGTCTTCTGCTTCAACCGTATTAAACCCCGACTGCTCAAGCACAAACTTAAGCATCTCACGGATCGGCGCTTCGTCTTCAACTAACAGTACTGTCCGAGACATTCCAAATTTCCTGGTCATCACATTAACGCCGGTATTATTAATAGGGTGTGTGACAGTTTTATTAAATGCATGACAATAATATGTCAAGGTCGGTCAATGGGTTTATTCAACCCGAATTGTTGCTCTGAATGGCGCCTAACGCTTGTTTATTCATCACTTTACGCATATTCTGAACCCATACGACTGAGCAATGGCATGGGATACAGGTGGTTGAGTAGATGGCGACCGTAAAAACAGGATTGTCGAGAAAGCTGCTGACTCGCGTTTTATCGGTTTATTTCGTACTGACGCTCATTGTCACCGTAGGCCAGATCTTCACTGAATATCTCAGCACCAAAGACCACGTTGAAGGTGAACTTCAAACCCTCAAAAATACCTTTTCTACCAGTCTTACCCGCGCAATCTGGGAATTAAACCATCCCCAGGCCCGTTCTATTGCCGAAGGTCTGATGGAACTGCCAATTGTCGAAGGCGTGCAGGTACGCGACGAAAACGGCGATTATATTGCCGAATACGGACTGACCATTGCCCAGTCACGCAATCCGATTGAGTCCGGCACACTGCGCGACCATCCGGGTGGCGTGTTCAGCTACAGCTTCCCACTGGTATTTGAATTTTCCGGGCGTGAATCCACCGTCGGTGACGTTACGCTGTACTCCAGTTTCGACACCATCTTCAGCCGTATTGAAGTCGGTATCTTCTTTCTGGTGGGTAACGCCATTGTAAAAACCGCGTTTCTGGTTTTCCTGTTTATGACAGCATTCAGAAATATGCTGTCCGTACCGCTGGCCGAAATTACCGACCAGATGAGTGCCTTTGACCCTGAGCATCCTGAAGAAAGCCGTATCCGGGTGAACCTGGAAGAAGACAATGAGCTTCAGCAGTTAAAAGAGTCGTACAACCAGGTTATTGAGGATCTGATTGCCTCACAGAAAAAACTGCACGGCACCCAACAGGAACTTAAGCAGGCCAACAAAAAACTGGATGATCAGAACCTTATCCTTGAACAGGAAGTGGCAAAGAAAACCGCGTCGCTGTCACAAATCATGCTTGATTTGGAACAGCAAAAAGACGAGCTGATCGCAAATCAGCGCGAGCTACGCCAGGAAAACGAAAACCGTCAGTATATTGAAAGCGAGCTGCGTAAACGTAACAGCGAACTGGCACGTTCGATGGAAACCCTGCAACAGGCCAAAGACCAGTTATTAGAATCAGAGCGCATGGCCTCACTAGGTGGTCTGGTCGCGGGGATTGCCCATGACGTGAATACGCCGCTGGGTGTGGGTGTCACCGCTGCCAGCTTCCTGCAGGAACGGCTGCAGACACTGCGCAGCGATTACGACAACAAAGCGCTGACCAACAAGTCGATGGCCGCGTTTTTTGATGAGGCAGGGCAGACCACACAACTGCTGATGTCTAACCTGAACCGGGCATCAGAGCTTATCGCCAGTTTCAAACAGGTTGCAGTAGATCAGACCAGTGAAGCCGAGCGCATCTTCAATCTGAATGATTATCTTCACGAAGTGCTGCAGTCTATTCAGCCAAGCTTCAAGCACAGTAAACACAACGTCGTGATCACCTGCCCGACGGATCTTGAGATCCGCTGTGCGCCCGGCGTCATTGCGCAAATCGTCACCAACATGATAATGAACTCTGTGGTACATGCGTTTGAAGGAAACGAACAGGGTGAAATCTGTCTAGACGTCACTGTCGACGGGGATGATGTGAAGATGGTCTATTCTGACAATGGCAAGGGCATGGCCGCCGATGATCTTGAGCGCATTTTCGATGCCTTCTTCACTACCCGCCGAAGCCAGGGCGGCAGTGGTCTCGGTACGCATATCATGTACAACCTGGTCACCCAGACCCTGGCCGGTCGCATTGAGGCGCAAAGCGAACCAGGCAAAGGCCTCACCTATATCATCCGTTTCCCGCGTCGTGATGGTAACCAAGCGTAACGCCCACCAGTAACCGCATAATCTGTTTGCACTGCCTTATGTGGGTTGGTACGCTTGCCGCCCCTTACAGATAACAACTGACAGCTATGTGGTTTAAGAACGTAAAAGCATATCAACTCACCAGCCCGCTCTCGCTCGACGATGACGCGCTGACGCGCCAGCTCAACGAACACGCTTTCCGCCCCTGTGGCAACCAGGACCTGGCCACCATGGGCTTCACATCGCCGTTTACCCAGGCACGTCAAAGCAATGTGATGTTCCACTGTGTACAGCAGCGCTACTGGATCACATTAAAAAAGCAGGAAAAAATTCTGCCTGCGGCGGTGGTCAATGCGGAGCTGGAAGAAAAGGTAGCGCAGATTGAAATGGAAACCGGCGCCCCGGTAGGCAAAAAGGCAAAAGCGGATCTTAAGCAGGAAATTCAGACCCGGTTACTGCCTCAGGCGTTTACCAAAAACAGTTATACCCATGGTTTCATTTCACTGGCTGATAACCTGGTGGTGGTTGATGCTTCGTCAGACGGCAAAGCTGAGGCCTTTCTTGCGATGGTCCGAAAAGCACTCGGGTCGTTACCGGTGGTTCCGCTCGCACGACGCTCCCTGCAGAGCGAACTGACGCACTGGCTGGCCGATGGCACACCCGAAAAAATCACGTTGCTGGAAGAAGCTGAACTGAAAGCCACTGACGATACTGACAGCATCATTCGCTGCAAAAACCTGCCGCTGGACAGCGATGAAATTCGTATCCATCTGGATACCGGTAAACTGGTGCAGAAAGTGGCCTTTGACTATGCAGAGAGCCTGTCGGCGTTGCTGACCGAAGACGGTGCAGTTAAGCGCATCAAATTTACCGACCGGTTGAAAGAAGAGACTGACGACATTCCAAAAGATCAGGTCGAAGCCCGGCTTGACGCAGAGTTCGCCCTCATGTCTGCCGAGCTTTGCGAGTTACTGTCTTTCCTGCGCGATACGTTCAACCTCAATCCTGACGGGCTCTGACCTGTCAGGCTTTCCCATCCGGATAATGGATCACCGTGATAAACCGGCTACACCCGGCTTCGTCACGGTATCCATGCGCCTGATCGGCATGCAGTAAACGCTGCTCTCCTTCGTTAAGCGTTTGCCACTTACCCTCACTGAAGATACTTACCGTTCCCTGTGTTACATAAAGGTGCTCTGTCACCCCCGCCTGGTGTGCGGAGGAACGCTGTTCGTGGAAGTTTGTCAGGGTAATCTCAAACATTTCTATCTTTGTTGCCGGCGAAAACGGGAACAGGGTTTTTACCTGCATGTCGGGATCATGCTCGAAGGGCTGCTGTGCACCCGGCGCATTACCTGGCGAAGCCATAAGAAACGCTGAAAACGAGCATTCCAGCCCGGTTGCAATTTTCCACAATGTGGCGATGGTCGGACTCGACTCTCTGCGTTCAATTTGCCCTAACATGGCTTTGGACACGCCGGTCGCCGCTGCCAGGCGATCCAAAGACCAGCCGCGCTGTTTGCGGCGGGCTTTTACCTGACTGGCAATATGATTGGTAATGGATGGTGCTGTCATAACCCCTCTTGTGCGTTATAGCGCACAGTGCTACTGTAAAGATGTGCGCTATAACGCACATGGTGAGTGTGACACAGAAAGCTTCTCTTTTTAAGGAATGAGCATGCTATTTCCTGATATCAGACATATTGCCGCGGGCCTCACAGCTGTTGTGGTGGGTTACAGCTCCGCCGTGGTATTAGTGATTGAGGCAGCGAGAGCGTCCGGGGTCAGTGACGCCGGCATTATCAGCTGGCTTACCGCGCTCGGCCTCGGAATGGGGATATCCTGCCTGCTCTTTTCGTGGCAAAGCAAAATGCCGGTGGTCACCGCATGGTCTACGCCGGGTGCTGCCTTTTTGATTGGCAGTGCCAGCGGCTTCCCCCTGTCAGACATCATCGGTGCATTTTTAGTCAGCGCCCTGCTGACCTTTGTGTGTGTCAGTTTTCGCAGCCTGTTTACACTGATTGCCCGCATACCCGCCTCGCTGTCAGCCGCATTGCTGGCAGGTATTCTTATCCCTATCTGTGTGACGTTTTTTACCGATTTCACCGCCCATCCGGCCATCGTGTCAGCGGCCATCGCATTGTATCTGGCAGGGCTGCGTTACTTTCCTCGCTTTGTAATGCTCATTTTGCTGGCTGCCAGCCTCATCGTCAGCCTGATTGCTTTTCCGCTGCCACCGCTTGCTTTTACCGCCCCACAACTTATCTGGCAGACACCGTCTGTCAGTGTCGAATCGTTGATTTCACTCGCCATCCCCTTGTTTCTTATCACCATGCTGTCGCAGAACTTACCGGGTATCGCTATCCACCACATGCATGGTTACCGTCCGAATCACGCACTGATTTTAAAAGTGCTGGCAGTTATTCAGGCCATACTTGCCCCGTTTGGTGCCTTTACTTTTAACCTGGCTGCAATTACCGCCGCATTATGTATGGAAGAGAGCGTCGACAGTCGTCCCGATCGACGTTATCTGGCGGGTATCGTGGCGGGTGTGGGTTACCTGTTTATGGCGCTGATGGCGTCAGTGATTGCCCTGCTGTTTATCGCCCTGCCCGGTGTGATTGTTCACCTGCTGGCGGGTCTGGCACTTATCGCCACTCTGCACGGCGCGCTTGCCAAAGCGATGGAGCCCCCTTCGACCCGCACTGCAGCAACGCTCACCATACTGTGTTGTGCTTCGGGTATGTCATTTGCCGGCTTGTCTGCGCCGGTATGGGGATTGCTCGTAGGATTACTGGCGTTATCAGGACGAAAAGAGGAAGCGGCAGCGCAGTCGTGAAAGACTGCGCGGACACTATCGGGCCATCAGGAGAAAATAGCCGCAGCAGAGTGCGACAGTTCCTTAAACTCGTCAGAACTGAGTGTGCTGACTTCTTCAATCACACCACGCTGTACAGCAAGATTAAATACCGCATCTTTTTGTTTATTCATCAGTCCGGCCTGCGCCGCGCCCAGGCGAATGAAGTCGATATAAGACAGTTTTTCAGGGATTTCCTGAAGATTACGCCAGTTCTCAGCAATATAAGCAAACTGGTCGCCGAAGCCCCATTCACGCATGATCACGCCACCAATTCTGCCTGAAAGCTTCTCAATCGCCACTTCAAGAAAGGTAGGATTGGCGAACACCTCTTTATGACGCTCAGCTTCAGTCAGAATCGGCAGTACGCCGATATTGTGGATCAGGGCAGCCAGTGTCATGGTATCCATGCTGATTTCGCGTTTTTTAGTACGGGCAATATATAACTGAAGCGCCGACATCGAATTGGCTACTACCGACACCGTATTTGACCACTCCTGCTCCATGTATTTGGCGACCACCTCATTTTTGGTGACAAAAAGCTGTTCCATCGCCAGGGCGGTAGAAATACTCTTAATCTGGCGAAGTCCGATACGCGTTACCGCCTGATTGACCGAGGTCACCTTCACCGAGCGCCCCATGTAAGCACTGTTGGCAATTTTAATCATTCTGGCACTTAAGGAAGGATCCTGTTCTATCACCTCGCCCATGGTGTTCAGGTTGATGTCCGGATCATCGGCAGCTTTTCTTACTTCCAGCGCAATCGCAGGCAGCGTAGGCAATACCAGCGTGTCGTTGTTGATTTTCTCAATTAGAATAGTCAGAAGCGCGTTTTGTGTAGACATAGTCCTACCTTATTGTTGATGCCTTTCGCCGGGCATCATTATTGTCGTTGCAACCGTGCGGATATCGTCATGAGCAGGGCGCACTGAACGTGTACCTGCGGCACGATTTTGCATAATCCTGCCAAGCCTGATTTAATCATAGCCTCAACCTGACTCCGATGGCTAACAGAAATAACAATTATCCGTATAACTTGCTATTATCCGATAGTCTAGATGACAGGTGGGTACCTGATTTATAAGGATAAGCGACACTCGCCATTGCAACAACGTATAACCCGATATACCTGTCCCAATACCAATAACACAACAAGAAAAGTGAACCTGATGACAACAAGAACTCATGCCTTCGCGCGCATCGCTGCAGCCGTTTCCGGCGCGATGCTGCTGGTTGCCTGTAACAAGGCGCCCGAAGCTGTAACGCCAAAGCCCTCTCAGCCAGAAACAAAACCTGCGGCGGCTGCCTTACTGGTTGATAAAAGTCGGCTGGATATTTACCAGCCCGTCAAACTAACCAGTGATCTGAGTGGACTGACCGATAACCAGAAAGCCATGATTGGCGTGCTGATTGATGCAGCGAAAATCATGGATGATTTGTTCTGGCAACAAGCGTTCTACGAGCGTAAAGAAGACTTCCTGGCTACCCTGTCCGATGAAGACATTGCCCACTTTGCAACCATCAACTACGGCCCCTGGGACAGACTGAATGGCGACGCGCCGTTCCTGTCTGGCTATGCCGAAAAGCCGGCAGGCGCAGAATTTTACCCGCATGACATTACCAAAGCCGAATTCGCTGCCTGGGAACAGGAAGGCAAACAGGGGCTGTATTCGCTTGTGCGTCGCAACGAAAATGGCGACCTGACACTGGTGCCATACTCACAGGCTTACCAGGCAGAGCTGACTGAAGCTGCTGAGCTTCTGCGTAAAGCCGCGACGCTGGCTGAAGATAAGTCCTTTGCGAATTATCTGATGCTACGCGCCGATGCGCTGCTGAGCGACGATTACCTTGCCTCCGATATGGCCTGGATGGACATGAAAACCAACCCGGTCGAACTGGTCATTGGCCCGATTGAAACATACGAAGACCAGCTGTTTGGTTATCGCGCCGCATTCGAAGCCTATGTCCTGCTGAAAGATATGGCGTGGAGCGAAAAACTGGCGAAATTTGCCCGGTTTCTGCCGGAGCTGCAGCGCGGCCTGCCGGTGGATGACGCATATAAAGCTGAAATGCCTGGCTCGGATGCCGACCTGAATGCCTACGATGTCGTATATTACGCCGGTCATTCCAATGCAGGCAGCAAAACCATTGCAATCAACCTGCCTAATGACGAACAGGTGCAGTTAGAAAAAGGCACCCGTCGTTTGCAGCTTAAAAATGCCATGCGCGCTAAGTTCGATCACATTCTGATGCCAATTGCAGACGCACTGATTGCGCCCGAGCAACGTCAGCACATCACCTTTGACGCGTTCTTCGCCAACACCATGTTCCATGAGGTAGCACATGGCCTGGGTATTAAAAATACCATCGACGGCAGTGGTACCGTGCGTGGCGCACTGAAAGAGCACGCGTCTGCACTTGAAGAAGGTAAAGCGGATATTCTGGGCCTGTATATGGTGCAGAGCCTGCTGGAAAAAGGCGAAATTACCGAGGGCACGCTGGAAGACTACTACGTTACGTTCATGGCCGGGATTTTCCGCTCAGTACGGTTTGGTGCGTCCAGCGCACATGGCAAAGCCAATATGATCCGTTTTAACTTCTTTGCCAGCCAGGGCGCGTTTGAGAAAACAGAAGACGGGTTCTACAAAGTCAATATGGACGCAATGAGCGAGTCAGTAGAAGCCTTATCGCGTCTTATTCTGACCCTGCAGGGTGACGGCGACTATGAGGGTGTGGCCGAACTGGTTGACACAATGGGTGTGATCAAGCCGGATCTCGCCGCCGATCTTTCCAGGCTGGAAAAAGCCAGTATCCCGGTAGATATTCATTTCGAGCAGGGTAAAGCCGTACTCGGCCTGTAATTCCCCGGCGGGCTCCGTCTGTGAGCCCGCTTTTTCCTTTCTGTTTTGAATAAAAAGTCCAAAACAAGGCTGTATAAATATACAGCCTTGTTCTATGCTTTATGCTCCACCCACACAGGAGCTTACTATGATTGGTTATGTCACACTGGGGACAAACGATTTGCCCCGCGCTGCCACGTTCTATGACGCCCTATTTGCTGAAATAGGCGCTGGCAGAATGATGCAAGAAGAGCAGTTCATTGCCTGGGAAGGTAAGGATGGTAAAGCCTCACTGGCATTAACCCGGCCTTTTGACGGTCAGCCTGCAACTGTGGGTAATGGCACCATGGTTGCGCTGGAAGTATCGTCAACCGACGACGTAGATCGCCTTTACAATAAAGCGCTGGAACTTGGTGCAACAGATGAGGGACCTGCGGGCCCGCGCAGTGAATGGTTTTATGCCGGCTACTTTCGCGATCCGGATGGAAATAAACTCAATGTATTCTGTCTGACAGGCGATATGCAAAGCGACAATTAAAACAAAAAAGGCCACGTCTAATGAAGTGACCCCCAATAGTTGGACATTCCAATTACTGGGGGTCTTTTTATGTCCAAACACAATAGAGCGTTTAAGTTAAAGCTCGCCAAACTCTCTCAAACTCTTCCATCCAGGGAGGTGGGCAGACGCTATGGGGTTGCATCCAACCTTATTCGATACTGGTCGCAGGTATACAGCATCAATGGTGCTGAGAGTTTTACGCACCCACATCAACCCTATTCACTTAACTTTAAAGCCCATGTACTGGCAACGATGACGGAGAATGGCTGGTCTTTAAACTATACCAGTGCGCACTTTGATTTATCGAGTCAGGGCATATTATTTCAATGGCAAAAGCTATATGCTCAGGGAGGA
>NZ_JBFNPK010000026.1:0-36411 GCF_040812025.1 Alteromonas nitratireducens
CAGCGTTCAATCTGAGCCATGATCAAACTCTTCAATTAAATATATCGAAATATGAATTGTCGTTGTGACACTCTTAACGAGTGCCCACACAGATTGTCTTGTCTAAATTGTTAAAGAACATTTTGGCAATCGGACTTACCGATTGACATGCTTTTCAGCTTTTACTTGCTTTCGGTCTCTCCCGAAGCGGGATGCGCATTTTACATCAGGCAGTTGCCGTGTCAAGCATCTTTTTTATCTTTTTCTTAAAACAAGTCGACGCTTTGCGAATCCAGTTCTGATTTGCCTCAGCCCCTCAGAACGTGCGGCGCATTGTACGCATCCGAATTTTTGCGTCAACCTTAAAATGTAACTTTTTCATCTGTTCGCTCACTTATTGCACCATACGCACTATTTTCATACATTTAGTGCGCTTATACGACACCTCAGAAGTGATTTTCACAATTTATTGTTCATTTCGTTACAAGTCAGTAAACTGATTCCTGCCTCCTAATTTCTATCAATAACAACATAAAGGAAGGTTTATGAAAGTAGGCTTATTTCAGTGCGCCATTGTTAGCGCAGTACTTGCAGTCTTGGGTTATCTGGTTTTCTCTTCTATTAGCCTGAATGCATTCCCTCCCCTCTCTGTTTCGTTGTCCCTGCTGGTCAGCGGCATCGTCACTCCCCTGATCGCTTCACGATTAGGAAACGTCACAGCGCGTCAGACATCAGACCACGGGACTGATGACGGTGAAATCTCTACTTTATATGTCGGTAATCTGCCTTATCGTGCTAACGAGGACGCGGTGAAGTCATTTTTCAGTGACTATATTGCTGTTCAGTCTGTACGGCTGATGAAAGACAGAAAGACGGGTAAACGAAAAGGTTATGGTTTTGTCGAGGTTGTCACCAATGACGTCGACAAGCTGATTAACCGATTAAATGATACGGTGTTCCAGGACAGAACGCTTAAAGTCAGACCCGCAAAAGAAAAAGCGGAAGAGTAGTACCAAAAAACCTGAGGCTTATGCCTCAGGTTTTGTTTCTGGCTCAATATTTTGTCCGCTTGTTGCTGGCATCGCTTCCAACAGTCGATTGTTAAACATATGAAAGCGGTTAATTGCAGAGAGCAGATCCGGCACCTGAACGTCTTCCATCTCGTTGATAATGCCACTGATCATGGTGTTATAGTCATTGCCACTTTCCAGACGCTCACCAGCCGCATTCAGCGTATCCATCATCTTATTAAGGTACTGCGCCACCGGGCTTACCGCATTCCCATATTTATTGGCATCAGGACGATCATCGCTATAATGCTGAATACTCTCATAGGTCTGAACCACTTCAGCCTGCTGTGTTCTTGACAACTGCAGCGCATAACCTACCAGCTCTTTGTCATCAAATCCCAGCGATAGTGCATCTTCAAAGGCCGTGTCCAGGTCACCACCAAAAAAGGTGTCAGCCAGATCGCTGGCCTTGCCGACCAAATCTGCAATCGCTTTCAGTTCATCTTCATCCAGCTCTCCTTCCAGCGAGAAACTAATGCCATTCTTTTGGAAAAACTGATAAAGCACAGATTGCGATGCAGAGACCGCAGCACCCGAACTCCCTTCACCTTCGGTTGCAGGTGCAACCGGGCCGGCGGTGACACGCGTTTGCTGCGCGTAGTTGAATTGTTGAACACTTTCAAACCGTAAAGTGAGTTCATCACCATCACGCGTTCTGATTAACAACTCTCCCGAGCGTGAATCACTTGCTGATAACGCGATTTGTTCAGCCTGAAGAACCGGTTCGCTATCACCTGGCAGTAAGCGCTTTTCAAGATCGTCAATACCTTTGCCAATCAGGTCACGGCTACGAGATATGCCGTCTGCGATTTCGTCATTCATGAAGCCGCCAATGTCCTTTTCCGCCATGGCGATACCTTTGGCAACCCCTGACCGGGCCTGGGCAAACAGGCTCGACAATTTGGCTTCATCGGCACCGCTACGTGCTGCGCCCTCGATAACGCCACCGACAAATCGCATGACATTTTTCGCCACCTTTTCAAAATCAAACAGTGACGCTGGCTCGTCGCTTTCACGGGTGTCCTTGTCGAGTGATGTAGCGGACGGATTCTTTCCGTCAACATTCACGTTTTGCGACATGGCGCCACTGAAAATGCGAAGACTGATCGCGGTCTGGGATGCACTGACATTGACTGATGTCGCCTGTTTTTGTTCCATTTCCGCAGCCTGTTTCAATCCGTCTTCCTGAAGTTGTTTTTTGAGAGCATCATTCGGGTGCACAGACGCCTTCTGTTCACCAAGAAATGCCTTGATTTGACCCACGTTCATAATTTTACCCTCACTATCCTCATTGGTATTATCGGCAGCAGGCACAATTTGTTTAATTTTAATCCAGTTTTTTGTCGCTGTATGGGACCTAAAGTTGCAGCTTTGGAAAAAGGCTCTACAATTCGCGGGCTCAGTAGCAGGTATCAATGAAAGGCAAATTAAATGGCGATAGAACGTAGCATAACCTACCAACAGCAGTTGGATGAAAAGACCAGCAGGTTATCAGCCCTGCTTGCGCCATTTGATACCCCGGCGCTGAAAGTATACCCCTCAGCGCCGGAACATTATCGTATGCGCGCAGAGTTTCGTGTCTGGCACGATGGCGATGACCTCTATCACATCATGTTCGACCAACAGACCAAAGAGAAATATCGTGTTGATACGTTTCCTCCGGCCAGTCTGGGCATCAATCAAATGATGTCGGCGTTGATGTCGGCGTTGAAAACGAACCCCACAATGCGACGAAAACTGTTCCAGGTAGATTATCTCAATGCATTGTCCGGCGATATGGTGATCAGTCTGCTTTATCACCGCCAACTGGATGATGAGTGGCAGCGTGCTGCGGACGCTTTGAAAGATACGCTTTCGGAACACCACAATGTCAGCATTATTGGTCGTGCACGAAAGCAAAAAATTGTGATTGGTAACGACTACGTCATCGAGCGCTTGCCAGTATACGACAGGCACTATGTCTTTAAACATGTAGAGAACAGCTTCACCCAGCCGAATGCTGACGTAAACTGCAGGATGATTGAATGGACGCTTGATGTCAGTGCCGGGCTTACGGGTGATCTGCTGGAACTTTATTGTGGTGCAGGAAATTTCTCACTACCGCTGGCTGAGCGTTTTGACCGGGTTATCGGTACTGAAATTGCGAAGCCCTCTGTGAGCGCTGCGCAGTACAATATTCGGGAAAATAACCTGAATAATGTCAACATTGTCCGTTTATCTGCAGAAGAATTTACTGAAGCCCTGGTCAGCGGCAGAACATTCAGCCGTCTCAACAATATTGACTTGTCCGATTACAACTTCACAACTGTGCTGGTTGACCCTCCGCGGGCCGGACTGGATGAGGCGTCACTCAAAATGATTCAGCGCTATGACAATATTATTTATATTTCGTGTAATCCGGACACGCTGAGCGAGAACCTTACGATGTTATGTGAAACGCATGCCATTAGTGATGCCGCATTGTTCGACCAGTTTCCGTTTACCCACCACATCGAAGCCGGTGTCTGTCTGAAACGCAAGTAGCCTTGATATTAGCGTGTTGCTGCTAGTCCGGCACCGAATTGAATGTAACGGAGCTGCATCTTCACCCGGTCTGATACAACCTGGCGCTGTTTCGCATCCGCATCCAGCGCTTCAGCGCCCGCGCTGAATACCAACCTGACCATCGCATCGGCCTGAATGACTGCGACACTGTGCGTAATTTTCTGACGCTCCATCACATAGTCAGTCAGTTCTTCGACAAAATGCTGGATTTCCCGCAACACTGCCATCCGATATGCCGCAGACGTTCCGGTATGTTCCCGCAGTAACAACCGAAATACGTTCTTATTGGCAATAATGAATTCCATGAAGGTATCGACCGATGTATTAATCACACCGCCCCCGGATGCAATTCGGCGGCGTGCCTGTCGCATCAGCTGTCGTAATGCTAGTCCTGCCTCATCCACCAGCGTCAGGCCCAGTTCATCCATGTCCTTAAAGTGACGGTAGAAAGACGTTGGTGCAATACCCGCTTCGCGGCTCACTTCGCGCAGACTGATTGCCGACAAGCTGCGATTTTCATCAAGCAGGGTGAATGCCGCGCTGATGATCTTCTGTCGTGTTTTTAATTTTTGTTCCTGCCGGCTCACGGGGTGATCTCCTTACACTGTGCGCCGAGCATACAATATTCTTGTGACATGAATAAAGTCATGATGACTCTACGACGAATTGCTTAGTCGTTCAGCTTGCCTGAGTACACATAAAACGTTATCTTAGCGAACAGTTGTAAGCTGAGTTTTATTTGTATGAAAAAACCCCCTTTAATTCTTACCAACGTGCTGGTATTCGTTATCAGCGGACTGATTGCATTTGTTGGTGCACCGGCCTGGATAGCCCTGACTGGCACAGACGCGGTGGAAATTAGTTTTGCTGTATTTCTTTTCTTTTTCACAGGCATGTCGATTACCGCCGGGTATCACCGTCTCTGGTCACACAAGGCCTATGACGCGCACCCTGTCGTCAAAGTCATTCTTGCCGTAGGTGGCGCAATGGCAGTCCAGAACAGCATTTTGCACTGGGCGTCTGATCACCGGGTTCACCATCGCCATGTTGATGACATCGACAAAGACCCTTACTCGGCCAGACGCGGCCTGTGGTTTTCCCACATTGGCTGGATGCTGCGCGAGTATCAGTCGAATCGCTACAGCGATTACAGTAACTGCCGGGATCTCCAGAAAGACAAGGTCGTTATGTGGCAGCATAATCATTATCTGCCCATTGTGTTGCTGGCCAATTTTGGTATCACCGCGTTTGCCGGCTGGCTGAACGGCGATGTATGGGGCATGATCCTGATCGCTGGCGTCCTGCGCCTTGTCATGGTCCACCATGTCACATTCTTTATTAACTCATTGGCCCATTTCTGGGGTAAACAGCCTTTCACCGATACCAATACCGCCCGCGATAACGGGGTACTTGCATTACTGACATTCGGTGAGGGCTACCATAACTACCACCATATATTTGAATACGACTACCGT
Organism: Alteromonas nitratireducens; assembly: GCF_040812025.1. Lineage (NCBI taxonomy): Bacteria > Pseudomonadati > Pseudomonadota > Gammaproteobacteria > Alteromonadales > Alteromonadaceae > Alteromonas > Alteromonas nitratireducens. The sequence goes on from NZ_JBFNPK010000026.1 coordinate 5,069, forward strand.
AACGGCATTAAGTGGTGGCAGTATGATCCCACAAAATGGCTGATTCGAGGTTTGTCTTTTGTCGGCCTGACCAAAAATCTGCGCCGTTGTCCGGAAGAGCGAATTGAAAAAGCCCGGGCTGCTATGCAGTTAAAGTATGCCAGTGCGAAAGTAAGGCATCTGCCTGATGCAGAAGAGATTCTTGGTAAAATTCAGGCAGAGTATGACCTCCTGATCCAAAAGATGTCGGAATATTATGCCGCCAAAAAACGCATTATGACGGTCAGACAAAAATGCCTGAAACGCAGTATCGAACGTCTTGAACTGGACTTTAAATACAAAGAGCTCAAACACGCGCTGGCTCTGCAGAAAGAAAAGTGGCTGCGACTTCAGTCATTGTCGCTCCAGCCCGCCTGATCCCATCACGCCCCGCACCGCGGGGCGTTTTATTTTTTGAGGCTGATTTTAATCTCTTTCATCCCTGCTACACTAAATAATTATATTCAACTCAACAAGTTAATCAGATTTCCGGTTAATACGGTTCAGGCAGCTTATGACAAAGAAAACCAAAACAACGAAAAGCAGTACGTCTTTTCAGTATGACGCGATCGTTATCGGTACCGGACCTGGCGGTGAAGGGGTTGCCATGCAACTGGCAAAATCGGGCAAACAGGTCGCTGTCATCGAGCGCTATGAAGCCGTCGGTGGCGGATGTACGCACTGGGGTACCATTCCCTCAAAGGCGTTACGTCACTCTGTCAGCCGCTTAATTGAATACAATAATTCGCCGCTGTTCGCCGACAGCCACGTCAGTCGCAACCTGACTTTTGCCGAGATGATGCGTCATGCCAGCGGGGTTATTCGTAAGCAGACGCGACTGCGCTCATCATTCTATGACCGCAACCGAGTCACTATGTACTACGGTGTGGCGAGTTTCGTAGACGCGCATACTATTCAGGTCGTTCGACCTGACGGTTCTAAGGATGTCATCACGGCCAGACAGATTGCACTGGCCACAGGATCGCGTCCGTATTGTCCTGAAGACATCGATTTCTCCCATCCGCGTATTTACAACTCAGACACTATTTTGTCGCTGGATCATGATCCCAAATCGATCATCATTTATGGTGCGGGGGTGATCGGTTCCGAGTATGCCAGTATCTTTCGCGGCATGGGCGTGAAGGTTGATCTGGTGAATATGCGTGATCGCCTGCTGTCTTTTCTGGATGCCGAGATCTCAGACGCACTCAGCTACCACCTCTGGAACAACGGCGTACTGATAAGGCACAACGAAACCTACACGTCGGTTGAAGGACATGACGACTGCGTGGTACTTAACCTGGAATCCGGAAAGCGCATGAAAGCCGATTGTCTGCTGTTTGCCAACGGCAGAACCGGTAACACCGACATGCTCGACCTGGGCAAAGTCGGCCTGAAGGCGGATAGCCGCGGGCAATTAAATGTTAACGAGAACTATCAGACTGAGGTAGAAAATATCTATGCGGTAGGAGATGTCATTGGCTATCCGAGTCTGGCTTCTGCAGCGTATAATCAGGGTCGGTTCGCCGCTCAGGCGATGCTGGATGGCCAGACGCATTCCGCACTTGTTCAGGACATTCCAACCGGTATTTATACGATTCCTGAAATCAGCTCTGTCGGTAAAACTGAGCAGGAACTCACTCAGGCCAAAGTGCCTTATGAGGTTGGACGGGCGCAATTTAAACATCTCGCCAGAGCACAAATTGCGTCCACCGAAGTGGGCAGCCTTAAAATTCTGTTTCACAGAGAAACCAAGGAAGTGCTGGGGATCCACTGTTTCGGAGAGCGTGCATCAGAGATCGTGCATATCGGTCAGGCTATCATGCAGCAGGAAAACGGTGGCAATACGATTGAATACTTCGTTAACACGACATTCAATTACCCCACGATGGCAGAAGCCTATCGGGTAGCAGCGATAAACGGGCTTAACCGGATTTTCTGAAGGGCATAAAAAAACCGGCGCTTGCCGGTTTTTTATTACTTGTCGCGCAGTGCGGCAAGTCGGTTCATTGCATTAAGCGCGTCTTTGTGCGCTACAATGTCAATCTGCATTCTCTTTGGATCGAATGTTAACGTTGCAATGGCATAGTCACCCTGACTATCGCTGGCAACATTAAGGATTTTATCTTGTGCATTACGGTAATGAACGTTTGCGCTGATCTTGTCAGCCATACATTCATCATTCATTTCGAATGAACTCGCATCCATGCAATCGAAAAGCTGATTTGAGCCAGATTCCGCATGCGCAATACCGAAAGAGGTCAGCATTGCCAGACCAAGTACTACTTTACGCATGATTTGCCTCCTTAAAAACACAGTGCGTCACTGTTGCTTTAACCTTACTTTAACAACGCACACAAGTCAATTCTGGATCACAGTAATATGACAGTAATATGACAAGAGTGAAATAATGGAAAAAAATGCTGAAAAGTTTACATCGCTGGAAGCAAGAATAAGGCAATGCCAGATCTGCAAGAGTGCACTGCCCTACCCGCCGAACCCTGTGTTTGCTGCGTCCCGGACCGCAAAGCTGGTTATCATCGGCCAGGCTCCGGGACTGCTGGCTCACAAGACTTCAACACCGTGGAATGACAAAAGTGGCGAGCGTTTGCGCAGTTGGTTAACTATGACAGACGCCTTGTTTTATGACAAGCAGCAGGTGGCGTTGATCCCCATGGGGTTTTGTTTCCCGGGTTACAGGAACAAAGCCGACGCGCCACCCCGCAAGGAGTGCGCACCAGCCTGGCATGCAGCGCTGTTAGCTCAGCTATCTCCGGCGCTGACTGTTCTGGTAGGAAGGTATGCCCAGCAATACTATCAACCAGAAAGCCATACCTTAACAGAGGCGGTACAACGTTGTGATTTCGCGCGGGATCCAGTGCTGGTGCTGCCCCATCCATCGGGACGAAACAACCTGTGGCTGGCTCGTCATACCTGGTTTTCGGATGAGGTGCTCCCTGCTTTACAGGCGCGTATACAGCGCCTGTTTCCGTCAGATTAGTCTTCGCGGCTGTTTAAAAACGTCATCAGTTCATCAAACGGCATCGGTCTGGCAAACAGGTAGCCTTGCGCCTCATCACAGCCAAGTTTAATCATATAACTGGCCTGCTCACGTTTTTCGACGCCTTCGGCAATGGTTTGTAAGCCGAGCTTGTTGCCCAGGGTAACAATTGTTTCGGCGAGCACCGCGCTCTTACCCGGCGTTATATCGCTGACAAAAGAGCGGTCTACTTTCAGTCTGTCGAGTGGCAGTTGCTGCAGGTAACTCATTGATGAGAACCCGGTGCCAAAGTCATCAATGGCAATCGCGACACCGTATTCTTTCAACGCCCGCAACGCATCAACCACAATTTGAGGTTCATCCATGACCACGCTTTCGGTTATTTCGAGCTCCAGTCGGCTGGGATCACAATCAAATGCCTTAAGCGCATCGATTACCCGCTGGACGAAGCGGCGATCACGAAACTGAGGAATCGAAATATTTACCGCAACGCGAAGGTGTCCATAACCACTGTCCTTCAGTTGTTTAATGCGCCGGCAGGACTCTTCAAGCACCCATTGGCCTATATCAACGATAAGGCCGGAATATTCAGCAAGGGGGACGAACTCTGCGGGAGAAATATAGCCGCCGTCTCCATCAGGCCAGCGCAGCAGGCCTTCCATACCCACCACTTTTTCGCTCACCAGATCTACCTGGGGCTGAAACCACAGCTGGAGTTTCCGATCGCCAAAATCGTTTCTCAGGCGACGAATCATATTCAGTCGCCAGGTAGTTTTGTCTTCGATGTCTTTGGCAAAATACTCAAAGTTGTCGGCAATATTCTTTTTCGCACGATTCAGCGCAATATTGGTCCGCTTAAGCAGTTCTATACCAATTTTCTTGGTTTTATCGAGGCGACAAAGACCAATAGTTACATTCACGGGCAGCGTATGATCGCCGACCTGGAATGACGACTGGAACATCTTATTAATGTTTTCAGGATTCACCTCGTCTTCAGCGCCAATCAGGCCAAACACATCGGCCCCGATCCTGCCTTTACGCACCCCTGAGGAGAAGTGATTTTCTATCCGGTGTCCGACAGCGCGCAGCAATTCGTTACCGGCTTCCTGACCCAGGCCATCATTAATGTCTGAGAAATGATTAATGTCGATTAGCGCGACACTCGCCTGTTCAGCCCCGTACATATGTGGTTTATCAAGCATATTGATAAACTCATTACGGTTTGGCAGGCGGGTCAGCCAGTCTCTGAATGCGGCATTACGTAACTCATGAAACAGATTTACGTTTTCGTAGCCAACCGAAATACTGGACAAAAAGACTTCAAGCAGACTCTTATCCAGCTCACTGACTTCCTTGATCATATTGATGTAAACCGCGGCTTCAAAGCCGGCTCTGTTGATATACAGCACCGACGAGTCGGTTTCAAAAATATGCCGTTTCTGCTTCAGGCAACGATTTACCTGCTCAATAATTTCATCGTTTTTGATGGCATCAATCGGATCATTGATATAGTCGGCAAAATCGCCGGCGGCCCCAAGTACATAGACGCCGTCATCATCACGATCCAGCACTGACCCCGCGCGCGCGCACAGCAGCCCTTCTGCATCAAGGCCAATCAGCGAACTAATTTGTGTTACTACCCCTTCACAGAAGCCTTTCACCGAATGCTCTTCGAACAGGTTGGCTGACGAGGCAATAATCTTTTCCAGTCCGTAGCGATTCTGATTGATGGTCACAATTTGCTGATAAGACCGGATAGACGCAATGACCGTGGTCAGCAGACGCCCCCGGGTCAGTTCAGTTTTGGTTTTATAGTCGTTGATGTCATAGTTCTTGATGACTTCTTCTTCCGGCGCGTAGCCTGGCTGACCGGTACGAAGAATAATGCGTGGTTCCTGAAGTGCCATGTCTTCGCGAATGTATCGTACAACATCGAAACCGGCATCGTCCGTTTCCATAACAACATCAAGAAGGATAATGGCTATCTGACTGCCATACTCATGCAGGATCTCTTTCGCCTGTGAGCCGGAATAGGCATGCAGAAAATTGAGCTGGCGGTCATTGATAATAAGGTCCGTCAGGGCAAGGCGGGTTACCGTATGTATCTCCTCATCATCATCGACAATGAGGATATTCCAGGACTTGTAGCTTCTGGGACTAATCTCTTTGAAATTGTCCTCATCCTGGAACACTAGTTCATCATTTTCGTAATCCGTTCCCGACATACTCCGATTTGCCCTCACTACCTGTTTCACTGACCGATACATTTCAGAAATTGCATTGTGAATACCACAGTGCAATAGTGTAAGCTCCATGTAGCCCTGTTGTACCAGCCCCACGGCGCTAAGTCTACTTGAATAGTGCACTTAACATGGTTGACAGAGGGGCTTTTATCAACTTACGCGTACTGCAGTTTTATGAAGATTACCCCTGGCTCACTGGCAAGTGAACTTAGCAGACTTAACTCGCCTCCGGAAAAACCCACTGAGGCGACAAAAAAAGACGACGCACAGGCCGCTTCGTCTTCACGTTCCGCCAGCAGTGCTAAAGACAGAATGGTATCACTCTTCGCGCGTGTCGGTATTTCGCCAACGCTGTCAGCCAGTGACAACGCATCGCGCCGCCAGGTGACTGAGCGACGACGTCAGATACGCGAGATGCAGAAAATAGCCAATCTGCAGGCCATCCTAAATATAGCAGTAAATGTCAGTGTGAGTGATACGCAGTCAGAAAATGTCGATCCCGACTGGTTTTTCGCATTTTGTTCGATGGCAGAAAACATCCATTCACCGGCCATGCAGGAATTGTGGGGCAAGATCTTCGCTGTAGAGGTCAGTCACCCCGGCAGCTTTTCCCGGCGCAGTCTGCAAACGCTGGAGTCACTGACACACAGGGATGCAACGCTGTTCAGCAAAGCGGTATCGCTGGCAAGTCGCAGAACCGGCGACACTGTCCCCAGGATCCTGGTCGGGTATCACGTAAGAAAAGGCCTGCTGACGATGTTAAGAAAGCCGGTTCCTGAGCAGCTAAGCATTGCCTCGTTCGGCCTGTCTTATCCTGACCTGCTGGCACTACAGGATATGAAGCTGCTGTATGCCAGTGAAATTGAAAGCGGTGAGTACCATCAGGGGCATCGAAGCCACTGGCGATGCGGGCAACAGAGCTTTACCCTGATATCACAGCGGGCTGGCGTTGCGCTGGTATATTATAAATTCACTCCCACCGGGGCAGAACTGTCGAGACTGGTGGGCAGACTCGACAACAGGGATTATCTTCAGGCCATCAAAGCGGTGCTCAATGGCCCGTTTCGTATCGAGGCCTGAGGGTCAGATCAGATACCGTCACCAAATTCGTGCAGGCCACATTCGCGCTTAAGACCGAAAAAGCGCGTATCCTGCTCACTCATTCCTTCCTGCAGCGCCCGGGTAGTGTGCCAGTCGCCAATAGACACATAACCCTCATCCCACAACGGGTGATACGGTAACCCGTGCTCCTTCAGGTAATAGTGTAAATCCTTATTGGTCCAGTCGATGATCGGGTATACCTTGATTTGCTGACCGCTGCGCTGCAGTACCGGCAGCTTTTCCCGCGAATCAGACTGACTTCGGCGCAAGCCGGCAAACCATGTGCCAGCTTTCAGGTCATTGAGCGCCCGCTGCATTGGGGCGACTTTATTCATACGGTTATACTGCTCTATTCCTTCCAGCCCCTTTTCCCACAACCTGCCAAAGCGGGCTTCCTGCCACGCTGACGACAATTCCGCACGATAAACGTGCAGGTTAAGACCCAGCTTTTCGGTCATGTCATCAATAAAACGATAGGTTTCAGGAAATAAATACCCGGTATCCGTTAAGACGACCGGAATATCCGGCCTGGCCTGCGTCAGTAAATGCAACATGGCTGCCGACTGCGCGCCAAAACTGGATGACATGATGTGCGTACCAGGAAGATTGGACAGGGCCCACTCAACCCGCTGCGCTGCGGTCATGCTTTCCAGCATGACATTCGCCTCACGCAAGTCTGCATCGCTAAGCAGTTGCGGTGTATTTTGTAGCACGCTTTGAGCAGAACTAGTCATAAAAGTCTCTTGCCGAATCAATTACCGGTTTCACAATATTGTTGCGGATGACAAAGTCGCCAAAGCCTTCCGAGGCTTCACGCTCAGACGCCCAGCGGCCAATCAGCTCATCCAGAATCTGCATAATCTCATCGTGGCCGATGTTTTCGCGGTACATCCGTGGAATACGCGTACCTTCGCGGTTGCCCCCCAGATGCAGGTTATATTTACCCGGGCCTTTGCCTACCAGTCCCACTTCCGCCAGCATTGCCCTGCCGCATCCGTTCGGACAACCAGTCACCCTGAAGATAATGCTGTCCGTCGCGACGCTGTGCTTTTTCAGCAACGCTTCCAGGTCTGTAACCGCATCAGGGAGATAACGCTCTGCTTCTGCCATCGCTAGCGGACAGGTTGGCAGAGAAACACAGGCCATCGAATCTTTACGCTGTGCTGAAATATCGTCTTGTAGCAGGCCATACTGTCTTGCCAACGCTTCAATCTGCTGTTTTTGTTCTGCTGGCACGCCAGCAATAATCAGGTTTTGATTCGCGGTCAGTCGAAAATCGCCCTGGTGTACTTTAGCAATTTCCGCACAGCCCGTTTTCAGCGGCTTACCCGGATAATCCAGGATGCGACCGTTTTCAATAAACAGGGTTAAGTGATATTTGCCGTCGATACCTTCAACCCAGCCAAACCGGTCTCCCCGGCCTGTGAACTCGTAGGGCTTGCTGGGCGCAAAGGTGATACCCGCGCGCTTTTCCACTTCTGCTTTAAAGTTTTCAACCCCTACACGCTCAAGCGTGTACTTGGTCTTGGCATTTTTCCGGTTTACCCGGTTACCCCAGTCACGTTGTGTGGTCACGACGGCTTCTGCTACTGCCAGCGTGTTATCCAGACTTATAAACCCGAAATCTGTGGCTTTACGGGGGTAGGTACTGGTATCCCCATGCGTCATCGCAAGGCCACCACCAACCAGTACGTTAAAACCAATCAGACTGCCATTTTCAGCAATGGCAACAAAATTCAGATCGTTGGCATGCACATCCACATCATTTTGCGGTGGGATCACCACGGTTGTTTTAAACTTCCGTGGCAAATAGGTATCACCCAGAATGGGTTCAACGTTGTCTTCCGTACTTTCTACTTTTTCACCGTCGAGCCAGATTTCCGCGTACGCTCTGGTTTTCGGCAGCAGATGTTCACTGATTTTTTTTGCCCACTCGAATGCCTCAACGTGAACTTCCGACTCAACCGGATTAGACGTGCACAGAACATTACGATTGACATCACCGGCTGTCGCGATCGAGTCGATCCCCGCCTTGTTCAGCGTCTGGTGCATAAGTTTAATGTCGGGTTTTAACACACCATGAAACTGAAACGTCTGGCGGGTAGTCAGACGAATACTGCCGTACAGGGAGTGGTCATTGGCAAACTTGTCGATAACCAGCCACTGTTCGGGCGTTATCACACCGCCGGGCAAGCGCGCACGCAACATAACGTTGTGCAGCGGCTCCAGCTTTTGTTTAGCGCGCTCTGCGCGAATATCGCGATCATCCTGCTGATACATGCCGTGAAAGCGGATAAGCTGAAAATTGTCGCCATTAAATCCGCCGGTCAGCGAGTCGTTCAGATCCGCCTCGATGGTGCCCCGCAAATGACGGCTTTCACGCTTAATTCTTTCGTTGTCGGCCAGCGGACCTTCGACAATAAATGGTGTGTTTTCATTACTCATCAGTACACATCCTTCTGATATCGTTTTGCCTTGCGCAGCTCAACAACATACGCTTTCGCCGCTTTTTCATCTTTTTTGCCGTGTGTTTTGATGATCTCAATCAGGGCATTCTCTACATCTTTTGCCATGTGCATGGCGTCGCCACAGACATAAAAGTGGGCACCGGCTTCGAGCCAGTCATAGACCTCTTTGCCCTGCTCAAGCAATCGGTGCTGCACATAGATTTTGTCCTGCTGATCGCGGGAAAATGCCAGTGATACACGATCAAGCACGCCGCGCTTAACATAGTCCTGAATTTCAACCTGGTACAGAAAGTCCTGAGTAAAGTGTGGGTTACCGAAAAACAGCCAGTTTTTACCTTCTGCTTCCTGCGCATCACGTTCCTGCAAAAAGGCGCGGAATGGTGCGATGCCGGTTCCCGGGCCGACCATGATGACCGGCGTAGCAGGGTTATCAGGCAAGCGGAAGTTGTTGTTTGCTTCCACATACACTTCCACCTCTGCATCGTCTTCCAGATATTCGCAGAGGAAACCGGATGCCCCGCCCTGGTGACGGTATCCAAATGCCTGATAATCGACATGCGCCACCGTCAGATGAACCTCTTCCTCAACTTCACGCTGACTGGATGCGATAGAATACAAACGTGGCGTCAATGGTCGCAGCGCATCCACCAGTTGCTGGGCAGAGATTGCGCCAGGGTGGTCACGGACGACATCAATAATCTGACGCGACTCAAGATAGGTTCTCAGCTTTGCTTTGTCAGCCAGCAGTGCAGCAAGCGCTTCTGACTGCGTGGCTGCCTGATAGGTCTTCACGAAAGTCGGGTAGCTTAGGGTTAGCTCCAGCCTGGACGTCAACGCCTCGCGCAGGGTCATCGACGTATCCTGCACTGTCACGGTTTCATCGCCGTTCAATGACAACGTGGTCAGGAAAGCCTCGACCAGTGACGGCGCGTTTTTGAACCAGACACCCAGTGCATCGCCCGGCTGATATTGGATCCCAGAGTCAGACAAATCAATTTCGATATGGCGGATATCTTTAACCGAATCTCGCCCTGTGATTTTTTGCGATGTCAGCAGTGACGCCTTAAACGGCGCTTTCTTGGTGTACGTTTGCGTGGCCGTTGTCACCGCCGCGCCTGTCCGCGTCGCAACAGCGGCGCCGGTCGCGGACGTAAAATCGTCCGCGATGGCTTTTAGTACACTTTCGCTCCAGCGTTTTGCCTGGTCTTCATAATCAACATCACAGTCTGCACGACCGATGATGGCTGTCGCACCGGCACTGGCCAAGCGCGAATCGAAATCCTTGCCGGTCTGGCAGAAAAACTCATAACTGGAATCCCCCAGCCCCAGTACCGCGTATTTCAGCGCAGGTAATTTCGGCGCTTTTTTGCTTCCCAAAAACTCATGCAGTTCTATTGCATCATCCGGTGCATCGCCTTCCCCATGGGTACTGACGAATACAGCCACATGCGTTTCCTGTTTGAGCTGACGCGGTTTGTAATCGGCCATACTGACCAGTTTGCTGTGAATACCCGCCGCATCGGCCTGTGCCTGCATTTGCTGAGCCAGCGCCTTAGCATTACCGGTTTGCGACCCGTAAAGGATAGTAAGATGCGATTGTTTCCCTTCACCTGCCTGCGGCGACGCTTCACCGGCAGGCACACCACCGGCTGCCAGACCCGCGGCGTAACCACTGACCCAGGTCAGTTGCTGACTGTTTAATCCGGACAGCGCCTTAGTAATAGCGTTCCACTGTTGCTCATCCAGGATATTGCCTGGTGCATAGGTGTTGGATGGATTCTGTGACATAACTCGTTAGCCTTATTGCGATGGTGTAAGGCTAACGAGTTTGAGAGTGATACGAAAAGAATAAATAAAACTTTTTTATTACTTAACGTACTTAGTGTTTAAAAATGGACTTCCAAACCGGCAAATACACCATCAAATTCCATGTTGGCATAAATGTCGTCGAGATCTTCGATATCTATTTCAATATTCCGGTATCCCAGTTGCACTGTCATATCGACCGCCATGCTCTCAATAAATGAATAGGCCAGCGCGACCTGATAATCACTCAGTGAATGACCGTCAAATGACAGGTAGCTGCCCTCAGCGTAAGCAGACAGCCCAGAAAACGGAATACCTACCTGAACACGCGAATACAGCATCGGAATGATGCCGGAGAAGTCCCCGGTGGCGCTCTCATTGGTCTGCGTATCCTCCAGCATCATCGTGCCATCGATATATTTTCCGTTCAGACCCACATCAAAACTGACCACATCATTATCGAACAATTCATAGTACAGAATAAAATCTGTCGACGTTATGTCAGACAAGGCATTGACTTCGGTACTTGCCGTGTAGGTGACGCCTTCGAATTCAACGTCGGTACTGAGTGTCGTCAGGCCATTGGTATCCAGTGTGGTGTGATTTACCTTCAGGTTCGGAATAAATGGCACCGGATGTTCAAATGCGATGTAAAACACACCGGTTGTCTGGTCTTTAAAATTAAAGTCAGCCGCGTCATTATTACTTGCAAACCCGCCGCTGGTTGAGGTATCCCAGCCCTGAGCCCCTGCATACACACCCAATACGGTATCTGCGTGTGCTGAAGAGAGTGAAAATGCACTGCCAAGCAGTGCAGCAAGAATGAGCTTTTTCATAGTTATCCTTGATTAAGTAGTTCAGTCAGCTCTATTAGAGCAGCGTTCGCACGTGAAATATAGTTCGCCATTACTAACGAGTGATTAGCAAGCATACCAAAACCACTTCCATTCAGAATGAGCGGGCTGTATACCGTCTGCTGGGTAGCCTCGAGTTCACGAATGATTTGCTGCAGACTGACTCTGGCATTTTTATCTTCCAGTACATCCGCAAAATCGGTTTCCACCGCCTTCAGAAAGTGTAGCAGTGCCCAGGTTGCTCCGCGCGCCTCATAAAAGTTGTCATCCAGCTTCCACCAGCTGGTTTTGACAATACGCTGTGATGCTGTCGGGGTTGACTGGCGCGCCTGTTTATCGCCCGCCAGGTCAGTGTTAATCTTCGCCGATGCGACACTGGCACTGAGACGCTGAGAATAACTACCGAGGCGCTTTTCAACCTGTTTCAGCCATTCACGTAAATTGTCTGCGCGGGTATAGAACTGGCTATCGCTGTTGCTTTGATTACTAAGCTGTGCCCGGTACTCTTTAATAAACTCAATGCCATCTTTGTAATAGGACTCAGCAGAAGGAAACAACCAGCTGCGGTGGTTCATATTGAACTGTGGCTGCGCCTTGGTCAGTAACGGGTTCTCGACAGACTGGGACTGCGACCGGCTGAGATCTTTGCGCATGGAGTAGGTCAGGTCTCTGACCATTTCCAGCACACCAAACTCCCATGCCGGCATATTATCGAGAAACAGGCTCGGTGGTGTAACATCGTTTGACAGATAACCGCCAGGCTTGGTCATCAGGGTTTCAGCCACTTCAATCATGGCGGTTGTCATCGTAAAACCTGCGACATCACGGGCCTGAAAGTCCGTGGCGGCGGCCTGGGCCTTTTCATTCACATCGAAGGTGTCTGGTTCAAAGCTCCACACTACACCAATAAGCCAAAAAACAATGACCAGCACCAGGGCGGCCGACCATATCCACTTCGCACTAAAAGATGGTTTCGTCATGAATGCAACTTTCCTCTGTCTGACAAAATTGCCGGTGCGACGGCACCGGCATGGAATAACAATAGCATATCAAATACGATACTTGATGGAGGGTGTTCAGGATTAATGTGCTGTTGCTGAACGCCTGTGCTGCACCAGCGCAATACAACCGATAACCAGTAACAGAGGCCAAAACGCACTGATCCCGACCGCCAGCAGTGCAATCATACCCGCAAATAAACCGATAAACAGTGCGCCTGCCAGGCTAATTGCAATGATAAACCCCACGATAACCAGAACAACGGCAACGCCACTCATCACCAGCACACTCTCTAACGGGTTTAGCAGGTCATCCGCCATCACAATATGCATGTCAAAAATGTTGTCTGCCAGAGCACCTAATCCGTTTATCAGAATGATGCCAATGAGCAGTGCGATAAATAGGTTTTTCATGATGACTCCCGCCTGATAAAAACGTTAGTGGTGCCGATACTGTGACCCTGCTTTGGTCAGAAGGACCAGCGGGGCAGCAAAAATACGGCGGCCAGGTAAGCAAGCAAGGTGATACCGGGTAGCATAAACGCTGCAAATACGGCTGCCGCGCGCACCCAGACACTGTCCACTTCAAGATACCGCGCTACGCCGGCACAGACGCCTGCAATAACGCCACGTTCAACATCACGGTAAATTCGCTTATCTGTAGGTACGTTCATGTTCATTCTCCCACTGTAATAAGTTGGTCAGAGACAGTGCAGCCGTTAAGCTGCACGTTTCTTTTTCAGTGCCTCAAGTTCCTTTTCAACGGCATCATTACTTTCCAGTGCCGCGAACTGTGCAGTCAGCGAATCCTGTTCTGTCGCTGGCTTGCCAACATAGTCGTAGGCGTCAACCTGTGATTCCAGGTAATCAATACGCTGCTCATACTGTTCGAACCGCTGCATTGCATCGTTTATTTTGTTGCTGTGTTCGACTTCGCGGGCTTTCAGGCGTACTGACGCCGATTGCTTGCGCGTTACCAGGCTTTTTTGCTTTGCCTTCGCTTCTGCCAGTTTGGCCTGTAAACGACCGGTATCTTCCTGAATTTTCTCAAGCAGCTCACTGTAGTGCGCGCGCTGATTTGCCAGTTCTTCGGCTTTACCAACATACTTTTGCTTTTCGGTCAGTGCTGCTCTGGCAAGTTCCTCACGTCCTCTGTCCAATGCCAGCTCTGCTTTTTCCTGCCAGGTTGCTTTTTCTTTTTCACAACGCGCCAGGTTACGGTCAATGTGCTTTTGCTCTGCAAGATAGCTGGCGGCCTGCGATCTGATCTCAACCAGGGTCTCTTCCATTTCCTGAATAATCAGACGAATCACTTTTTCAGGATCTTCTGCCTTATCCAGCATTGCGTTGATATTCGCCTGTACGATATCGCTCATTCTTGAAAACATGCCCATGTCGTTCTCCTCAAGTGTCGTCTTATGGAACAGTTACCAAGACTTTTACAATTGGCATGCCAACTTTTAACCAATTGTTTTATAATGATTTTTTAATTCTCTAGCACAAATAAGCGGTAACACTAAAAAGCATGGGATGATTATTTGGTCATTTTGACCACGCCGGTAGCCAAAATGACTATTGGCAATTTTCAGGCGCAACAGGCCGGTATAAGAATCACAGTGACAGGGATAAAAGGAAGACAAAAAAAAGCAGATAACGTGTGCGGTTATCTGCTTATCTGGAAGGATTGTGTAGAACGGAACTTTTGCGACTGCTTTTTTAGCGTGCTATGCACTCTACTGCTGGCAAAGACTAACGCGGCAACAGCAAAAGAGATCACAGGAATCAACAAAACAAATAACAGACTCAGCGGCGCAGCCATAGTATCTACTCACCTGCATCCGTTTCATCTTCCTCGTTTTTCTCAGCAACAATATCGGTAACACTGACGCGCGTCGCTACCGTGCTGGATTCCAGTTCAAACATGTGGCTGGTATTCGCCACCAGCGTTCTGGCATTGTTTTCCAGTTCTGCAGTAGTCATTGCAACGGCCTGGCTAACCAGTTTACCAAGCAGGTTTTCCAGTGCGGATTCCTGCGCATTGACCTGAGTACTGACTGTGCCAAGTGCCAGTGTAGACAACAAAATAAGTGATGAAGCTTTCATGTGGTTACCCTCTTGGTATCGTCAGTAACACCATGTCACTAACTTACCAACAGGGATTGCGAGAGCTGTGCCAGCTTTGAAATTTAATTTAACCTATTGTTTTAATTATATTTTTAAAATACCAAAGAAAAAATAAGATAATTACACCAGCATCACAAAATTAAAAATTGGTATATTTGACCACAGTAATAGCGCTTTCAACCAACTTTCGAAGCCTGAAACGCACTCACTTCTTTTTGTGCCGATTCGACAGCATCCAGAGCATTCATCAGCAAGTCCGGATCCGGGTTTCTTCCGGTCCCGTTCTGACTGAGATAACGCCGCCAGATGCGGCCTCCAGGCTGCCCCTGGTAAAGACCCAGCATATGTCTGGCGACATGCCAGGGTCGGAAGCCCTGTTCAGTCTGACGTTCAATGTAGGACTGCATGGCCAGCACGACGTCACGACGAGCCGGTTTAACTGCCTCAGTCATCCTGAACAGTGCACTATCGACATCAGCGAGCAGATACGGATTGCCGTATGCTTCTCTGCCAACCATTACGCCGTCCACGTGTGAAAGTTGCGTTGTCATCGCTTCCAGGGTTGTCAGTCCCCCATTGATACTGATGTGTAAATCGGGGCGCGCCGCCTTGAGGGCATGTACCCGAGGGTAATTGAGCGGTGGAATTTCACGATTTTCTTTGGGACTTAACCCCTGTAGCCAGGCTTTGCGGGCATGCACAATAAACGTGTCGCAACCGGCATCTGCAACCACTGAGATAAAATGGGCGAAATCACTGTCTTCATCCATATCGTCAATGCCAATACGGCATTTGACCGTAACCGGAATATCGACTGCATTTTGCATTGCCGTAACACAGGCTGCGACTACATCAGGCTCTGCCATCAGACAGGCACCAAAGCGTCCGTTTTTTACGCGGTCAGACGGACATCCAACATTAATGTTGACCTCGTCGTAACCCCGCGCCTGCGCCATTTCGGCACAACGCGCCATATCTGACGGATCGCTGCCGCCAAGCTGTAACGCGACAGGGTGCTCCTCGTCGTTAAACGCCAGGTAATCACCCTTCCCGTAAATCAGCGCCCCCGTGGTCACCATTTCCGTATACAGCAGCGCCTGTGAGGACAACTGACGCAAAAAATAACGGCAGTGACGATCTGTCCAGTCGAGCATTGGCGCAACGGAAAAACGGCGGTGATGATCAATAGCAGGCAAAACAACGGTCCTCTGATTGGTGCAAATGGGGTGCGCAGGTCACGCGGGCGCGGATTATACCATCATTAAACACGATGTGAATGCGCATATTTTATACAAGACATAATAAAAAAGCCGTCATCAGGACGGCTTTTAACAGATTGCACCACGCGCTTAAATCAGACCAAGATGGGCGGCATGGTACTCGAGATGCTCATCAATAAAGCTGGCAATAAAATAGTAGCTGTGATCATAGCCGTCATGCATATTCAGCGTCAGCTGAGTGTCTGACTTCTGTGCGGCACTGAGCAGCGCTTCCGGTTTAAGCTGTTCGTGCAGAAACTGATCGCTCGTCCCCTGTTCAACCAACAGCGGGATCTCATGCTTGTGCTCAGCCAGCAACAGCGCAGCATCATACTGTGCCCACACCGCCTGGTCATCGCCCAGATAGGCTGACAGCGCCTTTTTGCCCCACGGACAATCTGACGGATTAGATATCGGGCTGAACGCCGATACTGAGACATAGCGATTAGGGTTTCTCAGACCAATTACCAGTGCGCCATGTCCTCCCATCGAGTGGCCACTGATTGCACGTTCCCGGGTTACCGGCAATGACGATTCAATCAGCGCCGGTAATTCTTCGGTAATGTAGGAATACATCTGGTAGTGCTGTGCATAGGGTGCCTGCGTGGCATTGACATAAAACCCGGCACCCAGTCCAAGGTCATAGGCACCGTCAGGCGCATCCGCTACCCCTTCACCGCGCGGCGACGTGTCGGGCGCAACAATCGCCATTCCAAGCTTGGCCGCCAGTTTCATGGCACCCGCTTTTTGCATAAAGTTCTCATCGGTACAGGTCAGCCCTGAGAGCCAGTAAAGCACAGGTACAGGATTTTCCTTCGAGGCAAACGGTGGCAGATAAACCGCAAAGGTCATCTGGCACCGGGTGGCCTCAGACTGATGCTGATAGCGCCGGTGCCAGCCACCGAAGACTTTATTTTCACTCAGCAGTTCCATTATCCCTCCGCTTGGTCGTAATAGATAACGCTACGGATGCTCTTACCTTCATGCATCAGGTCGAAGGCCTCATTGATCGCTTCAAGCGGCATGGTATGTGTAATAAACGTTTTAAGCGGGATCTCGCCATTCAGGTACTGCTCAACAATGCCAGGAAGCTGGCTTCTGCCCTTCACGCCACCAAATGCCGTACCGCGCCAGACACGTCCGGTCACCAGTTGGAAAGGTCGTGTTGAAATTTCCTGACCAGCACCGGCAACACCGATGATGACCGATTCACCCCATCCTTTGTGACAGCATTCCAGCGCAGAGCGCATCACGTTGACGTTACCGATACATTCAAAGGAATAGTCGACGCCACCGTCAGTCAGTTCAACGATGACTTCCTGGATAGGCTTGTCATAATCTTTCGGGTTGATCACGTCGGTCGCACCCAGCTGTTTCGCCAGTTCGAACTTATCCGGGTTAATATCAATAGCGATAATACGTCCCGCTTTTGCCATAACTGCGCCAATAATGGCCGACAGACCAATACCACCCAGCCCGAATACAGCGACGGATGCCCCTTCTTCAACTTTCGCCGTGTTCAGTACCGCGCCCATACCGGTGGTCACGCCACAGCCGAGCAGACAAACTTCCTCCAGCGGCGCTTCCTTGTTGACTTTGGCCAGCGAAATCTCAGGTAATACGGTGTACTCAGAAAACGTCGAGGTGCCCATGTAGTGATAGATGGGCTGACCATCCTTACTGAAACGCGTTGTGCCATCCGGCATCAGACCTTTACCCTGAGTTTCACGAATCTTACCGCAAAGGTTGGTTTTACCGCTTTTACAGAACTTACACTCTCCGCACTCCGGGGTATAAAGCGGGATAACATGATCGCCCACACTCACACTGGTTACCCCCTCACCAACTGACTCGACAATACCGCCACCCTCGTGGCCGAGAATGCTTGGGAAAATACCTTCCGGATCCTCACCAGACAGGGTGAATGCATCGGTATGGCACACGCCTGTTGCAAGCAGCTTTATACGCACTTCGCCCGCTTTGGGTGGTGCCACTTCAACCGTTTCAATTGACAGAGGCTTGCCGGCTTCCCACGCTACTGCAGCCTTACACGTGATGGTTTTACCCTGCATTTTCATCTCCTACGTGTGATTTTGATTAATCAATCAGTAAACGGCGTATCGGTTTTTAGATCAACATCGTTTACACTAACGGCCTATTTTCTGAGGTGAGTACGATGATCAAGCCAATTATTCATCACATTATTGGTGCCATTTCGATAACTATTTATTTTTTCAACACGCTGTGTTGGGCAACCCCAATTTTCATTTTTTCAGTCTTCAAACTGATCCCGATAACGCCATGGCGGCGCTTTATTTCGCATATTCTGGATGGCTGCGCCACCAGCTGGATTGCCGTCAACAACCTTAATCAGCGCCTGACCAGCAATACCCGCTGGCAGGTCGAAGGCCTGAGTCAACTGACACCGAAGGACTGGTATCTGGTTACCGCGAATCACCAGTCATGGGTGGATATTCTGGTGCTTCAGCGGATTTTCAACCGCAAAATTCCGTTTTTGAAGTTTTTCCTCAAGAAAGAACTCATCTGGGTACCGGTACTGGGACTGGCCTGGTGGGCACTCGATTTCCCGTTTATGCGCCGCTACAGCAAATCATTTCTGGCTAAAAACCCGCATATGAAGGGTAAAGATATGGAAACCACCCGCAAAGCCTGTGAAAAGTTTCGTCACAAACCGGTCTCCATTATGAATTTTGTCGAGGGCACGCGATTTTCAAAACAAAAGCATGATGCCCAGGGTTCCCCGTTCAGACATCAGCTCAAACCACGCGCTGGCGGTGTCGCTTTTGTCCTGTCAGCCATGGGAAATCAGCTTCACAAGCTGATTGATGTGACTATCGACTACCCGGGCGGAGTGCCCTCATTCTGGGATTTTGTCTGTGGTAAAGTGAAGAACATTAATGTTCATATCATGGTCACGCCGATTAAGGACATTGTCAGCCAGGGCTTTTTTAATGACGATTATTTTTCCAATCCCGAAACTCGCGCACGATTCCAGCAATGGCTTAATGAGCGCTGGACGCAAAAAGATCAGTTACTCGATACGATGAAAGCAGTGAAGTCACCGTCATGAGAATGTTGTTGTCACCGTTTATTTTCATTATTCATACCTGTCTGCAAATCCTGAACCTGGCCCTGTGGGGCGGGCTGATCATCCTGTTTGGCCTGATTAAACTGGTCCTGCCGGTAAAGGCAATTCGCACGGTTTTACAGGCACTGATGCATTTCTTCATGTTTTGTTTTGGAAAATGCAGCGTGTTCTTTATTCAGCTGTTTAATCCGGTGTCTTTTGATATACGGATTGACGGTACACTCAGCAAAGAACACTGGTACCTGATCATTGCTAACCACCTGAGTTATCTTGATATCATCCTGCTGATTGAATTTGCGGCAACGCGGATCCCGGCGCCCAAATTCTTTCTCAAGCAGGAACTTATCTGGATGCCCTTTGTTGGTCTTGGCGCATGGGCACTTGATATGCCGTTTATGCGTCGCTACAGCCGTGCTTATCTTCAGAAGCATCCGGAAAGGAAAGGTAAAGATCTGGAAACCACCCGCGCTTATTGCGAGAAATTCAAAACCACACCGACCACCGTGATTAACTTTGTTGAGGGCACACGTTTCACGCCTGAAAAGCATCGCATGAAAGCCAGTCCGTTTCGTCATCTTCTGCCCCCCAAGGCAGGTGGTGTCGCCTTCACACTGGCGGTCATGGGTGATTTATTTACCAATGTGCTGGATATTTCATTGTTGTACCCCGACAACGCGGATCATCCGATGCTGGCCATGCTTAGCGGGCAGATGAAACGCATCGTGGTCGACGTGAATGTGTTGTCGGTACCCGACAGAGCCGGCGACGAGCCTGCCGCAGACGATGATATGCGTCAGTATTTCCAGAGCTGGCTCAATACACACTGGACAAACAAGGACGCGCGCATCGCGCAATTGCTGGAGCAATAATGCAAATGGAAACTGAACAGCTCACCTCGTCAGTACGCCAGGGTTTTGTTGACCTGGTTGCTACAGCCCTGCCCGGACTGCAGGAAGACAGCGTACTGTTCAACGTACTCGCGGTCACTACCATCCTGGTAATTTCTGCGCTGGTATACGGCATCGCCCGGCTGTTTATCCGCCCGCAGGTTGCCGCATGGATAGTACGGTCGGAAGCAACCTGGGATGACGGCCTGCTGCGACACGGCTTCTTTCGCCGACTGTTTCACTTGCTGCCGGCACTGTGCATCGTTTTACTGACCCCCGCACTGATCCATTCCTCGCCCTTACTGAATGCCGTCCTGACCAAGGGTGCCATGCTGTATATGTTGTTTACGGCATTGCTTGCGGTGTTTGCCCTGCTCAGCACGCTGGAAGATGTGTATAACGCATCATCCATGTCGAAACGCGCACCGATTACCGGCTTTATTCAGGTGATTAAGCTGATCCTTGCGATTCTGGTGGTCCTGCTGAGTATTTCGCTGGTTATTGATAAAAGCCCGCTGATTATTGTTTCCGGACTGACCGCCATTGCCGCAGTATTACTACTGATTTTTCGGGACACTATTTTGGGATTTGTATCGGGAATACAGATTGCCGCCAACCGGATGTTTAATACCGGAGACTGGATCCAAATGCCGAAATACGAGGTCGATGGTGAAATCATTGAAATAGGCCTGACCAACGTTAAAGTGCAAAACTGGGATAAAACAATCTCAACACTGCCCACCTACAGTCTGACCAACGAGGCGGTCAAAAACTGGCGCGGCATGCAGGAATCTGGCGGCCGGCGTATCAAACGCGCCATTAATATCGACATACACTCAGTCCGGTTATGCGACGAGGCGATGCTGACCCACTTCTCTGAAATCCGGCATATCAAAGCGTACATCCAGGATAAAGTCAGAGAGTTGCAGGCCTATCACAAAGACAATGACATTGACGCGTCTGATTTGCTCAATAGTCGTCGCCTGACCAATATTGGTACATTCAGAGCCTATCTGGAAGCCTATCTCCGCAGACATCCCGCTATCAATCATGATATGACCCTGATGGTGCGTCAGTTGCCTCCCACCGAACTGGGATTACCGCTCGAGATCTACTGTTTCAGTGCGAAACAGGAATGGACAGAATACGAGAAAGTTCAGGCAGATGTGTTTGACCATATTATGGCTATGCTGCCGCAGTTTGAATTACGCGCCTACCAGCGCGACGGCCATCTCGACCTGCTAACCAGAAACACACTGCCATCTGGCAGCGCAGATTAATAAAAAAGGCGCCTTAGCGCCTTTTTTTGAGTTATGCGAGAGCGTAGCCCATCATCAGAAATACAACCAGACCGGATACCCCGAAAAAGCCATATTCAATTTTTTCCTGCATGCCTTTGCTGCCTTCTGCAGACGACATGAAGCCCATGATGATACTGCTCAGACCCAGCGTAAATGCGACCAGCGCTACGCCGAACATGATTGCATTAATCCAGTCAGCCATTATTAAATACCCCCTATGCGTCATTGCGCGTATTATGCCTAAAACGCAGAGAAATGCGAAGTCTCTGTAGCATTCTGTGAAATAAAATGCATACGTTTTGATCTTGGTCAATTTGACTATTTTGTTAAGTCTTTCGCTACTCAGTGTCGAAAAATAATCACATCACATGGCACAGAGAAAACTCAACCCATTGTTTTCTATAACTTTTAAATTTTGGCCTGCCGTTTGCTGAAAGTACCGAGACTACGACGAGACATATTCGAGGACATTATGAAACGCATTGTAAGCACAGCGGTATCGTTAATCGGTTTATCGGTCGCATCACAGGCGCTGGCCCATGACAACTGCAATATCAACCTGGACGGTAACGTTGAATACCACAAAGGTCTGCTCACCGTTGATATGGAAAATGGCAGCGTAATGACAATCTCTCAGGATCACACGCTCACCATCAACAACCAGGTGCAGTCGCTTAATGCGGAGCAACAACGATGGGTAAGCCAGTATTACCAGCATGTGGATGAAGCCATCCCAATGTCACTGAGTATTGCTGCTGACGGTATTGCGCTTGCCAGCACCACCATTAACGATGTATTTTCCGAGCTTTTCGGTGCCGATAATGACGTGACCATGGAGTTTGACGATCTGTTTACAGAAATGTCCGAAGAGATGGACCGCGCGTTTTATGACGCTGACGGCAATATCCGCATCAGTACCCGGGAGCTGGAAGAAAACGAATGGCTGGAAGGCGGCTGGGAGTCGCAGTTTGAACAGCGCATGGAGTCAGCGATCAGTCAGTCAATGGGTAAAATACTCATCGCCCTGGGCACCCAAATGCTGTGGGAAGGCGGCGATATGGCAGCCTTTGAAGAGAAAATGGAGCGCTTCGGTGACACCATTGAACAACGTGTTGAAGCGCAGGCACTCCAGCTTGAGGACAAAGCCGAACAGCTGTGCGCCGTGCTGGCAAAAGCAGAGGAAGCAGAAAACGAGATGCAGCGCACTATTCCAGGTCTTGAAGACCTCGACATGATGGACATTAATTACCGCCCGTCAAAGATGTAAAGCCTATCCCCTCGTGCTAGCCTGTTACCCGGCAATCGTCAGGTAACAGGCTTTTTTATGCATACTCCTTTTCTCATTTGCGGTCACGGCTGGCTGGGGCAACACCTGTCTTCGGCCATCAGCACGGAGGCCAGCATCAGCGGTACAACCCGCTCACAGGAAAAAGCGAACTCACTGCGCACGCGCGGCATCCAGGCAATACCGTTTAGTCTGGGTGATGACGCCAGTGAGGTGGCAAAGGCAGCTAAAGACGCGGTTGTCATTCTGAATATTCCTGCCGGGCGAAAAGCCACCGAGCACACAACATACCTACAGGACATGGCAGACTTAACAGAAGCCATAGCCACAGCGGGGCCCGCACACGTTATCTTTATCAGCACAACGTCCGTTTACGGCGCTGATGGCGAGGGAACGGTGACAGAACGCAGTCCACTTTGCCCAGATACGCCATCAGCAGAGGCAAACTGCAAAGTAGAAGCGATGGTGACACAGACATTGCCTGATCACTTCAGTATTCTGCGACTGGCAGGTCTGGTGGGGCCTGACCGGCACCCGGTAAAATTTCTGGCAGGCAAAACCTTAGAGGCAGGCAATAAAGTCGTCAACCTGGTATACATCGATGACGTGATACAGGCTATCCGCCGTCTTGCCGGGATTGGCCCGGTTTGCCGTGCACTGCATTTAGCGGCCACCGACCACCCAAAGCGTGGAGAGTACTATCCGGCGATTGCACGCGCTATGCAGTTGCCTGAACCTATATTCTCAGACACCGACGCAGTGCCAACGGGTAAATGTGTAGATCCCACAGCGACGCTTGAGACCCTGTCAATGACACTGGCGTACCCCAGCCCGTATGATATGACGTGATGGTATAGCGGCGGCGCCGGGCTACGCCGGCGCCGGTGTCAACCGCGTGCCTAGCCGAACAGGCTGACACCAAAATATTTAACGGCGACGGTGTTGATGAAAATCACCAGCAGAATGGCGGGAATGAAGGTTCCGACCGATACATCGACGTACCTTTCAAACCATGTGCCCTTGTACCCGTCTGCGCCCTCTTCCAGCGCACGGTTAAAATTGGCTTTCTTCCAGCGATAAATCACGAAGATACAGATTAAGAATCCATTCAGCGGCAGAATCGTTTCATAAAATACGTCATAAATGATATCGAAAAACGACTTCGACTGACCGGCATACTGCGTGAATGAGGTCAGGCCTTCAACATAGCCAAACGACAGGGCGCTGAGCACAGCCAGGGCAATCATGACCACACCCAGAACGAACAGCGCAGTCTTGCGGCCCACCCCTTTTTCATCCATCAGAGCAGCTACCGGTACTTCAAAAATGGAAACCAGTGAGGTAATGGCAGCAAAAAACACCAGCAGGAAA
The DNA here is from genome assembly GCF_040812025.1 of Alteromonas nitratireducens. Lineage (NCBI taxonomy): Bacteria > Pseudomonadati > Pseudomonadota > Gammaproteobacteria > Alteromonadales > Alteromonadaceae > Alteromonas > Alteromonas nitratireducens. The sequence continues at coordinate 28,894 of NZ_JBFNPK010000026.1, forward strand.
AACAAACTGGCCACAACTGACGCCCCTGTGTAACCAATCGAATCCTGCAGTGCCAGGAAGATTTCCGGCAGGTAATTAAAAATCATGCCAATTGACGATTCACTCAGTTCTGCCGGATTGGTGTCAGGATTGAATGAAAAAATAGCCGGCAGAATCATCAGACCCGCCGTAAAGGCCACTGCAGTATCTGTCAGCGCGACCAGTTTGGAGGAATTTGGCACATCGGCATTTTTATCGATGTAGCTGCCGTAAGTCAGCAATATACCCATCCCTAACGACAGCGAGAAAAAGGCCTGCGACAGCGCACCATTAACAACCGGCGCGGTAATTTTAGAGAAATCAGGGATAACGTAGAACTTCACCCCCTCAATGGCGTTGTCCTGGGTCAGAACAAATATCACCAGGCCAATCAGCATGACAAAAAGTGACGGCATCAGTAATTTGGCCGCTTTCTCAATGCCTTCTTTTACCCCGCCCTGCAGGATCAGATAGACAATGCCAACGACCACCGCCATGTAGATAAAGATGGAAGGAGAATTGATGAACGTACCAAAGGTATCCGCGTTCGCCAGCGTGTCCAGATTGCCGGTAGCCGCTTCAAACAGATACCCAAAAATCCACACCGTAATGACCATATAGAAAACGGCAATCATGAATGGCGTAATAATGGACAGCCAGCCTGCCAGATTCCAGAAGGAGGAATTGTTACCAATCGCCTTATACGCCCCCAGTGGATCTTTTCTGGCATGTCGTCCTACGGACATTTCAGCCATCATCACAGGCAGACAGATGGCAAAAACGAAAATGGCATACATCACCAAAAATGCACCACCGCCATTTTTTGCAGCTCCTACCGGAAAACCCACCAGATTACCTATACCAACTGCAGACCCTGCTGCTGCCAGAATAAATCCAATGCGCGATCCAAACTGTTCTCTGGCCCCGCTCATAACCCGCTTCCTCTTGTTGTTCTGTCATTTCTTATTATCGGGATGGCGATTATGCGCAAAAAGAACCGACCCTGTCGATTAAAACTGCACTGATGCCACCTTTTCATACCAGGTGCGGCCAGGAAGCAAAGAAGGAAGGGAGAGTCCAAACAGAAACCTTCCAACCGCATGGATGCGGTTGGAGAGCCCCCATGGATGGGTTCACGGCGTGTTTCTGTTTGGACTCTCCCTTCCTTCCTGTTGCCCGACTGCCGTACAACCTTCCACGCATGTTAGCAATGGCAACAGTAAATGTCTTGGTGCTTACCGCAGACAATGGAAAGGTGGGCGTATCACCAACTTACCACTTTGCCGTCCCAGTCAATGAAATGAGGACTATCTTCCGTCTCAAGCGTTGCTATGTGAGTGAGCAGTTGCTTCGCTGTGAAGTCAGGTTCAAAGAGCTTTTCAGGCTTCACGTTCTTTTGGAATGGCTCGGAGAGTCCGGTATCAACTGTACCCGGGTGATAACACACCAGCGTAGTATTTTTGGTACGTCGGCGGTATTCAACGGCAGCGGTTTTTACCATCATATTCAGCGCAGCTTTGGACGCGCGATACCCATACCAGCCACCAAGCCGGTTATCACTGATACTGCCCACCCGCGCACTCAAAAAGACCAGCGTGGCGTTATCCGCGACTACGCTGACAAGATGCTTTAACCACAGTGCAGGCATAATGGTATTGACTGAAAAATACGTAGCCAGTTGTGTCGCATTGAGTTCTTCCAGCTTTTTTTCCGGAAATATGGCGTGGCCGTCGACGTCACCATGCAGCATACCAATGGTGCAGACAGCCAGTTCCACGCTCATGCCGTCGTCTTTCAGATGTTCAATAAAGTCCGCGATGCTCCCTTCATCACCACTGTCCAGCGCACGTGCGATAACACTGTCAGGCCATGAGGCATCCCGCTGTCCGGACCGGGATAAAGCGAAAACGCGCCGCCCGGCTCCGGCAAGCTGCGAAACCAGTGCGCGTCCGATTCCGCCAGACGCACCAATGACCAGACTGACTGTACTCATGATGTTCCCCTTTTGTCACTGCCGGATGGTTTCTGACCGGTGGCTATTTCACAGGTTTCACAGCCGCGCTTTTGCCCGGTCAGCCAGTAAGATATGGTGTAGCGGTGTTTCGCAAAAATGGTATAGAACCAGTCGGCGACAGGTCTTATCAATGGCCAGCGCAGCGGCGCATACAACCAGCCCACGCCCACCGCTTTCCACGCTGCATGTGTTGCGTCAAGGCCGCTTACCAGCGTGCCATCATCCAGTTGCACATGAATACGGTTATTCAGTGCGTCCCAGTCCAGCCCCGGGAAGTCCTCGCTAAATCGCTCTGACTGAATGTCTACCATCGTCAGTACGTTGCTATGGTCCCGTTTGCGCAAGTGGCGCATTTCCGCCCGGCATAAAGGACAGTGCCCATCGAAGAAAATGTACATAAAAGCCTCTTTTGACTATAAGTCATGCCCTATTACGATAAAAAAACTGATGCGGATGACTTGAACTCTGTTGTGCTTATACCCACACTCAGCGAAACAGTCACTTTTCGGAAAAACAGTTATGTCGACATCGCAAACAGCCACGTTAGGTGGCGGCTGCTTTTGGTGTATTGAGTCAGCGTTTAACAGTGTGGACGGCGTTATCAGTGCCGTTTCCGGCTATGCCGGTGGTAGCGTTAAGGATCCCAGTTATGAGCAGGTGTGCAAGGGCGATACCGGCCATGCAGAGGTGGTCCAGGTAACGTTTGACCCGGCTAAAATCCAGTACCGTGAAATTCTTGAAATCTTCTTTGCATTACACGATCCGACACAACTGAACCGGCAGGGTAATGATGTTGGTACTCAGTATCGTAGTGCCGTGTTTTATCACGATGACGAACAGCGTCATCAGGCAGAAGCGATTATTGAAGAGATCATACGTGACGAAATCTGGCCCGACCCGGTGGTAACAGAAGTCACCCCACTGACAGAGTTCTATCCGGCTGAGGATTACCATCAGAATTATTTCAAAAACAATCCTCAGAACCAGTATTGTGCCATGGTCGTTGCCCCTAAGCTGGCAAAATTTAAAAAGACATTTGCCAGCCGTTTACGCAACGGCTAAACACCGACGGGCCCCAAGCGGAGCCGGCTATCACCGGTCCCGCTGGTGTGTTTCATCAGCCATCTTACAACGCTGGCGTAAACCAGCGCTTGTCCATGTCCACAGAAAACAACAACGGTGCCATCTGTTCATATGCGCTGCGGGCAGACTCACACTGAATATTCTTCAGGTAGTTCTTTTTCCATGGGTCGTTAATCAGCCACAGCGTATTGTCAATAACAACCAGCCCCTCGATAGAGGCATTGTCCATCACCTCGTACGTATCACACTGGCCGCTTGTGTCTTTGGTGGGCGCCAAAAACTGCATAGGTACCCTCACCGTGTCATGCGCACCGTCCACCGGCGTTACCCATAGTTCATTATCATTGCGCGCGGCTGACAGCAAAAATGCGCGCTGACTGGCTGGGTCACGATACCAGGTCAGGCCATTGACAGGGTGATTACCTGATGAAAATCGCGGTAACGGAAGCCGGGTATCCGTCACGACCGCGAAATCATCGGATGCCCAGAAATCGTCTGACAGGGTTAATGAAAAAATGCGCGGCTGGCCGGCGGCATCTTTTTCCAGCCCCAGATACAGCGTACGGTCATCAGCCAGTGCCATACCCTCAATGCCGTCATTTGGGAAGTCACCTACCTCATAGGCAAGAGGAAACTGCACAGGACGAACGTGTGTCATCATCATATTGCCACTTTGCTGGCGCTCGAGGCGCACCAGTAGTGTCGGGTAGTCCGTTGAGCCGGTATTTTCAAAGCGACTCTGGCAGCGCATCGACAAGGCGCCGGTGCGCGTGGCATCTTCAGTGACGGTGTAGAATACATCCGGGTTCTGTGGGTCAACCACCAGCGCTTCCAGGTCCGGCTCATCCTGCAGATAGCCGGAAAAGCAACTGCGCCGGACCCGGCTGGCCATGGCAAAGGCCGTATCGTCTGACTGATATACTGCAGAGGCCGTATCAATAGCGTGCAGCTTCCTTTGCATGTGCTCTGCCGCACTGCCGTCAGAAAGGGTATACAGAGTCTGACCCACAGCGGTTAATCCGGATGTCTGTGGGTCCGGCATGACATTACCACTGACGTCGGTGATCCAGAGCCCCATTGCCTTTACGACATTATCCTCAGCAGCCTCAGGCGCAATAGCAGCCTCTGTTTTACTGTCGCTACACCCTGTTCCAAGCAATGCCAATAACAGAACCAGACCCGTTCGCTTCATTGTCTCTCCGAATAAAAATCAGGGTTAATTCAAACTGGCGCAAGTATATCTGCGACGCAGACATCACTGCAAATCCGCGCACCAATCTGGTCGTCACCGATCTCCCCTGCACCGTATACAGCCTTAATTTTACAGGTTATCGTAGTAGTTTAACCATCAGATCACAGAGGGTACTCTCCCCACTATGTCACTTCCTGCAGTGCTGGCCGGACCGATTGTTCGCCGGGTAACAAAAAATGAATGTCACCTCTGGCTGGTAACGCGTGCGCCGGCAACGCCCGACATTAAAATACAGTTCGGCGGCATCACACTGAGCAGCAAGACACAGGTGACCTCGCTGGCAGTGGGAGAACGGGCCCATATACAGTTAGTTTCAGTCACGCTGGACTCGCCGCTGGAAGCTGATCGTCATGTGAATTACGTGCTCTCTTTTGCCGAGCCGGATCTGCATCACTCCTGGTGTCAGCAAAAAAACGCGCTGCTTTACCCTGGCCAGCAGGAGCTGGGTTTTCGCTGGGCGCCACACCTGACCCATGTGCTCCACGGCTCATGTCGTAAGCCACATCATCATGAAACAGACGCACTGACCCGCGCCGACCGGATGCTGGCTGACTCACTGGCTGATAATGGCCCCGCCCCGGATATCCTGCTGCTGACCGGCGACCAGATTTATGCCGATGATGTTGCCGGCCCTACCCTGCAGGCTATCAGTCAGGTTATTCGGCTGCTTGGGTTAAAAGAGGAAGCACTGGAAGGTGCAGTAATCAACGACAGTAGCGCCCTGCATGAACATCCTCACTGTTACTACGAACGTGAGCAGTTGTTGCCTAAAATCGCCACCAATACGGCCCTGTCAAAGCTGTTTTTCGGTGCAAAGAAGAAGCCGGTATTCACGTCAGTGAATGCGCACAATCATCTGATTACGCTAAGCGAAGTACTGGCCATGTATTTGCTGAACTGGTCAGATACCCTGTGGGAACGTGTACGGTTTGATATCAACGCGATACCTGCTCAGCATCATGAGCGCTTCCGCCGTGAACAGGCTGCGGTAACGTCCTTTATCAACACCCTGCCCGCCGTACGCCGGGTGCTCGCTCAGTTACCTACCTACATGATTTTTGACGACCATGATGTTACCGACGACTGGAATCTGACCCGCGGCTGGGAAGAAGAAGTTTACGGACACCCTCTGTCTAAACGTATGGTCGGTAATGCACTGCTGGGGTACCTGCTATGCCAGGGCTGGGGGAATAATCCCGCTGTTTTTTCAGAGCTGCTGCAGTCAGTTTCGTCTTTTCTCGCAAGCAAAGAGACCGACGCGCATAACGCCATCATTGATGCGGTATTCGATTTCGAAACATGGGGATATCAACTTGACACCACCCCGCCGGTGCGCGTGCTGGATACCCGAACCCAGCGCTGGCGCTCAGAGTCCAGTGCCAACAAACCGTCGGGTCTGATGGACTGGGAAGCATTGTGTGAGTTTCAGCAGTCAGTAATTGGTAAACAAACTGTCATCCTGGTATCCGCAGCCCCGGTTTTCGGCGTGAAATTCATCGAGACGGTCCAGAAAATTTTCACCTTCTTCGGCAAGGCCCTGACCGTGGACGCAGAGAACTGGATGGCCCACAAAGGCACCGCCAATGTCATCCTGAATATCTTTCGGCACAAACGCACACCGCCAACCTTTATTATCCTGTCCGGTGATGTCCATTACTCGTTTGTTTACGATATCAGGCTGCGATTCAGAAAACACAGCCCGCGTATTTTGCAGTTTACCTGCTCGGGCATTAAAAACGCGTTTCCTCCAACGCTGATTTGCTGGCTGGACAGATTCAACCGCTGGTTGTACTCCCCGCATTCGGTGCTGAACATTTTCACACGCCGACGCGACATGAGTGTGAGCCCCCGCGATCCGGTCCCCGGTCAGGGCGAATTACATAACGGCAGTGCCCTTGGACTGCTTGTCCTCGATAAAAATGGAAAAGAAGTTGCCTGCAGACTTTTATGTGGCAACGGAGACACGATAGAATTCCCCAACTCTTAATTCTGTCTCAGAGGTTTTTCATGAGTGATGGCGCGCTTTCTATCGGTCTGTTTTACGGGTCGACTACCTGTTACACCGAAATGGCCGCAGAAAAAATTCAGGCTCAGCTGAATGACCTGTTTCAGGCACAGGTTGTCGAAATTCATAATATTCAGGATGTCTCACTCAGCCAGACTGCCCGTTATGACATTCTGATTTTCGGCATTTCAACCTGGGATTTCGGCGAGCTTCAGGAAGACTGGGAATCACACTGGGATGACGTTCATCAGCTGGATTTGTCGGGCAAAACCGTCGCGTTGTTTGGACTGGGTGATCAGTTAGGCTACGCCGACTGGTTTCAGGATGCTTTGGGTATGTTGCATGACGCGATTGTACCGTCAGGCTGCAAAATCATTGGCAAGTGGCCAAATGAAGGCTACGAGTTTACTGCGTCGAAAGGTCTGACCCCGGACGGTAAGCACTTTGTCGGGCTGTCACTGGACGATGAAAACCAGTTTGATAAGACCGATGATCGCATCAGCGACTGGTGCCATCAGTTGCTAGAGGAGCTCAGTGAATAAAGGCAGACTGCATCAGGCATACTATCGCAATGGCAACAGCCACCGCGATGGCGCGGATGTCAGCTTTCAGGACATTCGCAAGCTGTTTAATTTTGCCAGTATTACAATTGGTCGCTGGGTCACGGCGCAGGAACAACAGATAGCCGCCAATCTGTTTTTCGACGCACTGTACGATCTGATCGATATCCTTAACGTCAACGAGCAGGTGCTGTCACTGAACGGCACACTTTCTCTTGCCTTCGGCAGTGGCGGAGATAAGCATGCGAGTGCCCACTATAACAGTGCAAAACGACAACTCGCGCTGGCTAAAAACGCTGGCGGCGGCGCACTCGCCCATGAATGGTTTCAAAAACGGTAGGTATATTTTTATATATATATTTTTGTACCTTCACTCCTTGAGTCTTGCTTTCAGATTTACTATATATAGAGCATATACTTTTTTGTATCTATGACTCATGCCACATGACAGTGTTTTGAAAATCAGATTGTAAACCTCCCCTAAACTAGTGACATACCTTTTTAGAGTTCTTCGGCGTACACTGAGCCAAGAAGGAGAACTCCTGATGAAAAAGTCCCGATACACAGAAACACAGATCGTTAAGAT
>NZ_JBFNPK010000027.1:0-31605 GCF_040812025.1 Alteromonas nitratireducens
AAATATGAACCTTCTTTTTCATGAGCTGAAACACAACTACTTGTAAGAATTAAGATTAGAATGATAAGTCGCACTTTTCCCTCAGTTATTTCAGATATATTTCAGTTAAGCGTGTTAGCCAACTATGTAGGGTTTACGGTGAAAATATTGTGAAACCGACTCCGGGCCAATTAATACTTGAAAAACGTCAAACTAAAAGCTGCAATCATTTATCTGAACGAACAATCACAAGTATTTCACATTAAGGCGTTTAGAATTCTTGCTATATAAAGGGCAGATATAGCGGAATATAAAATTGACAAGAACCTACCAACGTTGGACATACGCAAATTATGGCAATGCCAACGAGCTTGTATTGGAAAACTGCACTTTGCCTTCGCTCAAGCCTTCAGAATTATTAATAAAGGTTGAGTTTTCTGCGGTTAACTCCGCTGATATTAAAATGCTAAAAGGCAAACCCTGGTTAGTCAGGCTCTTTAACGGGTTAAGAAAACCGTCTCGCATTAAAACCTTGGGATTAGACTTTAGCGGCCGGCTAGTTAATGTCGGCGGTGAAGTTAAAGACTTTGCACCAGGCGACAATGTATATGGCTTAAGGCCCGATACGTTTTGCACGCACAGCCAGTACCTTATCGTTGAGCGGGACTCGCTGGTGCAACACATCCCTTGTAGTGTCAGCACAGAACAGGCCTGTGCCGGGCTGTTTGGTGGCCTAAGTGCCATCTATTTTTTAAAACGATTAAGTGTTCAGAACATAATAAAAAAGGCCTTGGTGTATGGTATCGACTCATCAGTAGGCAATGCGGCATATCAAATATTATCAGATAAAACCAATAGCCTGCTGAAGTTTCATGGTCCAATTGACTGCGTTGATAATATTAAAAAGTCAGGCTCTTTTGACGGGGCTGGCTCAGAGCAAAAATATGATCTTATCTTTGACGCTACGGGAAAATTGAATGTTTCAAGCGCGTTAAAGGCACTATCTGAGCACGGAGAGTTGATAACTACCGCGGTGTCGTTAAAGCTGGTTTTTATCAGCAAGGTTTTGTCTTTAATCAGTAGTAAAAGACTGATTATAGGCGTAGCACAAAATTCTCAGGAAGATTTGGCAAGGCTTGGTCAACTAATGTCGGATGGCGTTTATATCCCTTTTATTGATTCGACATACCGCTATAACGACTATCGTGCAGCTTATGAAAAGGTTATGCGACAGGGAAAATCAGGTGTTTTACTGATCAAGTTAGGTTAGTTGTATCAAGATAATCGCTTAAATGAACATGATCTTTTTATTGCATACCTAAAAATTAAATTCATTTTTTTTAATGTCGCCACGCGATAAATTCACACCATTGCAGACACATTATCTGCATGCTATTTAACCGGAGTAACAGATGAAACCTTATTTGTACATGATTGGATATGGTCTATCTCAGACTATTGTCTGGATTTTGGTTTCCTACCTGAGCTCCTCTGTCGCTGTTACGGTAATGTTTTTATTTCGCAATCTAATCGGTTTTGCGATTTCGTTATTATTCTCGTCCAGTATCGGATTTAACCGCAAGTCGTTACGGCGCTGGAAAGCTCACTTGGTGCGCGCTAGTGCGACGTTGTTTGGCGGGTTAAGCATATTTTATTCTGTAACGAAAATCCCAGTTGCGGACTCTGTTGCGATAACGTTTCTTGCGCCTATTTTTGGCTCCTTTCTAAGTATATTTTTCTTAAAGGAGCAATTTACTTTATCACTGTTTTTGAAACTGTTAGGTGGTTTTATTGGGGTGCTGGTAATCACAGGCTTTAGTGCCCAAGGTGATCTGTTAGGGTATGCAGCATCGTTATTTGGTGCTTTTATGACAGGCGTTGCTTATGTTTCTGTTAAAAGTTTGTCTGATACAGAAACACCGCGGGATATCCTGTTTGTGTCTTATTTTATTATGTTGCCCATTGCTGCACTGTTGGCTGTTGGCGACTGGGTTAGCCCTTCATTTGGTCAGTTGATGTTTTTGATTGCGATAGGCGTCGCATTTTATGTATCGCAAACGCTTATGGCTAAAGCCTTTTCGCTTGCGCCGGCGTCAAAAATTTTGCCGGTGGATTACTCGAGGATTATCTTCTCAAGCTTACTTGGTATGTTGCTGTTAAATCAGGCTATTACAACCAGCACCTTCATAGGTGCAGGGATCATATTATTGACGTCTATATTAAGAGACAAACATCTTGAATCGTTATCATATTTCCGTATTTTCAAAAGAAGCTAACTCTGGCAACCCATGCATAGTGTATTTATCACGTGAGTCAATAGCACCGTCAGTAATGCAAATGATAGCTGCCGCTGAAGCTGTATCAGAGACGGCTTTTATTTGCGCTGATGGAGATGCTCTTCGGTTGAAAATCTTTTCTCCTGTGTGTGAAATGTTTTCCTGTCTTCATGCGACAATTGCCGCGTGCTATGTTTTAAAACTAGAAAAGATGGCATCGGGTTTTTACTTTGGAGATAGTCTTGTTTCATTTTGTTCAGAGGATGACAATATCCTGCTACAGGTAACACAGATTGAAACCGCAAAGCTACAAAATGTCATTGATCTTCGTTTGAGACAACATTTTGCATCGGCTATTGGTTTGTGGTGCGTGACAACCGCCAGTGGGAAGCTGCGTCTTATGGTTCAACTTTCAACTGAACAGGCGGTTACTGATATATGTGCCGAGGCTATTGGTGAAGTAGCGCAATCTTTATCAGATGTAGAGTCATTTTTTATTTATGCATTATGTTCTGCAGAGGGGGGCTACGTTGGGCGTATGTTTGCGCCACGTCTTGGCATTGTTGAAGATCCGGTCAATGGTAACTCATGTATTGCTCTGTTTTCTATCCTTCGGGCGAACAACACATGTGTGACAGCGCTTAGTGTACGTCAAGGTAAAGCTTGCTCGGTAAACCTTATTCTCAATGATGAGGGGATGTTTGTCATAGCCGACTGCATCTTGATTACAAAGTCCGTTATTACTTAATAAAACGTTGACTAAAAAAAACTTTTCTCAGACAAAGCAATTGCATAGTATTTCAATCAAAGTAGACCGCGACTTTCGTCCCGTGTTGAGGTTCTGTTGAGCTGATACGTATACGCAACTTATAGGTATCGCACAAACGTTGGACAATCGCCATACCGACGCCGTATCCCCGGCTCAGTCCTCCTTTAACGAATGGCTGATTGACGTTGAGTCTGATCTCTTCGGGGATACCTATGCCGGTGTCGGTTACTGATAACACTGAGTTATGAAAATCAATCGACACGCTGCCGGTTTGGGTATATTGAAATGCATTACTGATGAGGTTTGACAGCAAGATTTTAAATGCTCCGCTTTGCATCAAAACTCGCTCAGAGGGATCGACATCAACGTTAACTTGTACGTCTTTGCCTTCAAGTAAATAGCAATGCTGAATGACCTGAGTTTCCACAACAGCCAGAACATTAATAGCACTAATATCTTGTGGTATATGATTTTCTCTTGCCAGGTGTAATAGGGTGGCGATAGTGTTTTCAGATTCAAAATTTGCATTTTGAATACTGGCCAATTTTTCTTTAATGCTGTCATTGAACTGCGGATTTTGCAGCAGTTCAGACACGATATTTTTGATTATGGCATTCGAGGTGCGAAGTTCGTGGCTCACGTCACGTGTAAATTCATGTTCTCGTTGAATGAAAGCCTCAATTCTGAGTGCTTTAGCCTCAAATACCCTGGCAAGCTGTCCTATCTCATCATGGTTGTATTGTTCTGAAAATGCTTTTGGTAGTGAGTGAACATTAAAGCCGGATAGTGTTTGTAAGAGGTTGCGAGCTGGATAGAGAAATTTGTAAATCAAATACATAACGCTGAACATTATGAAGATAATTGAAATCATCAGTAAAAGTAACACCGTCACCGGTGTTGAGTATTGGCTGAAATCACCATTTGCTTTGTTTATATCAATAATGACAAATTGCTCAGAGTTACCGATTGAGTGCCCAACTAACCGGTGTTCACTTGAGTTATATAAATAAAGCATCCCATCTTCTTCTGGGCAGGCCTGCGTGCGAGATTCAGGAAGTCTTGCATAAGGGCTAATTATTATCCATGCCGGCCATTTGCCAGCTAAAGATTCACCGCCATTCTCTGGTGCATGTTGGGCAATAGAATGGCTTATCCCGGTCCAAATATGTTGATTGAAATTGTGGTGTTCGTAGTGCCAAATCAGCGCCATCGCAAGGCAAAAAACTGTCATTGAAAACAAATAAACGCAGGCCAATTTGGCTGGCAAACTACGCTTTATTGACTGTAATATTTTCAAGTGTAAAACCTACGCTATGGACAGTTTTTAAAATCTGAAAACTAAAGGGCTTATCCAGACAATTTCTGAGCTGATACATATGTGATCTGAGAGAGTCTGACTCTGTCTCATCGTTTCCCCATAGCTTTTGAATAAGCTCAGTTCGTGAAACGACACGAGGGTACGCCTCTGCCAGAATTTTCACAATATTAAAGCCCATCCGGGTACATTTTACTTCAACACCCTCTCTTAATAACATATGCCGCCGCCGGTCAACTACCAATGGGCCAAGGTCAATAATATGATTTTGGTGCAGCGCGTTCCGACGTGACAGGGCTATGATTCGTACGTATAGCTCTTCCATAGCGAAGGGTTTAGTCAGATAGTCATCGGCTCCACTGTTAAATCCTGTAACGATATCATCTACCGAGTCACGTGCCGTAAGCAACAATACTGGCATTGTCATGACAGGTTGCGTTTTAATGATATGGCAAAGTTCCAAACCGTTCATGCCCGGCAGGGTTAGGTCTAGAATCGCGATATCGAACACCTGAGTTCCAAGCAATTTTAACGCGAGGTCAGCACTAGGTGCAAAATCGACTACGTGTCCTTCAGCGGTAAAAAAATCAACTATGGTGCTCGCTAGCGTGGTGTTGTCTTCAACCAGTAGTATGGATAGTCTCATAATAGTTTCATCTATATTCTAAGTTGAAAACAGCGTAAAAGCGATGGTGTGAAAAGATGGTGAAATCATGTGTTCGTTTTTTTACGGTTGATCAAAATAGATTTAGCCCAAAGTAAAGATGATAGTGTTAATACTGAGTAGGTCATCACAAAGGTCAAACCGCAACTCTTTACAATGACAGACCAAGCTACAGGCATAGCATACCTGTCCAACCAGACATAACAGAAAACAGCCATTACCGGGCCGGCTGCCAGAAAGGCTTTTAGGATAAGACTGGTTAACTCATAAAAAAGATCTTGTAACAACTGCAGTTCCGTTGCGCCGTTTATAGTGCGAAGCAGGAATTCTGACTGGCGTATAAGCATGATATAACTTTGAATTGCCAGCATCCCAATAACGACCATGCCGAAGCTTAGTAAGCCGAAACTTGCGGTAAGCTGGAACGTTACCCATTCTTCAGAGTAAAGCTGCGTTAAGAGGGTTTTGAGTAATAAACTCGTCTCTTCGACATGACCAAGGTGCTTTTGGTAGTGCATATTGAGGCTTCGTAATTGCTCTTCATTATCCACTCTGGCTAAAAGGTAGTGCCAGCGTTGATTGTCAAAATCAAATATAACCGGTTTACTCATTTCATAGGCAGACTGCAAGGCTAAATCCGTAACGACCGCGCGGCTATGCACAAAAGATTCCCCTGAATCGAAAGCAAATACCTTAAAACGAAGCCCCATCGCTTGCTCGGCATTTACAATACCAAACAGCTTTAGTGCTGTATTAGTAAGTACAACGTCTTCTTCAGAGAAGTTAATATTGTCTTTAGCGTGTTGCGCTTGCAAAAACTTTATTCGGAAAAATTGAAAGAAGTTGGGTTCAACACTAATGTAATTGACGACCTGTTGCTCACTTTTGGCCAAAATGGTTGGCGTGTCGAGTAATTGATAAAGCTTGGAGTTTTCATTATCCATTGTTGGTGGTTCGGACACACGTGTGTGTTCAATGCCAGACAAACTTTCCCGCAGTTCTTCTACGAATGCGCTTTGGTTGGCTAAAGGTTGCAGATCGAAAATCACAACATTATTAGCATCGTAGCCTAATTCTCTGGTCTGCAAATGTTCGTACTGAAAATATATAACTGATGCAGAGAACAGCAGTGAAAAAGCAAGCGCAATTTGAAACAACGAAAAGTAACTAAATCCTGCGATCAGTCTGTTTTTTGCGCCAGCAGAAACCGATTTAGTGGCGTCTGCGATACGGCTTTTCAATATAAAATGGCATGGGTACGCGCTTAATGCAGCGGCCCAGACAGCAACAAAAATACTAAGCGCTAGAAGGATATATAACCAGTTCTGGATCACCCAAATATTGTGGGGCAACGCAAGAAGTTTTGTACTGATCAGCACTAGCGGAATAGCGAGTAGCAATGCAATCATAATATGCATTGCACAACGCACATACAGCGACGCAAATACTTGCTGGCTGCTCATGCCATGGCATCTCGCTGTTGCAATGTGCTGCGCTACTTTAGCAAGTTTTGTCATTGTGAACACCATGCTATTGATGCTACCTATCAACACAACGACAATTGCTGAAAATAAAATAAGATAGAATTGGAAAATACTTCCCAGTGCCTTTTGATCACCAAGGTGGCCTGCCGCGGCCTTAGCATGCAGATAAATATCCACTATGGGCATAAGATTTAACCCGATGAGTTGGTTAGCCCTGAAAGGTGTAGCAGGTTTTAGCACACTATTTAAGTTGTCAGCGATTGGGTTATCTTGTGTAAGCCAGCTATTTATTTGGTCTTGCAGTTTTTGTGCGTCGCCAGCGTTATGCAGTTTGATATAGCTGTACATGTTTACATTGAGCCAGCTATCTAATAGCCCATTGTCATTTTCAAAGTCAGTTGGGTCTAGACTTACAATGCTTGTTAAATCCAGGTGAGTTTCAATATCGTCTGCTAAAACACCGGTGACGGTTAATAGCCTTTCTTCACCTTTAAAGCAGCAGGCAGAGATGTTTCGTCCTATGACGTTTTGACTTGCAAACAGCTTATCGGCAAGCTCAGAGCTGATAAGTATACTATTAGGCTGCTGTAATGCTGTCTTTATATCACCTTGTACTAAAGGTAGTGTAAATACCTTGGGAAATGATGCATCTGCCAGCAGCATTTTGGTTTTTTTGCGTGCAAATTGCCCTGTCAAGGTAACGTCCCAGTGAAACAATCGGGTTGATGCGGCAACAAGTTCAGGATTAGTTAGTAAGATTGCCGGCGCAAGATTGCCTGCTGAGCGTACGGTAAGAAACTCTGCTTGATCCGGCAGGCTGTAGTGAGTGTGAACGCGAAAAACCTTATCATGTTCGACGAGCCACTTTTCGTAAGATAACTGATGAAACAGTTGAGTGATCAGGAACAGCGCTAAGGTAAAACTTAGTGTTAAGCCAGCGACTATCATTAAGTCTTCCTGACTTTTGTTAAATAGTAGGCCCCACTTTAACGATTTCATCAGGTAGTCCCGCTAATTAGAGTTCACAATGATCCTGCCGTCTTTGAGGCGTAAGGTCTGATCAGCTAACTCTGCCTGCTTAGTACTTGACGTGGAGTAAACGAGTATCGTTTTGGTCTTTTGTTGTAGCGTATGAAGCAAATGTACAATTTCATCGCTGTGTGAACTATCTAGTTCATTACCGGGTTCATCGGCTATCAGTATTACTGGCTCTGAGATCATGGCCGTTGCTAAAGATAACTGATAGCGTTCAAATAATGTCAGCCTTGGCGGGTGCAGATTTCGCTTATGCGCCAAATCAAACTCTACTAATATCTGGTTGATTTTATTATCTATATTGTGAATTTTTTCTGGTCTGTAGCGTAAGCCAATAGCGACGTTTTCTTCAACGGACAGATAAGGTATTGGCTTTAACTGACTATAGACATAGCCGATGTTCTCACGTCTGAACGCCAATCTTTGTTCTTTGGAATAGTTGGTTAGGTCTTCCGCTCCATACTTAATTAACCCGCGGCTAGGAGATTCGAGCAGGCCGATAATATTTAACAAGGTTGTCTTTCCGCAGCTTCGTTGCCCTAGAACCGCAAGCGTCCCTCCTGGCGAAATGGTTACAGACACGTCTCTAAGTGCATGAATGCGCTCAGCAGCACTGCCATAGCTTTTCCAAATTTGCGACAGTTCAAGCTTATTGATTGGGCTCATGCACTTCCTTCTAATTCATATCCCGATATGGCAAATAGCTAATCATCAAGTAAGTAGTAAACAACATTTTTGTTTTCGCATCAAAGCTTGGGTCTTGACACATGCCGTTATTAAAACCAATTTTTTGTGAAAACAAAGTGAATTTTACAGCTTTTGCGATTAAAGGACTTTCTTCACTTTTATTTCACTGTTCCGGTATTAAAACAAGACCAGATAAACAGCGATATGGCTCAGATAAATGGATGTTAAATGCTACTTAGACTTACATCATATTCAGGGTAATGCTCTTGAAAAGGGTTATGCAGGCGTATTTCTGCGTTTTTATGGTGTCAACTACTTTGATTTCGCACTAAACGGCAAATTAAGTGAGCTACTACGGGAAATGCTTGTAGAGTCAATCCGCTACAGTCTGTCAGTTAAAAATTTATACTACCTTGGTAAAGGTGACTTTTATCTGATGATCAATGTTACAAATTGCCTTGAAAAATTGACCGAACAGCTGCAACTTGTACTCAGAAAAGTTTCCGACGAGCTTTGCCATACTAGCTACTGGTGTGTTTTGTACCAAGAGCAAGGTTTGCATTTGAGTATTGCCAGGCAAGTACTGGCGTCAACACTTACTATTGAAAAAGATTTGGCACTACCATTGCTGATAACCCACTTAACTCCCGGTATCTTGCTTGACTTTGAAATGAGTATGGAGCATTTATTCAATTTTCCTAAAGCCATTGCGTGTAATGAGATTGTGTTTGATTATCAGCCAATTTTTGACATTAAACTAGGAAATATCAAATCACTGGAGGCGCTGGCACGCTGGCGCTTCGATGGCAGAGAAATTAAGCCAGATGAATTTATCCCCGTATTACAATCATCCCAATATGCCAGAGCATTTGATTTGCACCTCGTGCGCTCTATTTGCCAAAGCGCAAATAGCCTGAAAACACGTTATGGTGATGTTAGTATCTCGATGAACTTGGCCGGTGAAGCCTTAGCAGACAACAACTTCATTGAGCTGATGCTGGCTGAATTGACCCAAGCCGGCATTAACAACAGCAGCATCATCATTGAAATCACCGAGTTAAGCCCGGTAACGGTTGGAAGTCGATGCTGGCATAACCTCGCTGAACTTAAAAAGGCTGGAATAAAATTAGCACTTGATGACTTCGGTCAGGGCTATTCATGTTTTAGCAACCTTCGCAACTTACCGATAGATATTCTGAAAATAGATAGAGTGCTCACCGCTGGTATTATGACCAATGCCGGCGATCTGGAGCTACTGCGGCTTATCCTGGATTATTGCAGTCATCATAACTTAATAGTAGTGATTGAAGGCGTAGAGACTGCCGAACAACATAATATGTTGAAACAGTTGGGTGCTAATCTTGCTCAGGGCTTTTATTACGGCCGGCCGCAAAAAATTGATAGTTTTCAAACTAAAGCAACGGTTGTGAACGGCGAAGATTAGTTTCGTCTATCTATATCCCAGAAATTCATCATTATTTTTTCACCCGCCCTGGTCATAGACTTTTCGAATTGAATAACGTTAGAGGTTTATATGATTCAAATCGAATTTTTCCATGACGCGGTTTGTGGCTGGTGTTATGTCTTGTCTCCCCGTTTGCGAAAGATAGCGGCGAAATATCCCGTTAAAGTGATTCATCGTGCCTTTGTTTTGCAGCGCAACGATGAGGAAATGGTCGCCAGGTTTGGTTCATTGGAGCTGGCAAAGCAGGAGATTTTGCAGCATTGGCAGAGTTGTAAATCGTTTGCTGACGAGCCTGAAAGCATCAATATCGAAGGCATGCGCTCTGCAGGTTTCAATTATCCAAACGGTTATTTAGCTGCACTCTATGGCAAGGCGGTAGAGCATATTGCAGGGCAGGATGCGCATTGGGATTTTTTTGACGCAGTACAAAAAGTACATCTGTATCACAACCAGAATATTGCGGAGACAGCGGTTCTGGACGTTGTTGTACAAAAGTTAGGACTGCCGCTGGAAAGCATCCATGCCATCTTGCACTCAGCAGACAATGCCAACGCATTGGAAGCGGACCGCGCCAGAGCGGCCTACTTTGACATTAAAAGTATCCCGACATTGCTCATCAATGGGCGCAACCTTATTTCACAGTCATTAAGTTTGGCTCAGCTAGAGCATCTCGTTGTAACAGAGCTTACCTCAGCCATTAAAGAGGAGGTTGTATCATGAAAACTAAGTTTAGTGTTGCCGCTTTAACCGCAGTAAGTGTAATGCTATCTGGCTACAACTATGCGGCTGATTTTCCTAAGCAGACTGTTGGCACCAGCCCCTGGGGCGAGCATGATGAGATTGGTCGGCTGAACATGATGACCGCAGAATCGCAGGCCCGCATTATGACAAAAATCGACGCCACTAAAGTGTTTGATTTAGCCGTTGAGTATTTTGTTGGCATGCCCAGCTGGCAGGCGGCGGGTGATCCACATTATCAATTCTGGATGACGCATACCCCGCGCGGTGCTGTGGTTGATAACGTGCTTAATATGGGGCATGACGTCAACCAGCACGTCAGTTACTCGGGTAGTGCATTTTCTATGTACAGCCATACTGGAACCCACATTGATATGTTCAGCCATTTCGGCTTGGATGGCAAAATTTATAATCATTTTTCAGCGGATCAGCATCTGGGTGATAAGGGCTGGCAACGAAGTGGTGCTGAAACTGTGCCCCCAATCGTCGCTAGAGGGATTTTGCTGGATTTACCCAAAGCGAAAAATATCAGTATGTTGCCTGATAACTATCGGGTAACACCAGATGATATCAAAGCAGCCTTAGCCCGACAGAATACGCAGATTCAACCAGGTGATGTAGTGTTAATACGTACCGGCCGCATGCAAAACTTCAATAACGCTCAGGCATACATGAGCAACTCCCCCGGGTTGGGTATGGCTGCTGCTATTTATCTTGCTGATGAAGCTCAAGCCATGGTCATTGGCGCAGACAATTTAAGTTTCGAAGCATTTCCATCGGAAGTTAGCGGCAATTACGTGCCAGTACATACCTATTTACTCACTCAAATGGGGGTGCCCATTCTTGAGCTTGTGGATCTGGAGTCACTATCAAAAGCCCAGGTTTATGAGTTTGCTTTTGTCGCGGCACCTATAAAGCTGCGTGGCGCGGATGCTGCGCCGATGAGGCCAATCGCATTTCCTATTAATAGAGTGGAGGATTAACAATGAACATACTTGATGCTCTAAATTGGCGCTATGCCGTGCGTCAGTTCAACAACGATACCCTTAGCAACGAACAGATTAACGAACTAACAGAAGCGACGCGTTTGACTGCTTCGTCTTATGGCTTACAACCCTATCGGTTGTTGGTTATTAGCTCAAAAGAGATACGAGAAAAATTACTACCGCACTCAATGGGGCAAAACAAAGTAAGGGATTGCTCACATTTGTTTGTGCTAGCGGTTAAAACCAATATTGACGCTGAATATATCGATAAGCACTTCACGATGGCGGAGCAGCAGCAAAAGTTAGAGCCCGGTGCATTAGCAGGTTTTTCAAGCCATGTAAAAGAAGTCATGTGTTCCATGACATTTGAGCAATTAGCGAATTGGGCTGAAAATCAAGCGCATATTGCTATAGGGAACTTGCTAACAGCTGCAGCTCTTGCTGGTGTGGATGCCTGCCCAATGGCGGGATTTGATCACGCTGGTTTTGACGAGGTGTTAAATCTGACCGAACAGCAGCTTAGCGCGACCGTTATTTGCGCACTTGGCAGACGTTGTATATCCGACAAAAGCGCGGAAAAGCCAAAGGTAAGAATACCAGCGGCTGAGTTTGTTATTGAGATTTAGCCATGGCCATACTACTTGCGTTCATTGCCGGGGGATTAATAGCTGTTCAGGCGGGCATCAATAGCCAACTTGGTGTCATGTTGCGCAATCCGATGTTTGCAACCGTCGTCGCCTTCGTTATGAGCGCTTTGGTTAGTAGTGTGGCAATCACTTTCATAGCACCAGCTTGGCCGACAAAGTCGTTAATTAAAACGATCCCGGTATTCCTCTGGTTTGGCGGTGTGCTTAGCGCCGTTGGGGTCGGCCTTTTTTATTACCTTATCCCTAAGATGGGGGTTGGTAGCATGATGTCTTTCGCTTTGACCGGGCAATTGTTGCTCTCTGTACTGATAAGTCATTACGGTTTATTCGGCTTGCCGCAAATAGCGATAACGCCCATTAAGCTTGCGGGCATCGTGTCGATGATCGTTGGCCTGATTTTATTAAATAGGTAACAGCATGACGCTTGAAGTTAGCCACAACATAAAAAATATGATCTCGCTATGGCATCTGTATGGAGCTCAAAGCAAAGAAAAATTATGGCATTCTGTTAGCTGGCCGCACCGTGTATGGCATGATTCACTTGAGCCTGATGTTACCATTGCCACGCTTGCACACGCCTCACTGGCAAAAGAGCAAAAGATTGTTATGCTCCAAGAACAGCAGCAACTGACGCCAGCCTGGTTAGCGCGCTATCAAGTCGATGGCGGCTTGCAATTGATGAACATAGATTTAACCACTTCGACATTTTCCCGCTGTTATAAAACAACGCTAATGCCGGTATCCAGCGAATCTATTAGCCAAATAAATGAATTTTCAGCACTTTGTAGCAAAGGCTTTGGCTACGCAATAGATACTCTGGTACTGAAAAAAGTAGCCAAAATGAGCTCTGTTAAGTTGATGCTGCTGGCTGTTGATGGCCGAAGTGTGGCTACCGCTTTGCTGCACAAAACGGAGCGTGTGCTTGGTATCTATCAGATTGCGGTACCTGCAGAACATCGGGGTAAAGGCTATGCAACCTCAATCATGTTACACATACTAAACTATGCTCAGCAAAAGAGTTTTCAGTATGCGTGCCTGCAAGCCTCGGAAATGGGGCAAAATCTATACTTAAAACTCGGCTTCAAAGTCTGTGGTCAGCTGATGATCTATCAACCGAAATAAACGGAGGATGCTATGCACAAAATTTCACTGGAGCAGTGGCGGGCGTTTATAGCCGTTGTGGACTACGGTGGTTTTGCTCAAGCTGGCGATGCACTTTTTAAAACGCAACCGACAATTAGCCACAGTATAAAGAAGTTAGAGCAAGTCGTTGGTAAACCGCTATTTGATGTGGTGGGTAGAAAAGCGGTTCTTACTTCTTATGGCGCTAGCCTGCTGGTTGCGGCAAGAACTCTGGTGACGCAGGCAGATAATCTTGAGCATGAAGCGATTTCGCAAAAATCGAAAATTCAACAATCGCTCAAAATGGCGGTCGACACTTTGTTTCCGAAGCCTGTTCTTGGACAAATCTTAAGTGATCTGAATACGCTGTACCCCGAGTTAAATATTCAAATACATGAAACCACCTTATCCCGCTGCGCCGAGTTGCTTGAGGACGGTACTGTTGATGTGGGCATTGCCAGTCTTGTGCCCCGAGGCTACACAGGTACCTTGGCAACCACTGTTGAACTTTATGCTGTTGCACATAACTCTCACTCGTTGGTTCAGCATAGCGATATGAAATTGCAGGCGCTAGAACCCTTCAAACAAGTGGTAATTCGCGATGCCGGCCTGCGAGCCAATATTAATTCAGGCTGGTTAGGCAGTGTCAGCCGCTTAACCGTATCATCGCTTTCTGAGGCTGTATTCTGTGTTAAGCAACAACTTGGCTTTGCCTGGCTACCAGGTTGGTTGTTGCAGCTACCCGAGAATAACGACCTGGTAAAATTGCCTTTGCAACATGGCTTAATGCGAACCGTTGCATTGCAAGTGGCTGTAAGGCAGATAGTGGTAGATGAACCTGTAATTCAGGATCTAACAAGATTATTGGCACGTTATCTTGGTAGGAGTAAGTAGTAATCAGATAATTCGACATAGCTGAATACAAACTGGGTTTATAGCTTTTCGTTTCACAAGTATTTCATCTTTTCCGATTTACAGTCTGAGGCATCGTTGATAGTCAGGTTGCAGCAAAACAGCATCACTGCTAACAACTCTAATACTGGTACCAAGGTAATTTATCGGAAACTAAGACATGACTAATAAAATTTCCCGTTGGCAAGGCGCAGGTTTGGTAGCAACAACCTTACTTGGCACCGGCGTGTTTATTTTGCCGCAGCTAACGATAAGTAGCGCCGGTGCAGATAGTGTAATGGTTTGGTTGTTGCTCACCTTGATGATTATTCCTGTCGCACTGGTTATGGGCAAGCTGGCGGCAACCCATCCCCATGCGACGGGGCTAGCGCATTTTGTTGAGCAGGCGTTTGGCATTCAGTGGGGGCGCAGTTTAGGGTTGTTGTTTTTGTTCGTGGTACCTTTTGGGGCACCGGCCGCGATGATCATAACCTTTACTTTCTTCAGCGGTTTAACAGGAATTTCCGGCGGCTATTTATTACTGTGTGAGCTGGCAGCATTAGTTTTGCTGTTTATATTAAATCGTCGTGGTCTTAAGTTATCTGCATTAGTGCAGCTCTTTATTTCTGCTGCGGTAGTGACACTGATTACTGTGCTGCTATTTGTGCCGCCATCACAGGCGTTGTCGTCCTGGGTACAACCTGATGTTAATCTTCACCCCATACTAGCCGGCATCGGCATCGCTTTCTGGAGCTTCCTTGGGTTAGAGGCCATTACCCATTTAGCCGATGACTTTCGAAAACCTGCTCGCGACATTCTACCGGCAATGGTGATTGGCTGTTTGATAGTTGGCGGTATTTATATCGCGACCACAGGGCTTATTTTACACAACCCAACAAAGGTTGACGTTGCCATTATGGGCGTGGCGGAGTTGAAACTGGGTAATTGGGGCGCTCTGGCAATAGGTATTTTGGGTGTGGCTGGCGGGCTGGCAACTGTAAATGTATACGTGGCAAGCATATCGCGTTTATTAGCCAGCTTTGCCGGGCAGGGGATCTTGCCAACGGTATTAGCAAGACGAAACGCGCAGGACGTTCCTACGACTGCCATTATGTTTATTTTGCTTATTAACGCCGCAATGCTGTTGCTGACTTTTGTTTTAAACCTCGATTTAGAAGCATTAATCACTGCGGCAAATGGCGTCTTTGTGCTTATTTATATCGCCACGTTAGCGTCAGCCTGGCGTTTACTGAATGCTAAATACAGGCCTCTGGTTGTTACCGGGTTATTGATGTTATGCGGCATTATGTGGGGAATAGGCCTTAAGATGGTTTATGCGTTGCTATGTCTGGTAGGTATTTGGGCGGTGTTAACACTACGAGAACGGCAGCGTTTAGCCACAGCGGAGTAATTATGACTAAAGTAGGCATCGTTTATTTCAGTGCAACTGGCGCAACTGACCTATTAGCGCATGAGATTGAACAGGGGGTGTGTTCAGTTGACGGCGCCAGCGCAGAGCGTTTTCGTATCACCAAACATCAGCTTGCGGGCGGACGCTTTGCGGACGAGGCAGTATTAACCCGCCTTGGTGGCTGTGATGCTATCATATTTGGTTCGCCAACTTATATGGGCGGGGCGGCCAGTCAATTTAAAGCCTTTGCCGATGCCACCAGCGAGCTATGGTGCCAACAGTTGTGGGCCGACAAGCTGGCAGCCGGCTTTACCTGTGGCAGCGCACCTAATGGCGACCAATCCAGCACGTTGCACTATTTTTTCACCCTGGCATGTCAACATGGCATGTTGTGGGTAAGCATCGATGCGGCGCATGGCTATACCAGCAATGAGGTAAACCGGTTAGGAAGTCAGGTTGGCGTTGTAGCTCATGTTGTAGGAAGGCATGTGCATCAAACAGATAGAAAAACTGCAAAATATCTGGGTAGACGCGTTGCGATTTTGTGTAGAGATACGTTTGGCCAGATACCATCTAAAAATCAATGAGATTAATTAAGTTATATCGAAGCTCGGCATGGCTAGCTATGAGTGATTCTGTCACGTTCTTATGCTTCGATGATTATTATCGGAACGTTACTTACGCGCGCAAGATATGCTCTTTAGTTTAAAAACTGCGAATGCGGGAGGAGGTAAAGTGAGAATAACCAGAGCGGGCATTTGTGATCTGGAAAAGGTAACGCCTTTGTTTGATGCATACAGGGTTTTTTATCTTCAAAATAGTGACTTGGCAGGCGCTCATATTTTCCTGGAAGCGCGCATGACGCGCAAAGAGTCAGTCATTTTCATCGCTGTTAATGATGCGCAAAAGGCAGTTGGTTTTATCCAGTTGTATCCCAGTTTTTCGTCAGTGTCTCTTGCTCCGGTGTGGACTCTGAATGACCTATTCGTAGTTCCTGAAGCACGTGGTAAGGGTGTTGCAACTCATCTAATGAATAAAGCGAAAGACTTTGCGTTAAGCCAGAGTGCAAAAGGCATCCAGCTAGAAACTTCAAGAGAAAATAACATTGCTCAGAATTTATACGAATCTTTGGGCTATCTGAAAAGTTCCGATACTCATTATTACTTTTTACCGCTTTGAGAAAAGTGTAATGCACCGGTATATAAGTCACTGGGTTATTCGCTAATAAGCCGTTCTTGATCGTTTCACTAATTGGAGTTTAAATGAAAACCATATTTTTAGTTACATTGGTATTGGCGTGTTCGTTGATAAAAGCTGCTGCTCAAACGATTTCGATTGATGCATCGTCTAATGATGCTTACCTGCTTAGAGCTAACGATTACAATACCAACATGGGTGTTATACGAAGCGAAAATGGAATTATTCTGATAGATCCTATGCCTGGCCTTACCAATCTTTTGGCACTAGAAACAGTCATAGCAGACCACTTTAATCATGAAAAGGTCTTTATATTAAATACCCATGCACATGAAGATCATACGGGAGGAAATAGTTATTTTATTGAAAGAGGCGCAGTTGAACTTAATTCGGCTGCAGTCAGTGCTGATATCAGTCTCTTGTTGCTAAAGTCTCATAGCCCCGCTGACACTGTCATCATGCACAGCAGTAGCAATAGTATTTTTGTCGGTGATATATACGATACAAGCTGGCATCCAACGTTTTATGCAGGAGGGCTTGCAGGCTTCGTCAGCGCAATTGACGCTATTCTTGCTGTTTCAGACGAAAAAACGTTGATTATTCCGGGGCATGGTGAACACACTGGCAAGCGTGAATTGCAACGTTATAAAGAAAATACCTTGCTCTGGGTTGAACGGGTTAAAGAATTAAACAAAGCCGGGAAATCAGTCGCTCAAATGACACAAGATGATCAACTGAATAAGATTTTGCGCACATTTAATCCAAATAGCAGCACCGAACTGCCAGAAAGGGCGGTTGAACGTTTCATCGAGAGAACACTGCAAGTTTTAGTGCGCGAGTCGTAAAGATCGCAGTAGAGCTTAACACTAGGCCATCAAATTGAATTAATACCCTGAGAACATAATTTGGCTTGTAGTCTTTCAATTCCTTTTATTGGTGCACGCCATTTTTTGTCCCATATAACGCTCTGCTTGTCACTATCAACTTCTGATTGTCATTCATCAGTGTAAGAAGCAATTTATTAATTTAACAACGTTTTTTACTTTGACTCATTCATGCTTTCGCATTTATTTCACATTTTTTTTGCTAGTTTCCATGCAAAAGACGAGCTGGCAAATGTGTATTAATTTGTTTCACTGTGAATTAGCTCCTGATGCGAGTTGTTAGTCTATTACCCAAGGATAAGTTGATGCTAAAAGCCATAAAAAGATTGCCGTTATATTTATTATTGTTAGTTCTTCCTAGTGTTCAAACGATAGCCAGTGAAGTTGATAGCAAAGCGAAATTGAAGATTGCTACAGAGGTGATTACGCCTGATTCATACGATAAGAATATTGAGCAAAAATATCCGGTTGTGTATTTGTTTGATAGCGCGCCATTTTATTTAGGTAGTTATTTTGCCGAAGCCAAGTTAGCGCTGGAGCAGTTAGCTGCACAGCATAGCTTTCCGGACGTTATCATCGTTAACATAAAAATTGAGTCTTTATATGCGACAGTCAATGCTAAACGAGATGACTTGATGACTTGGTTTCAGGCTGAATTGCAACCAGAGATTCAAGCCAACTATAGAACCCTCAACAAACAGGTTGCTGTTGGTTTTTCCTATACTGGAGGTTGGGTAGCAGCCGAGCTAGGGCTGCATGCAACAGAACTCACCGACGTGCTGAGTTTATCGCCGGTGTTTGATAACACCAGTTATGTCGTTAAACCGGACGAGATTGCAGCGCCTTTGCCTAAGTTGCGTATCTATTTTGGTAATGAACACCGACGTCTTGAGTTTCAATTTGCATCTGTTTGGGCAGAGAAAAAGCTGTCTGAAAATCTACAAATTACACAATTATCTGGCGAAACACATCAATCATCTTTTATTCCATCATTGCGACATGGTTTGCTGGCCGTGTTTTCTGACTATCGAGCTGTAGCCTATACAGAAATGAGTGCATCACATTGGACCACGGCGAACGTCGAGCAATTCTTTAAACAGAGGGAACAGGTATATAGCGTTAAGGCCTCTGATGAGGAGGAATCTGATTTACATACCTCACTTGCCAAGGCCTACACCTATGCAGGAAAGCTTGAACTAGCCTCTGAGCACTGGTTAAAAAGCGCATCAAAACATAAAGGCTACTTTATAGCCCAAATTGCTGGCGAGGTTGAGCACGCAGGTAACGCTAGCTTGGCCTTAAAGATCAGAGAGCACTTTAAAAATATGTTTTAGTGTGCTTTGAACCTTGAACAGGCAAGGTAGAGCAATGTTATTTATTTTGATATGAGGATTATATGGGTTTTACCAAAGGTATTCGTATAGCGCTTTGGCTATTTATTTTTACCTCGGGAGCATTCGCTGCCGAAGAGCTGGATTTAAGCTTATTTAACGTAGAAAAACTAAACGATAATCTCTATGTAATAAGCCAGGATTATGGCAACTCGAAAATAAATTTTGCGGTGGTGATTGGTGAGCACGATGCTGCACTGATAACGGCGATGATGAGAGACTACTCTTCGCATGTACAAGCACTGCTAAAGGGCATTACCGAGAAGAAAATTGAATACGTGTTTGCCTTGGATGGTGATTACTATCAGTACAATGGCAGCCGGCTATTCGTTGAAAATGGTGCAACATTAGTTGCCCGCGAGAATCTAATTCCAAACGCCTTTGCCAATAGCATTTTTATCTCCAAAGAACGCGCGTTTAATCTTAAGTCTGACGTTATAACTGCAATCCCGACAAAAGCTCATACCGAAGATCATATGCTGCTAAAGCTTGATAAAAGCAACGTGATATTCGCAGGCGATGCCGTTGGATTTGATTGGATAGTCTACTCAGGCAAAAACGGCCCGCGGGCACATATTGCGGCGTTAAAAAATATGCTCGAACTTGTTGATGATAAAACCAAGATTTTCCCGGGAAACTGGTCATCGAAACAGCACGGCAATAAGAATGATTTAGTGAAGTTAATTGATATATATACCAAGTTTGTGGATCAGGTTTTTGCACTCTCACAGCAAAAATTTAAACCAGAGGAAATTGCCTCTGACGAATCTATACATAACTTACTTCGCAGCCTTAATGCGTACGACTTTCAGAAAGAATATCTTGTGCATTATGTCAAAGATGTATTAAGCGAGAAGTAACTTCCTAATAGTGTTTTAAAAGCATAATTTAAAAGTGAAATAAAACAGTTTTGAATCTTTTAAAAGGTATGACTTATGCTGGTTAATAATCAAGCAGCGTTTGTTATTAAAAATAACACAAAAATTGAAAAAACGATAACATTGATAATCGCGATGGCGTTGAAAATAGATTATTACAGAATGACAAAGTCAACATTAGTGCGAGCGCTAAAATAGCTGAAAGCGCTTGGCAAGAAATTGCGGATAAATTCGATGTAAATAATATTTCTCGCTCCGAGCGAGGCGAGCTCGCAAGCACTCTTGTATCTAACGGCATGATTAAATCAGATGTGGCAATGCAAATAGTAAAACCTCTGAGTATGAATGAGAGCTCTGAGGATAGTGCAGATTTCCTTAGCGTTATGAAAGGGGCGTTCGAGTTTAATCAGACTGCTGGATTAAGTAAGAACCAATTAGAATCTCAGATGAAAGCAATAGAAATTCTTGAGGGACTCAAGAGATTGCGATAACGCTGTCCGCTTTTTTCTTTTCTATACCCTCAATAACTCCCTACTAGTCCATTTAATTTGTTGGGCAATTCACACGCACTTCACGCCAGTGGCTATATAGTCGCCTTATTAAGTATTTTGATAACGAGGCTTTTATGCTTAAAAAGATAGTTGTTGGTTTAGCTACTGTGCTGTTGCTTTGTGTGGGAGCGATAGCAATTTTTGCAAGCTATTTAGACTGGTCCACGCCTGAAAACCTAACCAAAACCACTTATTCACAGCTGTCTTACCTAGCGGGTAAGCCCGCTGTTAAAGGAAAGGTTCTGGCTATTGTTACCAGTACACCGTCTATGCAAGTGCCGACAAAAGATGGTTTTAAAACCAAAGAAGCCGGTTTTGAGTTAACTGAGCTTGCCAGGGCTTATGCCGTATTTATCGCAAATGGTTACGATGTTGACGTTGCGAGTCCGCTAGGAGGGGCTGCAACATACGTGCAAGATGAAGATGATATGGGAGCCTATGATTATGCTTTTTTAAATGATAGCCAAGCGATGGATAAGGTTCGTAACACGCTGAAAATAAGTAACGTTTTAGTGGAAGATTATGATGCGCTTTATCTGGTTGGCGGTAAGGGCACTATGTTTGACTTTCGTAATAACGCCAGCCTGCAACGCCTTATCTCTGAAAGCTGGAGCAGGGGGGCCGTAGTATCCGCGGTATGTCATGGCCCTGCCGCGTTGTTGGGAGTGGAGTTAGCTGATGGTAGTCAGCTTCTGGCTGGTAAGCGCATAACGGGGTTCTCAAACGCTGAAGAATTGCTGTTGATCCCGCAAGCGGAACAAGTTTTTGGCTTACTGCTTGAGGACGAATTACGTAATGCTGGAGCAAAAGTGGTTGTTGGTCCGGACTATTTGGAGCAAATTGCCATCGACGGGCGATTAATCAGTGGGCAAAACCCGTGGTCTGTGTGGGCTCTGGCTGATGCTGTGGTAACTGCGTTAGGTGAAACGCCGGCCGCGCGCGAGCTTACGGGTGAAGAGTTGGCAGTCAACGTAATGGGCATTTACCAACAACACGGCATGGATAGGGCGGTCTCTGCATTGGAAGCATTATCTGCTGATGAGAAAACAAGCTTAGCGCGTAATTTGATTGCTATACACATCTTCGTTTCATCAAAGAAAGGTCAATGGTCAGAAGCGTTAGACCTATTTGAATTGTTGCGTGTTGCTTCAAGGTTGGCAGATGTTGGCTAAATTAGAGGCAAAAATACAGCGTATGGGAACTTCGGTACATCTTGAAAATATGAGTCATCAGCTTTCATCGCATGCAGCGGAACCACGCCAGTTGTTTCGGCAGTTCTCAATGCATATTGAGTCGGAAGAGCGTTTGGCTATTGTTGGAGACTCAGGCAGTGGAAAGTCGACGCTGATGTCTATTTTAGCCGGGTTGCGAAAGCCGTCTGATGGCAAGGTAACTTTTATCTGTAGTAAAAGTGGACAGGCGTTAGATGTTGCCAGGTTCCGTCAGCGCTGTAGTTTTATTTTTCAGCAGTTTTATCTGGTACCTGAGCTTGATGCGATGCACAACGTCGCGTTACCGCTCACCCTAAGGGGCGATAGCAAAGCATTAAACAAGTCTCTTGTCTGGCTAGATAAGGTCGGTTTGGCGCACGTTGCCCGGGTGTCAGTAACGTCACTTAGCACTGGCGAACAGCAGAGAGTTGCCATTGCCAGGGCTTTGATATCTGAGCCAGAAATACTATTTGCGGACGAACCGGTCAGTCATCTCGACAGGGGCAACGCGGTGCAAATGGTTGACTTAATTAATGAATTCTGCAAAACGTCGGCAACGAGCTTTATTCTTGCAACACGCGACATTGATTTGGCGAAACAGGTTGATAGATGTGTTAAATTGGCCGCAAGTAGCGAGGCATCAGCGGCATGAGTGCGTTACGGGGCCTTTGGCATTTATTTAGGATCCAACTTAAAAGCAGGGATACGCTATTTTTATTCCTCACCCTGTTTTCAATTGCTTACTTTCTTGCTGTTATCAATTTATCTGCAGCCCCGGTTAAGCAGTTGCTGGCGGATAATTTGTCGCTTGTATTTGCAGCACAGGAGAAAGGTCATCTACTAGCTGATGCCGTTCGAATGGCAAAGGCCTTTATTGATTTGATCGCGCTGTCGTTGTTCGTATTGGGAGGGATAACCTTAACCTTTATCGGTTCAAGATTAGCTGTTTCGAATACATATCTGTTTACGGTTTGTTTAGTCAATGGTGTTTCAAAACGGCGATGTGTGCTCTTCCATATCGTGATACTTACTTTTATAGGTACTGCGGCGTTAATTTTTGCTGCTGCACTTAGCATCATTACCTGGAGGGTTTTATGCTCGGCGGCCAACGCTTTTAGCTTTCCTTTGTCGAGTCATTATGAATCGCGTTATCTGCTTGATGTTTTAATGATGTGCTTTCTTGCCTATGCAATTACCCAACTCTCTAATGTTATTTTTTTTCTAAAACTACAGCATAGCAACCTGATTAATGCCAACGCTAACCAGGGAGAGTCAACATGGGGATTATATGCATTTGTTATTTCAGGCTTACTGTTGTGTGCAGGCTTTTATGTTGGCAACTGGCAGATTACCTCGTTTCTTATCGGATTGACGCTTGTTTGCTTGTTGTTTTTATTTGTAACGACAAAGCTTTTTTTACTCGTCGCTAAAAGAAAATTTCTTAGTAAATGGAGGTTGCTTTATCTATCAGTTGGTATGGTAAGCAAACGTATCGACGGCAATTTGCCCTATATAATTGTTGTTTGCCTGAGCGTTACTATCTTAATTCTGTCGCTACGCATAACTGATGACATCTTACACGTATTAAATCCAACGATATCACTTGTCGAATCCGAATTAAGCCAAATAAATAGCCGCCATGTAGTGCACGGGAGCAAGCTGCAGGAGTTCGGCTATCTTGTTTTGACTATAGTGTTGATTTTTAGCGCTTTTATCAGTTTATTGTCTGCATCGCTCATTACAAACCTAATGAATAGCTCGGCACGAGATGTTCAGTATAGAAACGGATTGATCCTTAGCTTAGGTCTGAGCAATAAAGATTTTTGGCATCTGATTAGTTTTGAGTGGTTAGTAATCTCATTTATTACTTTTTTCCCCGCTGCAGTGTGTTCTCACTACCTGATCCGCGAAGTGTATCAAGTCCAACTTGGTATTGTTTATCACGCTGATTGGACCTGGTTATTAATAAATATTGTTATGGCAACGCTTGGTACAGCCATATCTGCAATATGGTTAAGCGGCAGCCAAGCGAAAAAGTCGATCACTGTGTTATTGCAAAATAATTAGGAAGAGAAGATGGGGAGTAGTATGTTTCAGGTTATTGGTAAGTCGATAACTTATTTATCGTTTAGTTTTATTTTTTTCAGTGCAGCGACTTACGCAAAGCTGGAAAGACCGATTCATTTGCCCCTGGCAAGTGACGGCCAAATGGCCGTGTTAGCAGGTATTGAGCCTATTCTCGTCGTCGGCGGCATGTTGCAAGGCTCAGCCGAGCCGCATCTCACCTTGGTTAATACAAGTGCGACTAGTGTGGTGGGTAATTACAAATTGCCGACTGCATTTTATCAGGGGTTTAATGTCGCAAATTTAGCAGGGCAGCCTGCTGCAGAGCCCCGCTCACAATTAGTGTTGCTAGGGCGTGATGGACTATATCAACTTCAAGATGGCAACATAACTAAGTTGGTTGAATGTCATCATGTTTATGCCAGAATTGACTCCAACAACTTTAGTGTTTTGCCTGTGGTATTCGATGTCAATGAAGATGGACTCTCCGATTTTCTAATCCCCGGCTTTTTGCAGCATTGCCTGGCTGTGCAACAAGAAGACGGTAGTTTTCACAATCAAACACTCGACTTTGCGCTTGATATGCACATTCAGCCGCAAGAATTTGATAGCACAGAACTGAAATTTGCCTTACCAGCAGATATTAAGATTTTTGACGTCAATGGTGATGAGCGCTCCGATATTGTGATAGCCGGAAAAACCAAAATTGATACCTTCTTACAGAAAATCGACGGCAGCTATCACAGTAAATCAGTGCCACTGCTGTTGCCGGTGATGCTGTCAGAGCAAAGGGGAGCACAGTTCACCGCATCGACAGCCTATCAATTCCATCGGTTCGAAGATCTTAATCTTGACGGCTTGCCTGACGCGCTGTTGTTTGAAAAGCAATATGGTAAAAGCACGACCGAGAGCAGCAACGGCATTCGGGTGTTGTATGGTAAGCGGGATAAAGAACAAGCTTTAGGGTTTTCTGCCACCCACGGTTTTATAAAGAAACCAGGGGAAATGGTTACCTTACTGTTTGCTGACTTTAACGGTGATAAGTTACGTGATGCCACTTTACTCAGTGGTGAGCTTGGAGCAGGAAGTTTTATGTCAGTTATTATGGGCGGCGGGGTGGACATGGATATTTCAGTGTTCCCGCAGCAGGCTTCAGGATTATATGCAGACAAACCTGTGGTAAAACGAGAAACCGAGTTTAAGCTGGATATTCACAATTTAAATTATGGTGTTTTTATCAGTGCAGGTAACTTCAACGGTGATAGTTTTGATGATTTGTTATACGTAAATGATAAGAATAAGTTGGAGTTAGTTTCCGGTAGCAGCAAAGGCTGGCTCAAGGGGAAGTCTATCAAGGTAGCAGCAGATCTGCCCGCAGATCCTGATTTACTTAACGTACTGGATTTAAACCAGGATGGCATTCTGGAATTACTTATCCGCACCCCGCAATCCAAAGGCGGTTATGACCTTAGAATTGTTAGCTTTCTCAGCGACGGAGAGAGTGAATAAATTACCTTACCTTATTAAATAACGAGGTTCATTAGTGATTCTGATAACGATTGGGCTGGTTGTTCTTGTCATTGCCACTAGCTGGTATTCAGTCTATGGGCTTAAGCCCTACCACGTTAGTTCTCAAGACATCAGCGAGCGATATAGTTATGTGCAACCGGATCCAATTGATTTGGTGCAGAGTCAATTGGATAGTTGCTGCTATTCATTTACCTACAAAAGTTTTGATGGTGAGAACGTGAACGGTCAGCTCCATCTCCCAGCAGACATTAAGCACACAGCTGAATCTATTCCCGTCCTCATTGGAATGCATGCTATGGGGCGAAGCCATGAACGTTGGTTTAAAGATAGCATCGGCGGCAGAAAAACTGTCGAAAATACGCATAAAATCACCGAGCTTGCACTCAAAAAGGGCTATGCAGTTGTTGCTATTGATGCCCGCAAACATGGTAAACGTAAGGATCCCAAGCAATCGGTAAACAACATTATCAGCGACATGCATCGATGGGGCAAACGGGAGCCATATGAAAACATGCTTGTTGATACTGTGAAAGACCTCTGAGTGTTGATTGACTGGCTACAGAACCGTCGGAATTCGACAATACTAAAGTCCAAATTGCAGGCTACAGTATGGGCGCCCATATTGGCTTGTTGTTAGCCGCAGTTGATCAACGTGTATCGAAAGTTGCTGCTGTTGCCCCTCCTTTTGCGGGAGATAAAACCGCTATCGTATCGCCAAAAAATATTATGCCTAATTTGGCATAGTGCGCATTTTGGCTCTTTTCTTCTAGTAATGATGAATATGCTTCAAAAAAAGAAAACGAATTACTATTTGAAGCGTTACCGGGCTATAACAAGCGTCATTATACATTTGATAGCAACCATATCCTGCCTGAAAGTTATGTCGATAACTTAAATTTGTGGATGTAATTCCGCTTAACTACCGCCAACGCATTTCACATATATTTCATTGCCAGAACATCACAATATAAAGCTAATAGGTCACCCCCTTGCTAACGGCAAGGGGCAAATTTACTTTTCCAAGGTACCTTTAATGATGCGATATAAATATGTATTACCGGCACTGTTCATAGTTGTTTTTTCTTGGGTCACCTTTGGTGTGTCGGCGAGCCAGCGGGGCGAGCACGAACTTATTATTCAACATAACGACTTGGTTATTGCTGGCACCTTGGCATTGCCAGAATCTAAGTCGACAGATGCATTGGTAATTATGTTGTCTGGCAGCGGCCCTCAGGAACGAGATCAAACGTTGGATGGCTTTAAAGTATTTAAAGAGCTAGCAGGTCAGCTTCAAGCCGCTGGAATACCCAGTTTTCGATTTGATGATAGAGGTGTTGACGCTAGTACTGGCAACTTTGGCCAATCCACGTTAAATGATCATGCATCAGACGTACTTAAAATAATTAGCTATCTAAAGCAACACCAACGTTTTCGATTTGAAAGCTTTGTCTTACTTGGACATAGCCAGGGGAGTATAGTTGCAGCTCATGTTGCAACTAAAAGTAACGATGTTAAAAAGTTAGTGCTGATGGGGCCTCCATCCGTTCCGCTTATTGATATCTTACTGTATCAAGTGCGCCAGGAACATTTAGATAAAAGCCTGGCTCCGTCTTTAGTTGAGTCGGTAGTTCAGGCTCACAATGGGCTTCTCTGGGCTATCAATCAAAATAAGGATTTATCTTCTGCCGAGGCGACATTTGCAGAGGCCACACGCAAGGCATTGCTTACTCAATCAATAGATGTAGATACCCGTAAACTGGAAGAGCTGGTTGGCCAAACCACCAGCGAACACAAGCTCATTTATGGATTGCCCTCTCTTACCTCGTTTTTGTATCACGACACTGCGAAAGACTATGAGTCGCTTCAAATTCCAGTATTGGCATTATTCGGTGGTAAAGACCTTCAGGTTACGATTGCGCAAAATAAAGATGTTATGGACAGAGCGTTACTTAGATCCGGAACGCACTTTGAATTTGAAACCTTTGATAATGCCAACCATTTTTTTCAAGCGGCGGTAACCGGACAAAGAGCAGAATATTCTCAACTAGAGAAAAGTTTTGTCCCTGGGTTTGCCGAAAGTATAAGTTCCTGGATTTTACGGTAGTTAAGTTGAAATCATGCCTACAGCTTTTAGAAACACAATGGCTGAAGGAATCCCACCCAATAACTTTGTAGTGACCTAAATGAGTATTTTATGAAGCCGATTAAGTCTTTTATTTTTGCTTTTCTGGTTGTTTCATTTAGCTGCCTAGCCAATGGTGGGCTTGGTTTTGGTGCTGATGTATCTGTCGAAGGGTTTCTCAACCCGACAATAAAGCAATTTAAAATTATAGAAGTGCATTCAGGTTCGTCCGCAGATCTGGCAGGAGTAAAAGTTGGCCAACAGGTGCTTGAGATTGATGGATGTGTCATTCCTGGTTGCTCTGCTAGTAAAGCAAAGAAAATTATGAATAAAAAAGCTGGAGAGGTACTGCGTTTACGAGTTAAGAACTTGGATGGAAGTGAAGAGAACTTACATTTACTCGGGAGGAAACTGTCCGGTTATGCGGAATAGTGATTTAGGATGAAAGTTTCTATGATTTGATGTTAAGCAAAATGGTCACTTTCCTTAAATACACTTTAAAATTTTTCGAAAATTTCACATTGAAAAGAGCAAAGTCATACGAATAGTTTGTCATTCGCTGTATTACCAAATCGCTCAAACGCAAACTTTTAAAGCTTTATCCCAGCATTTCACGAGGTAAGAAATGAAAAAAGTAGCAGTATTCGGCAAGCCCGGAAGCGGAAAGTCAACATTAAGCAAACTGCTTGCTTATAAAACCGGCTTACCTCTTTATCAACTTGACTCAATGCTTTACACCAAAGATGGAGCCTTTGTTGACAGGAACGAATTCGATGCTAAGCATGAAGAAGTTTTAAAATCCGATTGTTGGATTATGGATGGCTTTGGTCCTATTGGCTCTTTTTATAAGCGCTTAGAAGAAGCTGATACCTTGATTTACATTGACCTCCCTTATATCACCAGTTACTGGTTTGTGACTAAACGGCTACTGAAAAGCGTTTTTGTAAAGCCAGAAGGTTGGCCGGATGGTAGCTCTGCGATTAAAGGCACTTTGGCAAGTTATAAAGTCTTGAAGCTTTGCCCGAAATTTTGGAATAAAGAATTTTCAGGAAAATTGCAATTAATGTCTGCCGCTAAATCCGTGCATATTATTAAATCAGTCAATGAATTAAGCAACGCTGAGTTTTTATAACCCGTTGTTTCGGGAATGTCGTGACTTTGAATAGCCACAAATCAGTATTAAGTGGCTTTAGGTTATCAAAGGAGAAATAAGTTTTGAAAATGAATTATTTTGTTTTTGGCACAAATAACATGCAAGCGTCGACTCAATTTTACGATGCGCTTTTTGAAAATGCCAAGCTACATAAAATTGTGCCGTCAGAAAGAATGACTTATTGGTTGGGTGAAGGATTTGCCTTTGCAGTAGCGATACCGTTCGATGATAACGTTGCAACCAATGGCAACGGAACTATGGTGGGTTTTAGCGTTGGCTCAGCTGAAGACGTTAAAAGGTTTTATAACAAAGCCATTGAGTTAGGCGCTATTTGTGAAGGTATACCTAATCAGCGTGGCCCACGCTATTCGGCTTATGTCAGAGATTTAGATAAAAATAAAATATGTTTCTCTGATTAAGTTTTGCATAGGTTTTCACTATCCACATCATTTTATCAATTGATGAACTCTTCAATTAATTATGAAAGCGACTCACGTGAGTCGTTTTCATGTTTTCACAATTATTTCTCTTCTAATGCTTCTAAATGAATTTTGGGTGACTCTTTGAGCATTCAGTGATTTTTTTCAACGATTCGTTAAAGGCTTTTCAAGTTAGATAAAAGCTATGCAATTGATGGTTGCTATTTAAGAGAGCTTGCTCTGTAAAACAGCAACATAAAAAGGTCTGGAGAGATTAAATGCTTAATAATTATAAAAATCATTCACGTGTGATGTTATCTTCGATTACGGTCGCGGTGTTGGCCGCCTGTGGTGGAGGTTCAACGAAAGAGGAAATAATTATACCTCCTGCGGCAACAGCGCCGATAGTATTAGCTGACTCCGCTGTGTCGTTAAACGATGCGGTTATTGATATTGATGTATTGGCGAATGACACTGCCGGCAGTGGTGGTGGGCTTACGCTAACATCAGTTACTAGCTCGTCTAAAGGTGAAGCCACTATCGTCGACAATAAAATTAGATATGTTCCTAGTACAAGTTTTTTAGGCTCAGACAGTTTTGATTACACAGTGACAAGTGGCTCGCAAACTGCGACTGGTAATGTAATTGTTAATGGGCATCAATCGCTTAATTTAAGCGGCAGGGTTATTGATTCTCCAATTGCAGATGCGATAGTTAGCGTAAGCATTAATGGTGAAACCTACACGGCAACAGCCGATAACCAAGGTTTTTATCAACTGTCATTATTATTGACTACAGCATTGGGTGATGAACTGATAAGGCTTAGTGCGCAAGGTGCTGATAGTAACAATCAGGGTTATGTTACGTTAAGCAGTTTAACAGCCAAGGCAACAGATTTATTGGCTTTACGGCAAGAAGATAATAGTGTTGGTCGTGAGCAAGATTCGTCATTACAAATTACCCAGGTTACCACGGCAAAAGATTTGCTTCTCAAACAGGTTGTCGGGGAGCATGTGCTTACTGCATCACAGTTAGCAGAGGCCGAAGTGTCGCTCGATGCTGAAAAGCTAATACAAACTACAGCAGCCATAAAGCTTTTGATTGATGATCCTGATTTTACCTTACCTGACGGATACAGCACGATAGAACAATTTGTTGCAGATACTGCAGCGTTCGAGCAGTTTATTAGTTCAGCTTCTGAAGGTGAAAATAGTCCAATAAGCCAGGCCATCGCAGCCACTTTGAACGACCCAGATATTATGCCTACTGCTCAACCGTTAGCCGGTCGATATATGCGTGTATTTGATGCTCCAGTCTTTATGACGCAAATCTCGTCACTTAATATAGAATTTTCAAATAATATGATTTACTTAGTGCAGGATGGAGCAGAAGTAATAGATAATTTTACCTATACCGAGAAAGAAACTTCTATATCAGGCAGTGTTATAACTGTAATTGATCCTGAAGAGAGTGGACACTATCAATACGCAACTTACAGACCGATTGCTTCTTTACTCGATAATCAAGCGGAATTAGATACATGGAATCAGCAAGGGTGCCCGGGTTTGGTAAATGTTACAACCTACCTGGGTATTAAAAGTTTTACTATTCTTGAACAAACTGATAGCTACTTTACCGCAACTGTTGATTCGTTCTCCAGACAGGTACCAGATAATCCGTGCCAGGGAATAACGTTAAATCCAACGATTACCGACGGTCAATATACATCACGCTTTTTAAACAGCGACAACCTAATACAAAGCCAAGCAGCTTTTGATCTATCTCAAACGCAGGAGTGGGTCCTTCCTGATGTCAAGGGCTCGGCCATTGATAGCGATTTGTTTACATTAAACCCTGATGGTAGTTTTGACACTTTGGCAGGACTTTATAGTAACTATATTCGAACCTGGAGTTTGTCTGACGACAACAAAACCCTTATTGTTAAAATTACAAATCCGTCTTCTGAGAGTGATTTTAACCAAATGAATTTGCATATTGTCAGAGAATTAGAAAGTGCTTTTTCTGTTTTGGTTTCTTTTAGTACAGGGGAACCGTCTAAGCGATATGACAGAATGGCATCGGTTTTAGCGGTAAAAGGCGATGGTGTAGTGAACAAGTTTACGTCAACATCTACCACCAATGATATGATCCTGTCGTCAGTTAACTCTAGAAATAAAGAGTGGAAAGATCGGCAGCGGTTGCCTGGAGCCTGGTTTGGCTGGAAGTTAGAGGAAGGTAATACTTCTTATACGCCTATATTTACTTGTGACGGCGTGAACTCTCTGGCGAAACCCGGCGCAGTATGTACCGGCAGGTTTGTCTTCACTGGTGAATCGTTTAATTTTGGAACATGGCAAGTAAAAAATAATCAGCTACACATTGAGCTGGGAAAAGCGGCAGATTATTCGAGCGGTGCTTGTGTTGAAGGGGAGCCCTGTAATTTACGGGTAATAGTGCCTCTTTATGAAAGCGATGGAGTGTTTACCGGCTACGAATACAACATACTTTCAACTGAACTTGCAGCGCAGTATGCTGTTCCTTCAACCAATAACAATTTCCAAATTAGGCCACGCGTTATGTATTGGACATTACAAGATTTACCATTATCTGAGTAAATACATTATGAAACTAACCCCGTTTTTACGGGGTTAGTTTAGACTCTCCGTCTAAGTCGCAAAGTATAATTAAGTACTTTTTCTAATAAATAACATCCGGTACACCCTGAAGTAAGTTAGA
>NZ_JBFNPK010000028.1:0-22685 GCF_040812025.1 Alteromonas nitratireducens
TCGTTGTAGAGCTGATTGCTCCAATCGCGATGGACGAAGGTCTGCGCTTCGCAATCCGTGAAGGTGGCCGTACAGTAGGTGCTGGCGTAGTTTCTAAGATCATTGAGTAATAGAAACTAAACCTTACTATGAAAAAGGTCACTTCGGTGGCCTTTTTTAATGCCTGACGATCAATCACCAGTATGGGCGACAACCGCATTTTAGGGTAGTCTACAGGCATTGAAGCATGATTTTTTAAAGACAACGAATATGCGATACCACACACTTGGGCGTAGCGGCCTGTCTGTATCTGA
The DNA here is from genome assembly GCF_040812025.1 of Alteromonas nitratireducens. NCBI lineage: Bacteria > Pseudomonadati > Pseudomonadota > Gammaproteobacteria > Alteromonadales > Alteromonadaceae > Alteromonas > Alteromonas nitratireducens. The sequence goes on from NZ_JBFNPK010000028.1 coordinate 294, forward strand.
GGTCTGTCTGGGTACAATGACCTGGGGTATACAAAATACGCAGGAAGACGCCGATGCGCAGCTCGACCGGGCACTGGCTCACGGCATTAATTTTATCGACACCGCAGAAATGTATCCTGTACCACCTAACGAGCAGACGTACGGCGATACTGAACGCATTCTCGGTCACTGGCTGAGCCGTCACGCACACCAGCGTCAGCAACTGATTATTATGTCTAAAGTGGCAGGAAGCGGCATTCGTTACATACGTGATGGCAGTGGATTGTCCTCTGACGGGCTTGCCGCAGCGCTTGATGATTCACTACAGCGGCTCGGCACAGATTATATTGACGTCTATCAGTTGCACTGGCCAAACCGTAAAACACCACATTTCGGTAAGCACTGGCCGGGAATGACGGATCCGACAGTCATCGACCGAACACAAGAGCTTGATGAAATGCGCGATATCCTCGTTGGTATTAACGCCGCTATCAAGGCAGGGAAAATACGCCACTGGGGACTGTCAGATGATACGCCATGGGGAATTCACACTTACCTGCGTTTGTGTGACGAGATGGGGATCCCAAAGCCGGTGTCCATTCAAAATGAATTCAGTCTGTTGCATCTCAAAGATTGCCCTTATCTTATTGAAATGTGCGTTTTGGAAGATATCGCCTATCTGCCCTGGTCACCGCTGGCAACGGGTATGCTTACCGGCAAGTATCTGAATGGAGAGAGACCGAAAGGCTCACGCTGGACGTACGTGCAACGCCAGGGCCTGTTCCGCGATCGTCAGGCCGGTCAGAATGCGACTCGACGGTATATGGAAATTGCCGAACGTGCAGGTGTGTCTGCGGCGACACTGGCACTGGCATGGTGCAGACAGGTGCCGGGTGTAACATCGACCATCATTGGTGCAACATCTGTTGCACAACTGGAAGAAAACATTGCGGCATTCGATGTTGAGCTGGATAGTGCTGTACTGCGTCAGATACAGGACGTGATAAAACAATATCCGGCCGGATTCTGATAAAAAAATCCCGGGAATACCCCGGGATTTTTTGTTCTGCTGTAAGAGAAAATTAGAACGCGTATTTAGCAGAAAACTGTACGCGGTTCATGTCACCTTCTGCGCCGGCTTCGTTTTCACGGTTAGCATATGCGTATTCTGCACCGATGGTGATAGATTTAACCGGTGAGTAGAGCAGGTTAACGCGTGTACTGTATACCTGTTTGGTAGTCGCCAGACCAGAGATAGCCGTATCATTGTCAACGTGCGCTGCAGAGAAGGTCAGGCTGCTGCGGAGTTTCTCATTCCACATATGACGATAACCGACGAAATAACCCATGCTGTCAATGGCTTCCAAAGACCCATCATTCTTCAGCACTGCACCATTAACCAGGTTTAGTGAACCATAACGACCCAGACCAGAGCCGGTATAGAACGAGAAGCGAATATCGTCGCCGTTAGACAGATTATATTTACCAGTGACAGTGGCACCGTATCCGTTTGTGGCATCATCCATTGTGCCATTGTCATAACGCAGCTGTCTGAGGATACCGGCAAATTTTACGTAACCCCAGTCCTGCTTGGCGGTGTAGGTTGCGACAAAGTCTGGTACAGAGTTATCGTCGGTCACGATGCGTGCGCCACCACCCTCTGGGTTAATGGTGGTTTCCGGGTTCTCCAGAGAGAAAGAGAATGCGCCGTTGGTGTAGCGAACCTGGGGTTGACGGGCAAACGTGATACCGTCCGTTGAGCCGATGAAGTCGAGGGTTTCAGGCAGGGCACTCACATCCATAAAGTTCGACCAGTTCTGACCGACCATCCAGTTTTTGTACTGGATGTAGGCATGACGGATACGTGTGGTGTAGGAGTTACTGATACGCTCGTTACCACCTTCGGTAACGATAAAGTCCAGCTCAATAACCCCTTTAATCTGGTCACCGTTGCCATCATCCGTCACACTGGACAGACGGAAGCGTGATGTTTTCGCATGGAAATCAAACTGGGCGCCTTCTGACTGGCCACCAATAGGTGTTAGCGACGGCACATAAAGGTCACGTCCCAGGCTCTGTGGGCCAAGGGTACCGTCTGAATAGTCACTGACTAAGGCGTCAACTTTCACATAGCCAGTAAAGTTAAAGCTGGTGTCGCCCGCTGTGTTGGCTTGCACAGTAGTTGCCATGCCTCCCAGTGCGAAAGAAACAGCAATCGCCGTATTTTTAAGTGTGCTTGTTCTCTTTGTCATTGTTCCATTCTCAGGTAAGGTTAAAATTGTGTAAACAGGGTGTTAGCACGCCTAAATTTGGCTGACAAACGCGCAAATGCAAATAAGCGGATGGTCTGTAAGACTAAAGTCGTAGGCTGTAACACCTGGCTTTTTTTGAGCTTCCGCCCGGCGAAAAGAAGAGGGGCAGAAGATACGGAACTGTTTGTTTTATTCCGATTTTTTAGATCATAACGCGGAGCAGCGCTGTATGCATCAGGTATAAGACCAATGTCGCATTTTGGTTTGCCTTATAACGACTACAGTGAATGTCTGTAATCTTTGAATATCATTTTCTTTACATGGGAGAGATCAGGCTATGACTGCCATCAAGACGTATCCTGTACCTGAAGCGATAAAACAGAATACTCATCTGACTGAGAAGGAATACGCACGCATGTATCAGGAATCGGTAGACGATCCTGAAGGTTTCTGGGCGAAGCACGCCCACATGCTTGAGTGGTATAAATCCCCCACAAAAATTAAAAACACCAGCTTTGGTCCTGGTGACGTGTCGGTAAAGTGGTTTGAAGACGGCGAACTGAATGCCAGCTACAACTGTATCGATCGTCATCTTGCTGATAATGCGAAAAAGGTTGCGTTTTACTGGGAAGGCGATTCACCGGAAGACAGCGCAGCGATTACTTATCAGGAAGCGCACTATGAGGTGTGCAAGCTGGCGAATGGCCTGAAGAAACTCGGCGTGGGTAAAGGCGACCGGGTTGCGATTTATATGCCGATGGTCCCGCAGGCGGCTTATGCCATGCTGGCGTGCGCACGCATTGGCGCCGTGCATTCAGTGATTTTTGGTGGTTTCTCGCCTAACGCGATTGCTGATCGTATCAACGACAGTAGTGCAAAAGTCATTATTACTGCTGACGAGGGACGCCGCTCAGGACGCTCAATTCCACTAAAAGCCAATGTTGATAAAGCGCTGGCTAATGGCGCATGTCCGTCTATTACGAACGTATTGGTGCACAAACTGACCGGTGGTGAGGTTAACTGGAACGCGGATGTCGATGTGTGGTGGGAGTCGCTGACTGATGACTGCCCTGCACAATGTGAACCTGAGGTCATGAATGCCGAAGATCCGCTGTTTATTCTGTACACCTCCGGCTCGACCGGTACACCGAAAGGCGTAGTGCACACTACCGGCGGGTATTTACTGTACACCGCGATGACGTTCAAGTACGCCTTTGATTACCGTCCGGACGATATCTACTGGTGTACTGCCGATGTGGGCTGGATTACTGGTCACAGTTACATGGTCTACGGTCCGATGATCAACGGGGCGTCGCAGGTCTTTTTTGAAGGGGTTCCGACCTACCCGGATGTTCGCCGTATCGCCCAGGTGGTTGAAAAATACAAGGTCAACAGCCTCTACACTGCACCCACCGCCATTCGTGCACTGATGGCGCATGGTGACGCACCGGCGCAAGGGTGTGACGTGTCGTCGCTGCGCCTGCTTGGTTCTGTAGGTGAACCGATTAACCCGGAAGCGTGGGAGTGGTACCACCGTGTCTTTGGCAACAACGAATGTCCGATTATGGATACCTGGTGGCAGACCGAAACCGGCGGCATGATGATCACACCATTACCGGGTGCGACGGCGCTCAAGCCTGGTTCTGCGACACGCCCCTTCTTTGGTGTTAAGCCAGCATTGTTTGACGCAGACGGCAATACACTGGAAGGCGAGGCGGAAGGTAACCTGGTCATTACAGACAGCTGGCCGAGCCAGGCGAGAACGGTGTATGGCGACCATGAGCGCTACATCAATACGTATTTCAGCGCCTATAAAGGGGTGTACTTTACCGGCGATGGCGCGCGTCGTGACGACGACGGCTATTACTGGATCACAGGACGCGTGGACGACGTACTTAATGTGTCAGGGCACCGTCTGGGTACTGCAGAAATTGAAAGTGCGCTGGTTGCCCATCCGAAGGTAGCCGAAGCCGCGGTAGTTGGGTATCCGCATGATATTAAAGGTCAGGGCATTTACGTCTACGTGACCCCGAATGAAGGGGTGGAACCAGACGACGCACTGACCAAAGAACTGCGTGACTGGGTACGTCAGGAACTCAGCCCGATTGCCTCACCGGATAAAATTCAGTGGAGCCATGGTCTGCCGAAAACGCGCTCAGGCAAAATCATGCGCCGTATCCTGCGTAAAATCGCGGCAAACGAGCATGACCAGTTGGGTGATACCTCAACGTTGGCTGACCCCTCGGTTGTTGATACACTGATTGAGGAGCGCCTGAATAAGTAGAGGAAAACACAATGATAACCCTGTTGATCGCTGACGATCATCCGTTGTACCGGGATGCCTTGCGCGGGGCCCTGTCATTGTCGTTGCCCGACCTCGTGCTGCGCGAGGCGGGCGACCTTACCACCACAGTCGATATTCTCGAGAACGAGGATATCGACTTACTGCTTCTTGACCTGCATATGCCGGGCAGTAACGATCTGTTCGGTTTGTTGCATATCCGTAAGCTGTATCCCGATGTGCCTGTGGCGGTTGTATCCGGCACCGAAGATCCTGCCATTATCTCGAAAATTGTGGGGGTCGGCGCGTTGGGCTTTATTCCTAAAACTGCCAGTTCAGGCGACATTGCCAACGCAGTGCATGCCATCTTACAGGGCGATATCTGGTTGCCGGCATCGGTGAGCGAACAGATAGAAGATGTGGATGAGGCGTTTTCTGAGCTTGCGGATAAGGTCTCCAGCCTGACACCGTCGCAGTACAAAGTGCTGTGCTATATGCGCGATGGCCTGCTGAACAAGCAAATCGGCTACAACCTGGATATTGCTGAGGCTACGGTGAAAGCCCACGTTACCGCTATTTTCCGCAAACTGGGAATTAATAACCGAACGCAGGCTGTGTTGATAGCCTCTCAGCTTGAACTGGAGCCTCCGGCAACGCAGGCGGAGTCCTGAGACGCTGAGAGGCGTTGCCTGCCTGTTTTATGCTGACGCAGGCGCGGTCAGCAGATATTCAAACTCCGGATCAACCACAAAGCGACCATTCATCGCTTCGCGCCCCAGCAGCATCAGATAGGTCATTTCCGAACGGTCAGTCAGCGTAAGCTGAATTTCCCATTCTTCGCCGTCCATCACGATAGGGGTGTTGATCACATACCGGCGCTCGCGGGTTGCGGTGGAGCTTTTGACTTTTTTCTGACCGGCTACGGGCGCTTCACGGCGGACAACGGTGTCGACATTATGAATGTCGGGATGGATATCAAAACGGATCCATAATTCACCGTCCTGCTCGAATTCCTCGAGGTTATCCACGTGAAGCGACGAGGTCGCAGCACCGGTATCAACCCGGACGTTGAGCTGATGAATACTCAGATGCGGCAGATCACAATATTCAATCGCGCCGACGACTTTTTTATTATTTTCTGACATGCGATGGCTCCTTTATTCTTCAACCACGGTCTGATCACCCAGTACCAGGTTGTCCTGTAACAGCTCGACGTGCTCTGCAACGGTGTCTGGCTGCTTGAAATAGGCAATATGATAAACCGCCTCACCTTCCTGCGTGAGCGGGATGTTTTGTTTACCCACAATCACCCCTTCGGCCGGGCTGATAATATGACTCAGCGTATTTCCCAGCGGGTCGGTAATGGTCGCCAGCCTGTCACCTTTTGCGACATGATCGCCCAACTGGGCAATATGTTTTACAAAGCCACTTTCCGGCGCACGCACCCAGCCACTCTGGCGGGCGATAAACTGTTTAATGTTATGCTCTTTCTTACTGCGGCTTTTGTTGAGCATGCCAAGATGACGCATGGTGTTAATGATGCCGCGCAGGCCCGCACGAATTGAAAACTCGTCGTAACGCAATGCCTGCCCCGCTTCATACAGTAATATTTTTACACCGGATTCAGACGCCGCCTGACGCAGCGAACCTTCACGGATTTCAGCGTTCAGCAGCACGGGTACCCCAAACGCCTTAGCCATGTCCAGCACGGCTTCATCGTCCAGATCGGCTCTTACCTGGGGAAGGTTACTTCGATGAATGGCGCCGGTGTGTAAATCAATACCCACATCACACTTGCTGACAATCTCTTTGAAAAAGAGGTTAGCAAGACGCCCGGCCAGCGATCCTTTTTTACTGCCCGGAAAGCTCCGGTTCAGGTCGCGCCGGTCCGGCAGATAACGGGACTGGCTGAGGACACCGTAAACATTGACCATAGGTACAGCGATAAGCGTGCCGCGCAGACGCTCGATAGACTTCGAGCGGATGAGCCGGCCAACAATTTCAATGCCGTTAAGTTCATCGCCATGAATTGCCGCACTGACAAACAACACCGGACCGGGACGCTTTCCACGCTTAACATAGACCGGCATGCTCATGTTGGTCGCCGTGTACAGTGGCGGCATTTCCAGGTCGATGGTGACTGTCTCGCCGGGCGCGATGCTCTGTCCGCCAATGGTCAGGGGGGGCTGAGACACTTAACCTTTTCCTCGGGTTTTGGTGTTGTTCGGTTTGGCACTTTTTTCGATGAATTCGATGATCATGCCAGCAACATCTTTTTTGGTCGCATTCTCAATACCTTCCAGACCCGGTGACGAGTTCACTTCCATCACTACCGGACCGTGGTTTGAGCGCAGAATATCGACACCACAGCAGTTCAGCCCCATGGTTTTCGCCGCATCAACTGCGGTTTTACGCTCTGCCGGGCTCAGACGAACCAGACTGGCCTGACCGCCACGGTGCAGATTGGAACGGAACTCGCCCGGGGGCGCCTGGCGTTTCATCGCCGCGACAACCTTGCCACCCACCACGAAGCAGCGAATGTCAGAGCCGCCTGCTTCTTTGATAAATTCCTGTACCAGAATACTAGCATTCAGTCCCATAAACGCTTCAATGATGGCTTCGGCCGCTTTTTGTGTGTCGGCCAGCACAACCCCGATGCCCTGGGTACCTTCGAGCAGTTTAATGACCACGGGGGCACCGCCAACATTCTTAATCAGGTCGTCAATTCTGTCAGGGTGGTGTGCGAAACCGGTTCTTGGCATGCCAATCCCTTTGCGTGACAGTAACTGCAACGACCTCAGCTTATCGCGCGAGCGGCTGATGGCGACAGACTCGTTCAGCGAGTAAGTGCCCATCATTTCAAACTGACGGACGACAGACGTACCATAGAAACTGACCGATGCGCCGATCCGCGGAATGACCGCGTCGTAATAAGGCAGTTTTTTACCCTTATAGCGCACAGACGGTCTGGCGCTGGTGATATCCATGTAGCAGTGCATGGTGTCGATGACATCAACTTCATGTCCGCGCTGACGGCCGGCTTCTACAAGGCGGCTGGTAGAATAAAGATTTGGATTTCGGGAAAGAATGGCAATACGCATGATAAGTAGCAAATATCCTTTATTGGTGTGTTTATACAGGCAGAGAAAACGGTCTTGCCCAATCACGTGCCCTGCGTCAAACTGTGCCCCTTAATATAGATGATCCCTGTCGTCGCGTCTGCCCGAATTTTCTCATTATTACGGTAAGTTAAGACGCATGATGTGTAATTCGTGACTTTTCTTCGGATCATGACACACACTCGCTATTTTTTCAGAGGACCCTTATGGACTGGCTTTACCGGCAACTGGAATTTTTCTCAACGCACCAGACAAACCTGATTTGGACAGGCACGATTTTGGTCTTATATGTCGCGGTCACACGCTGGCTGTTTCCGCGTCTTGAGAAAAACATTGCCAATACCCGGTTACGGTCAGGCAGCGCTTTAAAAGGGCTGTTTGTGGCGCGTTTGCTGGTGGGAGTTGTGACCTTCGCGATTATTTTGCTGGCGTGGGGCGTCGATATATCCGGTCTGCTGGTACTGTCAACGTCCATTCTCACCCTTACCGGCGTGGCAATGTTTGCCAGTTGGTCATTGCTCAGTAACATCACGGCGTATTTTATTCTGCTGACCAATGTGACCTATCGACGCGGTAACTGGCTGCGTATTGTCGAGGGTGACAATTATGTGGAGGGCGTTATCGCGGATGTCGGGCCGTTTGCTACCCGGCTTATTTCCAGCAACCGCGAAACTATTCTGTACCCCAACAACCTTATTCTTACCCGTCCACATGTGCTGAATCCAAAAGAACGCTGGTCAGCAATGGGGAAGGTGCCGCCAAGCCAGATTAAATCCGAGGCGACCGACGGCGATAGCCTGGCTTAACCGGTACGGGCCTCGCGAATATAGCGCGTCATGCTTTGCAGTAACGCGCGCAGTTTGGCTGGCTTGATTGGCTTGGTCAGGTAGTTCACGCCATGTTCCTTGCATTGAGCGACCAGCGCATCATCCTGCGTGGCGGTGACCAGTGCAGCGGGAACAACAACATTCAGCAGGGTACGTATTTCATCAATCAGTGCCAGGCCGTTGCGCGTTTCATCCGCACTGAGCTGGTAGTCCATCAGCAGGATCTGTGGTGATACGTCACTGGCTATGCGCAGTGCGTCGTCCCAGTTTTCCGCCAGGAAAACCTGTACGCCCCAGCGATCCAGCAGCGTCTGCATGGCATCCAGATTAGCCTGTTGATCATCAACACACAGTACCCGCATTCCGGTAAACGTGGCAGCGTGGCTGGCGTGCCTGGTCGGGGCTTTAGTCTTTCCGGCAGAGGTCGTCCTCAGTGTTAGCGAGAAACAACTTCCTTTACCCGGTTTTGATACCACGTTGACACGGCTGCCGAGCTGCCCCGACAGACGGCGAACAACAGCCAGCCCAAGTCCTATTCCGTGCGCTTTACTGTCATTGGCGCGGTAAAAGTCGCTGAAGATAAGCTGGCTTTTTTCCTCACTGATGCCAATGCCGGTATCGCGTATGGCGATCTCAGCCTGCCCGTCGCGGCAACGCACCGTAATAAGTACCTTACCCTGCTCGGTATACTTCACGGCGTTCGACAGCAGGTTTTGCACTATGCGGTACAGAAAGGTCTTGTCCGCCATAACCCAGCACGACTGGACCCGGTGTTTAAGCACCAGTCCTTTCTCCTGCGCGCGCATTTTCATCTCGTCAATCAGTGGGATAAGCAGGGGCTGCATATCAACCGGCTCAATGCTGGGTTTCAGTTCCCCCTGGTCAAGGCGGGCAATGTCAAGCAATGTAGCAATCAGGTTTTCACTGGATGTCACACTGTGATTGAGTTTATCCACCACCGATTTCGCCGACGAAGGCAACGGCTGCTCCAGCAGCGCGGTAATATAGAGCTTGGCAGCATTAAGTGGTTGCAGTACATCGTGGCTGGCCAGCGCAAGAAAGCGGGTTTTACTGGCGTTCGCATCTTCTGCTGCACGCCGTGCGCGAATAAGCTCTTTTTCGATCTCACGACGACGCTCAATTTCCAATCGCAGTTCGGCGTTGATTGAGTGGACTTCCTCGGTGCGCTTTTTAATCCGGGCTTCAAGGTCAATATTTGACTCTTCCAGCGCCTGCTGAATTTCAACGTGTCCGGTAATATCATTGAAGCTGGTAACAAAGCCGCCACCCGGCAACGGGTTGCCAACCATTTCAATTACCCGCCCGTCACTGCGCTGTCGGGTAAACCGGTGCGGCGTGCCGGAGCGCAGATGCTCAAGGCGCTTCTCTACCTCAGCCTCAACGTCACCAACACCGAACTCGCCGTTGTCTGCGTTATAGCGGATCAGTTTTTCAATGGGTGTGCCTACTGCCAGCAGATCATCCGGATACTGATAGAGGGTAGCGTAGCGCTTGTTCCAGGCTACCAGATTAAGGTGCTTGTCAATGACACTGATACCGTGATCGATGTTCTCAAGCGACGTCAGCAGCGCGGTCATATTGAACTGCATCGCCTGGGTGGTATCGTCGAAGAAATTGATAACTTCAGTGAAGTCCATTTTCTTGCCGCGCAACGCGCTGTCGATTAACGCTTTCGCACTTGATGCACCGATAACACCGCCCAGGGCCCGTTCACAAAACGATAAAAATGCATTGTCCGGAGCGTCGTTCTGATCCAGCTCACACTGATTCATTTGCTGATACTGCTCAAGCAACTGCTGGCAGCGTCCGTTACCCATGAAGGTGGAAAGCAGCGTGGTTAAATCGGCTACGGTGACACTGACCAGCTGCTTTTTGGGCGCGGTACTTTTGGCCTGGGCGGGTGATACAAAGGCTTCGGCCTGTATGCGATCGATAAGACGCTGGGGGGCAAACCAGGAAAACAGACAGTAGGCAATGGCATTGGCCGTCAGGCTGATAATGGCGCCCTGACTGATCACTTCATTTTGTTCAAAGCGCGGTACGTCTTCGTTAAGAATGGGCATGATCAGCCACAGGATCCAGCTGACTACGCCGACGATAAGCCCGGCATACACGCCGTGTGCATGGGCACGTTTCCAGTACAGCGCACCAACAATGGCAGGCAGCAACTGTATCACCAGCGAGAATGCGATAAGGCCGATGGAGTGCAGCGATCGGCTGGTGGTCATTTGCTGCTGGTAGAAAAATGCCAGTAACAAAATCAGACCAATAAGAATACGTCGTATTAGTCGAATACGCGGAGCGATATTGTGGCTTCGCGGACCGTGTTCACGGATGGCAAACAGGCGCGGCAGGATAACGTCGTTCGTCAGCATCGTACTTAATGTCAGCGTGGCGACAATGATCATCGCGGTGGCCGCTGACAGGCCCCCGATAAAGACCACAATCTGCAGCAGTACAGAATCCGATATCATGGCCAGCGACAGCACATAGGCATCCGGCTCAATACCGGTACCGCTGAAAGCAGCCTGGCCGGCCATGGCAATAACAGGGATCAGCGAGGCAATAATTGCCAGATAGAGCGGAAACAGCCAGCGTGCGGTTTTTATATGGCCAAGGCTCAGGTTGTCGATGATCGCGACATGGAACTGACGGGGCAGGCAGATGACGGCGGCTGCGGCCATAATGGTTTGCGCAATAAACGTAAATGACCCGAATTGCAAAAGCGACTCCGAGGTAAAAAACGAAGCGAGAATAGCGCCGTCCTGCGACGAGTCCCAGGTCTGATAACCGACAAACGCGACCAGCAGCAGGGCCAGGAGTTTAATGGTCGATTCAAACGCAATGGCCAGCATCAGGCCGCGGCGGTATTCGGTCACGTCCGATTGCTTGGTACCAAAATAAATCGCAAATACGGCAATAAACGTAGTGGCCACTACCACAATCAGGTGGCTGTCCTGCTCGCGGGTAAGTAACTGAAATGTTGAACCGATGGCTTTGAGCTGCAAAGCGATGTACGGGATGGTGGCCAGCAGGGCAATCAGCGTGACCAGCAGGGCAACCATCTGGCGCTTGCCATAACGTGAGGCAATAAAGTCAGAAATGGTAGTAATGTGCTGCTTTTTACTGACCAGCGTCATTTTATAAATAAAACGATGCCCAAGTGTGTAGACCAGTATTGGCCCGAGCATGATGGGCAGATAAATCCAGGTATCGCGGGTCGCCTGACCCACGGCACCAAAGTAGGTCCAGGCCGTACAATAAATCGCCAGCGCCAGCGAATAGATGGCCGGATGAGAGGTCAGCCAGCGTGCTGTGGTGGAGTTTCGGTCTCCCCAACTGGCGACATAAAACAGTAAAAAAAGATACAACAGAGCAAGTGAAACCCAGCCAAACGTCATGGTGTTTCCTAACAGCTTTTTAACAAGTCTGGTTGCATTATACCCATCCCTTTGATTGTCGACCTACGACCATCGTCTCATTTGTGAATTCATTCCCCCCGTCTAGAGTATATCCAACGCTCCTATTAATGGGGTTTTGGGGTGGCTTTGGCGTTTCGGTGTCTGAATAAAGATAACACCAGTCACTGTAAAACCGCCCTGTTAGGGAAATGTAAAAACAACACATCTGATTAACCTTTACTAAGGACAAGAACGATGGCATTTAGAAGTGACGATGACAAAAAAGCATACTGGAAGGAGAACCTTTCTCTCCTTCTTAAGCTTTTGGTGGTGTGGTTTGTTGTCTCATTCGGGGCCGGCATTTTATTCGCTGACGCACTCAATGAGATCCAGTTCTTTGGCTTCAAACTGGGATTCTGGTTTGCACAACAGGGCGCCATATATGTATTTGTTGTGCTCATCTTTGTGTACATGGCAAAGATGAACGCACTTGATAAAAAATATGGCGTAGAAGAGGACTAAAGCAATGGATGTTCAATTACTCACCTTTATCATTGTTGGCGCCTCATTTGCGCTGTATATCGCAATTGCGATTTGGGCACGAGCGGGATCAACCAACGAGTTTTACGTTGCAGGCGGTGGTGTTCCACCCGTCATGAACGGTATGGCGACAGCCGCAGACTGGATGTCCGCTGCCTCGTTTATTTCCATGGCCGGTCTTATCTCCTTTATGGGATATGACGGTGCCGTGTATCTGATGGGATGGACCGGCGGCTATGTACTGCTTGCCTTGTGTCTTGCCCCTTACCTGCGGAAATTCGGCAAATTTACTGTACCGGATTTCATTGGTGACCGCTACTACTCACAGACCGCGCGTACCGTTGCGGTATTCTGTGCCATCTTCGTCTGTTTTACCTACGTTGCAGGTCAGATGCGTGGTGTTGGCGTGGTCTTCAGCCGCTTCCTCGAAGTTGACATTGTCAGCGGTGTTGTCATTGGTATGGCGATTGTATTTTTCTACACCGTACTGGGTGGTATGAAAGGCATTACCTATACTCAGGTAGCCCAGTACTGCGTACTGATTTTTGCCTACCTGGTTCCGGTCGTGTTCATCTCTATGATGGTAACCGGTCACATTCTGCCGCAAACCGCATTCGGTGCGACGCTGGCCGACGGGTCGGGGATGTACATGCTTGAGAAGCTCGACCAGCTCTCCGTGGAGCTTGGGTTTAATGAATACACCTCCGGTACGAAGAGTACCATTGATGTGTTCTTCATTACCTTTGCGCTGATGGTTGGTACTGCGGGTCTGCCTCACGTTATCGTGCGCTTCTTCACGGTACCGAAAGTACGTGACGCGCGTAAATCTGCCGGCTGGGCACTGGTCTTCATCGCTATTCTGTACACTACGGCACCTGCACTGGCGTCATTTGGTCGTGTAAACATGATTGAGACGATCAACGGCACCGATATGCAGGGCACGTCATATGCAGATGCGCCTGCGTGGATCAAGAACTGGGAGAAAACCGGTCTTATCACGTTCAAAGATAAGAACGGTGACGGCAAAATGTTCTATGCGGCGGGTAGCATCGACGATCCGTCAAGCCGTAATGAAGTGAAAGTTGACCGTGACATCATGGTACTGGCGAACCCGGAAATTGCGAACCTGCCAGCCTGGGTTATTGCACTGGTTGCTGCCGGTGGTGTTGCTGCGGCACTGTCAACATCTGCCGGTCTGCTGCTGGTTATCTCAACCTCGGTATCGCATGACTTACTGAAACGTAACTTTATGCCGAATATTACCGATAAGGCCGAACTGTTCTATGCTCGTCTGGCTGCGGGTGTGGCGATTATTATTGCGGGCTACTTTGGTATTAACCCGCCCGGATTCGTTGCGCAGGTGGTCGCCTTCGCGTTCGGACTGGCCGCATCAAGCTTCTTCCCGGCGATCATCATGGGTATTTTCTCAACCAAGATGAACGACAAGGGCGCGATTGCGGGTATGGTGTCAGGTATTGCCTTTACTGCGGCCTACATCATCTACTTTAAGTTTGTGAATCCTGCCGCGAATACGGCTGATAACTGGTGGTTCGGCGTATCGCCGGAAGGCATCGGTACGCTGGGTATGATCGTAAACTTTGTGGTTGCCTTCGTGGTCTTCAAAATGACCAAAGAAGCACCGCAGGAAATCCAGGATCTGGTGGAAAGCATCCGCTTTCCTAAAGGGTCTGGTGATGCGTCAGCGCACTAATCCTGCCTGACAACAGAGTAAAAAGGCCCACCTTTGTCGTGGGCCTTTATTCTTTTTACAGCTGGGGTTCTTTTGGGAGTATAAAGCATGACTACACTAGCCAACCAGGTGAGGGAGTTCCTGGCGGTGTCAGCACCGTTTGACCAGCTTGACGAGCCGCAAATTGATGCCCTGTGCAAACAGGCCGTACTCCTGTATCTGGCTGAAGATAATATCGATGCGCTGATTAAGGACAATGCCAGTGGCGTGTTTCTGATCCAAAGCGGTCAGTTTTCTGTCAAAGACTCATCAGACGGTACCCGGCATTTGAGTGAGGGGGATTACTTTGGTTATCCGGCGGTAATCGATAACACGTCCTACAACCTTGAGGTCACCGTGGATAAACCGGGTCTGGTGTTCTGTTTTGACCCTAAAGCGTTTGAAACCAGTCTGCATATTCCCGAAGTAAAAACGTTTTTCACCAGCATCCGTCAGGATGCATTACAAAATCAGGCGATGAGTGATTCCAACTCGATGTGGCTGTACAAGTCGCTTCAGGACGTGGTCGAGGGGGATCCGGTGAAAGCCGATATTGCAACACCGATTCAGGACGCGGCGGTATTGATGACGCAGCGGCGCGTCTCGTCCTTGCTGATAACCCGGAACGGCAAACTACAGGGTATTGTCACTGACCGTGATCTTCGCTCGCGGGTCGTGGCCGAAGCGGTGGATGTCAGCCTGCCGGTTGAGGACATCATGACGGACAGTCCCACCATGATTACCCAAAATCGCACTATGTTTGATGCCATGGCGCTGATGAGTGAACACAACATCCATCATTTGCCGGTGATCGACAGAGTCTCACGCGAGCCGATAGGTATGATTACCGCGTCGGACATTGTTCGCCATCAGCGCGGCAATGTACTGTTTATTATTGGCGAGCTGTCAAAAGCGGACAGCCTGTATGAACTTACCCGGTTGTCCTGGCAACTTCCGCATTATTTTGCGTCGCATGCAAAACGCGCCGGCGACTTTGATATTGCCGGTAAAGTGCTGTCCCAGGCCACCGACATCATGACCCGCAAACTTATCCAGTTCTATCAGCGTGATAACGGTGCTGCCCCTATGCCTTATTGCTGGCTGGTTTATGGTTCGCAGGCACGAGAGGATCAGACCATGGGCTCTGATCAGGATAATGGTTTATTACTGGAAAAGACCCCGGATGAAAACCAGAAAATCTACTTTGCCGGGATGGCGGAGTATGTCTGCAAAGGGCTGGCGAAATGCGGTATCAAATTATGTGATGGCAATATTATGGCGAGCAACCCGGCTTTGCGACTGTCGCTGGATGAAGCGATAGACGAAGCGCGAGGCTGGGTGAATGCACCCACCAGTGAAGCCATCATGCATTTTAATATCTTTCTGGATGTCCGGGGCGTTGCCGGTGATCTGACGTTGTTCAGACGGTTGCAACAGGCGCGAGCGCCGCTACTGAAACAAAAAATGTTTCTGGCGGCACTGGCCCGCCATAACAATGAGGTGGCAGTGCCCTTGTCGATGTTTCAGAAATTCGTGTATGAAAAAGGCCGGGAGCAAAAAGACAGCATTGACCTGAAAGTCAGGGCCATTGCCATTATTAATAATCTGGTACGCATTTACGCGCTTGCCAATGGCGTCACAGCGCCCTCAACGCCGATGCGGCTGGCCAGTCTGCCTGCCGGGTCGGGGCTGTCTACCCGGGACGCGTCCAATCTGCATGACATCTGGCTTTTTCTGAACCGTTTGCGCTGGCGCCATCAGTTAAATAAGAACGTGACGGACAACTATGTGTCAGTCAGCGAACTGTCATCAATCGAAAAGCACCAGTTGAAAGCCGCTTTCAAAGCTATTGAGCGCAGCCAGCAGGCGGCGGTAATGCACTTTTCAGGTGGGATGGGGTAGCACGTGTTTGATATTCTGAAACGCTGGCTCAACCCGGCAAGTGCGTTACCTGCCCGGTGGCAGGGAAAGCCGGTGATTGATATGCCGATGCTGGCCATTGATTTGGAGCTCACCTCGCTTGACCCGTCGAAGGCCAAGATTACCTCGATAGGGTGGGTTGAGGGGCAGGGCGGAAGAATTAACCTCGACAGTGCCTACTATCAGGTTGTGAGGGCAAGCGGCTCGCTGGAGCAGAGCCCGGTTATTCACGGTCTGACACCCGAGTCGCTGGATGAAGGGATCCATATCAGCGAAGCACTGGACGCACTGCTGCCCTATGCCGCTACCCATATCTGGGTATTTCATAATATGCAGCTGGATACCGGTGTGCTGGACAAAGTCATGAAGCTGAATGACCGTTTTGCGCCACAGGTACTGATCCTGGATACGTTAACTTACGCCGTCTATCAGCTGGAAAAGCAGCATCAGGTACTGCCGCCTAACAGTGCCACGCTCACTGTGTGCCGGCAACGACTTGGATTGCCCCTGGCACCCGCCCACAACGCGCTGGACGATGCACTGGCAACGCTGCAATTGTGGTATGCACAATACTTTCACTTCAATCATCGCGCTAAAAATGTACCAATTGATGACTTTTTGCGCATTCAGGTCGTAAAGTTGAAAGATTTAGGAAAAAAGTGCGAAACGGGCGTTGACAAACGTTCCGACTCCGCGTAAATTTCGCTCCCACAACGCGGCAGGCACTAATAAAAACAAGCGCCTGACGAATGTATGCCCAGGTGGTGAAATTGGTAGACACGCTAGCTTCAGGTGCTAGTGCTCGCAAGGGCGTGGCGGTTCAAGTCCGCCCCTGGGCACCATTACTTTCCTTTATAAAACAAGCAGTTACACGATATTGAATTTTGCTTGTGACCCTGATGTGACCAAACCGAACACTTTTGATGCCTGAGCAGCCATTTGAGGCATTTCCTGATCCATCCATCTTCCATAATGTTTTTCCAACATCGCAATCGAAGTGTGACCCATCTGTTTCACGATCCAACGTTCAGCGACACCTTGAGTAAGTAGGTGACTGGCGAAGGTGTGACGAGCTTGGTTTACTCCACGATGACGGATACCCAGCTTCTTGAGCCAGTGGTCGAAGAATCGTTCACTTGCCCGGGCACTATCGGTGAAGGGTTCCTGCTTCACTGAGTCGATAAAGACAAACGTGATTTTGTCCTTACGGGTTTTTCGTGTCACAGCGTCATACACGCTGATCTCTTGCTTAGGGTTCATGAACGTATGTTCTTTTTGTCTGAGCAGGTATTCGTAGGCAGTGTCCAGTAAGTTGATGGTACGTTGCCGTTCCTCTTCTTTGGGTAATGAATAGCTACCGCGAACCACAGACCGATTGACGGTAACTGTGCGCTTCTCTAAGTCCACGTCTTCCCAGGCTAATGCCATCCACTCAGAAACACTTAAACCAGTGAAGCAAGCAAACAGGAACGCGTTACGCTCACCTTCACGATGGGTTTCCATTTCTGCGAACTGTTGTAGTTCTTCTTTAGTGAATGGATCTGCGGTGTTGGCTTTGTCCCGCTTCAGGTTCTTCACATGAGCCATCGGATTGAAATCGATGATCCTGTCACCCATTGCGGTTTCATAGATACCACGTAAAGGAATACAAATGTCATTGATGGTTTTGTTAGACAGTTGACCCAAATCCTTCATACGCCAACGCTTGATTTCAGACTGGGTGATTTCATCCAGCTTCCGGTTACCAAACTTTGGTTTGATGTGATTATCTGAGTCAGCCACGTAATGACGATAGGTTTCCTTCCGGACCTCATGCTGCTTTAAATCCAACCACGCATCCAGCGCTTCACCAACGGTGGGAACCTGGGTGACTGGTGAGAACAGATCGGCTTTAACGGAGTCAGGGAAGTGAGTACGATAATCAAATGTCCCCTGGGCGATTTCATGAAGCACCACGTTCCGTTTGTTTACCGCCCATTTAACATTAGCTTTAGTGGCCTTCATGCCTTTAAGGGTTTCGCGGCAGCGAACACCCTGATACCGGAAGTCGATAGCGAGAGACTCCCCGCGCAAATGGATGCCAGGGAAGTCCTTCACAAAGTCACTAAGCGGCTTGGTCATTGGTTTCCTCGAAAAGTTGGTCCAGTGCTTCGTAATTAAACATTATGACACCGTGGACCTTTTTCCAGTGTACACCTTCAATGAGTTTGCCACGTTGTCTGCGTTTGTTAAGTGCGTGATACGTAATGCCTTTAAGTTCTTCGATTATGGCGGGATAAACCCATCCTAGTTGGATGTACTGTGTTTCCATGTGTGTTACCTTCTGGTTTTCAAATAAGAAGTAGTAAAGGGAGTTGCTTTGAACAAGCGTGAGGGCTACCGGAGGGTAGCGAATATTGTGTCTTGGGTTTTATTCAGTTGCATGACTTTATTTGTCGTTGCATTGGCAATTTGGGAAATCCCTCGCTATGTTGGCGAATATGCACGAACCTTCGGTAAAGATGAAATAGTAGAGCTTGGGGGAATATTATTAGTGTGGTTAGGTTCTTTCTTCCTACCCAGACTAACCTATAAAGCCGGTTGCCATATCGCAGATGGTTTCAAATCAGAATAAACAAAGCCCCGTTCAGGGGCTTTATAGTATCTGGAGCATATAGGCGCGATATAGATCAAAAAGGGTTTGTATCGAAAGTTAGAGTATCGGTGCAGAGTTTATCCGGCTGCTAAAGATACAGACCTTACTCGAACTATGTAATGGTTTTTCTATAGTTATGTATCGGTATCAAATTAGACGTTGCCAGCATATCGGTTGGCTACCTGTATCACTTCTTTAATCTAGGTGACTTAGGCTCTTTAATAAGCTTTCTTAACGATGGACACCTAGGTTTCTTTTTTTGACGTTCACGCTGTATTTCATACCATATTTGAGAGACAAGCTCGTATTTATGTGGTCGTAAGAAATATGGGTTAAACAGGAATTGATAATCATGAGTATCATCCACTTTCATCTCTCTGTTGTATTTTTTGGGAAGTTTGGCTATCAGTTCCGCATCTTCAAGGAGTTTTATTTTTTCTCTCAGCGATTTATATGGTGCTTTCTTTAAATCTCGTTCTTCGGATGTCCTCTCAATATGGCAGGTGTTATATTCGTAATTATAAGTATCTTTTAGTCGACAAAATAATCTTTGTCCGGCGATGCCAACTTTTAACAGCCGATCAAAGATATCTTCTTGGGTGACTTCCTTTACCCCATGGTAACGCTTACCAGAAGGCTTTTTAATATTGCCAGTCCCTCTAATAGGGCTGATCATTTGGAATCTTTCTATTTGCATAATTCTCCTTCACTGGTTGACCTCATGAAAAAGTTGGGTTTTCAATGGTATTTTTTCATATCTTTTTCATGATTAATTGTGGTTTAACTGCATGATTTTAAAGGGGTGTTTTTCTGTATATATCATTAGAAGAGGTGGCTTCGCCATGCCCACTGTCGTGGGCATAGCTTCGCCCTGAAGTAACTTATTGAAGATACTCTCTACTTATCAGATAGATAATAATCCAGAGCAGCCACCGGACGGTGGCCATTACTTAACTAAAAGAATCTAAATACTGTTAGTGTATCTACTGAAATAATATCGGCTGAGTGTATGAGCGCAAAGTCCCTTTTGTGAGGGGGACGAGCCGCCAGGCGGAGTCCCCCGCGTAAGTAAAAGAAATGTATATGAATATATAACGTTAGCTACCTAAAGGATGTGCATGGATCACTTTGATGTTTATTGAAAACTCTTTTAGAGTATGAAGGTTACTGGGTTAGACAATCATTAAAAGTAAACCTGACTAAGCAGGAAAAGCGTGATGTTGAAAATCACTCCATACCACGACCAGAAACTGACTTGTTGGCTTTTAAACCAAGTATGAATATGCTGATTGCATATGAAGCCAGGTCATATCTGGATGCCCAGGGTGTTAGATTAGATGACCTTAAGGAAGAGCATGATATTCCAAGCGGCAGATATAAACTCTTCACCTTGAGAACTATAGGAAGATAGTGTTATCCCGATTGAGGCACGATCTTATAGATCTAATATAGTTTACGCAGATACTGATGTTCTCCTTGGTTTAGCTGCAGGAAATGTATACCAGTCCAAATCTGCGGAAATCCGTGATCACTTTGATAGTAAGGGATGGTTATTTATATCACCTGAAGATATCAAACAGAAAGTACTCAGCTTGGCTTCAAAAGGGTATGAAAACGACCCTTCAATCATAACTACCAAAATACTTATGCGCTAACCTTTATGTATTTACCTGGTACCGGCTTTCGTTTCACTTGCCGGTACCAGGCTGCTCCGTGCTTTATAGTTTAACGTATTTGGCCCTGAGAGCCTTTGTAGCGCTCTTTTTCTGGCATTCTAGGTTAACAGTGTTTTATCTGTTTTCAGAGCTATCCAGGAACAGAAAAGAACTTTGTACAAACAACCAAGCAGTTGACCCCCGGGGGGGTATTTCGATTTTAATGCTAAACACATTAGGGTAATAACCTAATACAAATTTTATATAACTTGTACAAACCCGATTCATTATGCGGTGATCGACCCTTCAGGTCGTCACCGCAATGAAGCTACAGAGGAAAAACAGGTTAATTCTGATGCCATGTGCTAGTCAGACTTATCTTTAATATTTTCTACCAGCAAGGATGCTGGTATTTTTATGTCGCTTAATAGCTATAAAGGACTAATCTATGAGGAAAATTTTTTCAGTATCTGCTGTGGCTTTGTTGTTATCAGGGTGTTTATCTACACCGCAAATGACACAGGATGACTACGATTTTATGGCAACAGGTGTAGCCATACTTGAACGGTGTCATGCAGATAATCAGTTTTCAGATACGTTTTATAACGACAGTATGAAAACATTGTATTTCCTGGCTTCTACGTACACTTACAGTGATGAAGTACTACGTGACTATTTACAAAGTAAACGTGCTCAAGCTGCTCGGTCACGGATTGACTGTGAGGACTTTAGACAAAAAATGTATAAGCAGATGGCGTGGGCAGAAGAAATCAAACAGAGTCGTACAGCCACGACAACCTATCCGGCAAAAACATCAATATGGTGTCAAACCATCGGCAATATGACGATGTGCAACTAAGCTTTTCGACAACCCGAAAAAGCTGTGATTAATATAAGGAGTGACGTTTGTCGCTCCTTTTTTTATGCGATTGGTCATTCGAAAGAACTCACTTTTTACTTTACCAATTGGAGGACAAAAACTAAGTGTAAGCGTGGTACAACGTCTTGATCACAAAGAGTACCATTTTGGGTTAAAGGATAAACCGCCAATTGAGAAGTGTTTTGTTCATGGCTTTCGGGAAAGCATCGTCGTTAGTGAGAAAGTTATTTGGGGCCTTTAAGTTCATATAGAAGGAGGTGGCCTCATATACTTTTTCAGAAAAAAGCTGAAGGCTGCTAAAAAAATACAGGACATATTAAAACCGCTTTATGAACTGATATTTATCTGAGTTACGGAATTAACTAGCTTCATATCGAAACATTACCTGGCTCTTTTTACTGAGTTCTTTAAAGCCCAAACTTTTATATAAATCGGTGAGTTGTCGTTTACCGGACGCGACTGCTTGCTCATAGAGAAATTCATTTTCAAAGTCTGTGTATTCTAACGCAAATGGGTATGCTTCAAGTAGAAAGAGCGTGTCTGTGTTCCTTGCGCTATTTGCTTCGATGAAGGTTTGAATAAACTGCGAGGCTAGCGATAAACGTCTATATTCAGGATATATATATAGTCGTGATAGAAGATGTACAGGATCCGACTCCAGTGAATCCAATACAGTGTTCCCTGATTCGTCAATCTTGCTTCTATGACCGAACTCGACTACTGCTTCATAGATACTCATATAGTCGCTAATAGAGTCATATACATCAAATAGGCTTACTTTCTTTTTGAGTATTAGGGACGTAAAAATTTCTATAGTACTTGCACTACCTACTTCATGTTCATTACCGACTGTGTCAGTTCCAATGAGTGTATGTTCTTCTTCGCGGTAGTAACCTCGTTCAATACCTAATTGTGTTACCGGAACTGTTTCGCCAGTTGACTTATAATACCCAAACTTCATCTCACCACTCCATCCTTGCTAAATCTACAAACCAAAAGCCATGATGAATTCCTTCAGTCAAAGTGTAGTGAAATTGTAAACCTCCCCTAATTAGTTACACCCATAATTAGAGGTTTCGGCCAGTTCATGCTTGGTTAAATATTCCCATGGTGTCAGATCATTCAGCGCATCATGTGGGCGCTCTTCGTTGTA
>NZ_JBFNPK010000029.1:0-16777 GCF_040812025.1 Alteromonas nitratireducens
ACCTCCCCGGAAGATAGAGTTTGAGCGAGTTTGGCGAGCTTTAACTTAAACGCTCTATTGTATTTGGACATAAAAAGACCCCCAGTAATTGGAATGTCCAACTATTGGGGGTCACTTCAATTGACCGCCTTTATTTTTCGCCCTGGCCGTCTGTCGACGACACGTCAGTTTTTAGCCGCACATACGTTCTGTATTTTTTCTTCAGCAGCTTATCAATGTACTGTGTCAGTTTTACTTTGTGACCAATCGCATCATCGAGCGCGTCGACCAGCTCACCCAGCATCGCTTTGTAATGCTCTACTTCCTTCACCACGTTGCCATTTGGGGTCAGAAAAACATGACCGGTGGATGACGCGGCGTCTTCATCGCCTGGGGCTTGTGCTTCTGCTGCAACCACTACTGGCTCGGGCAAAAACATTTCCTCTTTCACCTCATCAATTACTGCATCCACGGCTTCTTCCGTCAGCACATCAAGCTCTTCCAGGAACCCATAGAGCAGAATACGATCCATAAGGGTATTAATTTTACGCGGTACGCCTCGGGTGAACGCATAGATACGCGCAAATGCGTCATCGGAGAACAGTGAGTTACCGTTCCATCCGGCGTGGTGCATGCGGTACTCAATATAAGACCGGACTTCCTCCTGTGTGAGTGGCGCAAGATGGCAGGACGCCACAATCCGCTGACGGAACTGTTCCATGTTTGGTGCACGCAGGATGGGCTGGAGTTCTTCCTGTCCCAGCAAAAAGCTTTGCAGGAGGGGTTTGCCGGCAACCTGAAAATTGGATAGCATTCTTAACTCTTCGATAGTTTCCAGCGGCAGGTTTTGTGCCTCATCCACCAGCAACAGCGCGCGTTTACCCTGCTTACTGAGCTGGTGTAAAAATACCTCAAGATCTTTCAGAATATCTGCTTTGGTCCTGGCAGTGGTATCCAGCTCAAATTTCGCTGCCACCATCTTTACCAGCTCATCGGGGGAGAGTTTAGGTGTGACAATCTGGGCTGCAACAATGTCATCTTCAATATCGGCAAGCAGGCTGTTGGCGATGGTTGTTTTACCGGTACCAATGTCGCCGGTGATCACAATAAATCCCTCTGCCTGTGACAACCCATACTGCAAATAGGACATTGCCCGTTTATGCCACTTACTGGCAAAAAAGAATGCCGGATCAGGGGTGAGCTGGAAGGGTTTGGAATTAAGTCCGTAATAACTCTCGTACATGCCTGTTACCGCGTTAAACCTGCGTTGAAAACCTGACTAGCTTAACGTAAAGGGCACAGCGCCGCCACGATTCATTCTGTGCTTTTCCCGTTACCTGTCAAACCTGTTAAGTCCTGGTGACGTGTTGCAGTGTGTTGATCACGCCTCACCAATAAAAAAGCCTCCCAGCGGGGCGACCACGGGAGGCTTTTTAGCAAGACACCTATTGTGCAGCTGCTGTTACTGCTTTTTTACCTTATGTTCAACAATCCGCTGAATAATCCCGGTCGTCGATACGCCCTCTTCAAAGGTCAGCACTTTCACGTCGCCGCCATTTTCCAGTACCTCTTTGGCTCCTGCGATAGCATCAAGCGAATAATCACCGCCCTTGACCAGAATGTCTGGCAGCAGTTCCGAAATCAGGCGACGTGGTGTGTCCTCGCTAAACGGCACAACCCAATCGACCGCTTTCAGACCCGCCAGCACCGCCATCCGCCGGTTCAGGTTATTTACCGGTCTTCCGGGTCCTTTTAATTTGGCAACTGACTCGTCAGTATTAACCGCGACAATCAGGCGGTCTCCAAGCGCGGCCGCTTCCTCGAGATAGCTGACATGGCCGGAATGCAGAATGTCGAAACAGCCATTGGTCATGACGATTTTCTCGCCTCTGGACTGCGAGGCTTTCACTGCAATTTTGAGTTGTTCCTCGTTCATTACTCCGCCGTCAAGGTGAAGTGACTGCTCACCAACTGCCATCGCCAGTTCAGTATTGGTCACAGTGGAGGTACCCAATTTACCGACCACCACGCTGGCTGCAAGGTTCGCCAGCACGCAGGCTGCCTGCAGCGGCAGGTCACACGCAAGTGCTACCGCCATGGTTGACACCACCGTGTCTCCAGCGCCGGTAACGTCGTACACTTCTTTTGCTTTTGCCGGTAGATGGAATTCGCTGCTGCCTTTTTCAAACAGGGTCATGCCCTGCTCAGAGCGCGTGACCAGAAGCGCATCCAGATCCAGTTTTTCCCGCAACGCCTGTGTTTTCGCAACCAGATCGTCTTCGTTCGCGGCTTCACCGTTGACCCGGGCCAGTTCGGCCATATTCGGCGTAATCACCGTGGCACGGCGATATTTTTCAAAGTCGCTGCCTTTCGGATCAACCACGATGGCAACCCCTTTTTCTCTCGCCATTGCAATCAGTGACTGGGGATCGCTCAGACAGCCTTTGTCGTAATCTGACAACACAACAATGTCGGTATTATCCAGCGCTTTTTCGAACGCGGCGTTCAGTGCTGATTTATCAATATCCGCAAAGCTTTTTTCAAAATCCATGCGGATAAGCTGCTGGTTGCGGCTCATTACCCGTAGTTTTGTAATGGTGTCCCGCTCCTTACAGACAACAAACTGACAATCAACATCAACCAGTTCCAGGCGCTGCCTCAGCAGCGTGGCATTTTCATCATCACCACACAGACCCATTAGCGTGACGCTGGCCCCTAGCGTTGCCGCGTTCATTGCTACGTTGGCAGCACCACCGGGACGATCCTCGCTGGCGGTGATATTCACCACCGGTACCGGTGCTTCCGGAGAGATCCGTCCGGTGCCGCCACTCCAGTAACGGTCAAGCATAAGGTCCCCCACGATGAGGACGCGGGCATGTCTGAAATCTGGTAATATCATTGCGTTATCACTTTTAGATTAATGAATTTGTTAATACGGACAGGGTAGCGTTAGCCTGCAACCACCGGCAACGAAGCCAGTGTCTTATAAACACCGTCCTAGTATAACAGCCAACGCCAGCGATGAGGATGTCATGTCGATGCCATGGTATGTGTACCTGATTGAAAATAAAACGGGTCAGTTGTATGCCGGTATGACAAATGATCCCGTACGCCGGATTTCCCAGCATCGTGGTGAAAAACCCGGCGGCGCAAAAGCGTTAAAAGGCAAAGCGCCACTCAAGTTTCGCGCCGTATTTGAGGTCGCTAGCCGCTCTCAGGCAATGAAGACCGAATACCAGCTGAAGCAGCTTAGCCGCGCCCAAAAACTGGCGCTCATCAGTCACACGCACCTGCCTGACGCAACCTGGGTCACACCACAATTTGAGGCGTGTTAACTCACCAGCACGCCGCTAACAATCATGGCAATCCCCAGACTTAGAGTGAACCCGACGGACGCTACGCCCACGTTATGCTGCTGGTCGACCTCCATACGGCAGTCCATGCCGCTGAACACCACGCTTTTGCTTACCATTACCATCAGATGCAGCGCCACAGCCAGTGCGACACTGACTATCAGCCAGCCGGTCACATTACTGACGTATCCCGACGGATTGTATTCCAGCAGCCCCTCTGCCGACGACACAATGGTTGCTGTACCCAGCAGGTTGCCTGAATGCTCAATGGCCAGCGCAAGCTGGCCATTTCTGAGCGCGCCCTGAAACGAGCCGTTCTGGTTGCCGCGCGCATAACGCGCTTCGAAAATGCGGGTCATGACCAGCAAAATGGTTAATACCACGGTAAAACCAGAGACGATGGCAATCAGCGCTTTCATGTCGCTGCCATCTACCCAAATCATAATACTGCGCAGAATAATAGCGCTGGCAACGAGGCTGGCGGCATCCACCAGCGCAATGCTCACGCTGCGCTCAGAAATCATTTCAACCGTATCCACACGGTTGAGGATCAGCTTGTCATGGGCAAAGCGACCGAACTTAACCAGTACAATACCCACACCACCAAACATCAGCATGCCCAGCGCCGCATTCTCATACCCCTGCCCGACATGTCTGCCAACCACTGAACTAAGCACAATACACAAGGACAACATACTGCCCGCGATTGCAATACCAAAAGCAAAGTTGTCTTTGACACCCAGTTCTTCAGACACGGGATTTTTACGAAACAGGCCTGTCATCCATTTAAGGACAAGCAACAACAGCATTGCCAACACGATATCGATGGCAAGATATATCCAGATATCGGGGGTTACAGGGACTAATTTAACCAGTGTTTCCACGTTGTCTTGCTCCTCATTACGCCGGTGTGCGGCGTCGTAGCTGGTCGGCAATCCTGAAATATGCCAGACTCAGCCAGTCCGGTTAGAAACTTTCATAACATTATGCCTGCAGACGACGTAAATAACAGCACAGACTCACCTCACACTGCATTATTGTGGCAGCGTTTCGACGAGGCCTCGCACGGGCAATACCGCAACAACGCCATTGCCAGTGTGCTGAAAACCCTGTTTGCGCGCTCCCATTTTGTGGCAGAGCAGTTTATACGCCACCCTGACTGGGTTGATGACCTGGTTATTTCACGTCCTGACGTGCTTGCCTGCACCGGGACGTTTTCTGACTTAGTCAGAGACCGCGTCGGGCAGGCTGAAAACGAAGATGAGCTCATGCGTCAGCTGCGCCTGACCCGTCATTACTTTATGACAGCCATTGCCGTGCAGGACTTACAGAATGCCCAGCCTGTAACGGACTCGTTGCGACAGGTATCGGAACTGGCGGACGCGCTAATCGTCGCCGCCTATGACTGGCTTTATCACAATCTGGCAGACAGGTATGGTTATCCCGATGGGCCTGAGGGGCCTCAGCCCATGTATATCCTGGCTATGGGTAAGCTTGGCGGAAAAGAGCTGAACTTTTCCTCCGACATTGACCTGATTTTTACCTACCCCACCAAAGGGGAAACCTCCGGGGCAAGAAAGTCACTTGAAAATCAGCAGTTTTTCACCAAACTTGCGCAAAAGCTAATTAATGCCCTGAACCGCATTACCGAAGAGGGTCAGGTGTTCAGGGTCGATATGCGCCTGCGGCCGTTTGGAGAATCAGGCCCGCTGACTCTGCATTTTGGTGCGCTGGAAGATTACTATCAGGAGCAGGGACGTCACTGGGAACGTTTTGCCATGATCAAAGCGCGGGTGGTTAACCCGGTGCAGACTCGCTATCTGAAGCAGCTTGAAAGCATCTTACAGCCCTTCACGTATCGACGTTATCTGGACTTTACTACGCTTGATGCGCTGCGTGACATGAAGCAGCTGATTGCAAAAGAAACCCGGCGTCGCCGCCTGAATAACAATATCAAGCTGGGAACCGGCGGTATTCGCGAGGTTGAATTTTTTGCACAAAGCTTTCAGCTGATACACGGTGGACGCGAGCCGGTGTTACAGGAGCGTTCATTACTTGCCACGCTGCGCGCCCTCGCCGACCTTGATTTGGTGGAAAACGACGTCATCCGGGTGCTGACAGAGGATTACCTCTATCTGCGCAAAGTCGAGCATACCTTGCAGCAGGCTGAAGACGCACAAACCCAGACACTGCCGGATGACGGCTGGAAGCTGAACGCACTGGTTGCGGTGATGGGCGAAGACTGCACGGACGGCTTCTTTCAGCAACTGGATGCCACTATGGCCCGGATCCACAGCCAGTTTAATGCGCTGATTGACGATCCGACTGATGCACATGCTGACGATGATCCTCTTTTCAATGCCTGCCGCGATGCCTGGCAGCTCGCATTGGAAAAAGAGGAATTCAGCGACGCCTTCGGCCCTTTTCTTTCTGCCCAGGATAGTGAGACCGTGTATGATGTGCTGCAGTCGTTTCGCCAGCAGCAGCGCAGCTACCGGCTGGGACAACGCGGCGAAGATACGTTAAATAAACTCCTTCCCGAACTACTGTTTGTTCTGATCAGTCAGTCACCGGACAAAACTCCGGTGGTTCTGGCACGCGTGCTGAGTGTGGTTGAGGCCGTCACCGGCAGAACAACATACCTTGATCTGTTGCTGGAAAATCCGGATGTGCTGCGCCAGCTCGTGCGCCTGTGCGAGCGTAGTGAGTGGATAGCCAATGAAATCCGCCGCTTCCCGCTGTTGCTTGATGAACTACTCACCCCGCTTTATCTGCAACAGCAAAATACCGATATTGCACAAAGCCGCCATGATTACCTGCAGGAGCTTCGCCAGAGCCTGTTGCGGGTTGACGAGGATGACACCGAACTGCTGATGGACAGCTGGCGGCAGTTTAAGCTGTGTCAGCAGTTGCGTATTGCCGCCAGCGACATAAGTGGCTCTTTGCCGGTCGCCTGCGTCAGTGACAAACTCACTGTGCTTGCGGAAGTTCTGCTGGAGCATGTGCTTCACGCCGCCTGGAAGCAAATGGAAGCGCGCTTTGGCAAGCCCGGTCACCTGACCGGTGATGAGCTTGGTTTCGCCGCCATTGCCTACGGCAAACTCGGCGGCTACGAGCTGGGCTATGGCAGTGATCTTGACCTGGTGTTTTTACATAACGCACCCAAACAGTCCAGCACAACCGGCCCGAAAGTCATCGAGTCCCAGCAGTTCTATATCAAATTAACGCAGCGCGTATTGCACCTGCTAAACACCAAAACGCTGTTTGGCCAGCTGTATGAGACGGATTTACGTTTGCGCCCCTCTGGCAGTGCCGGGCTGCTGTGCTGTCATATTGACGGCTTCCGGCGCTATCAGCAGGAAGAAGCCTGGACCTGGGAACATCAGGCACTGGTCAGGGCCCGCGGGGTACTGGGGGATGAGGCGCTGTTACACGACTTTAGCCGCGTTCGTGCTGAGGTACTCGGGCAACCAAGAGACCATGACAAATTGCGTCAGGACGTAGCAGACATGCGCGCTAAAATGCGTGCACACCTGCTGAAACAGGACGACGTATTGGTCGACCTGAAACAGTGTGAGGGCGGCATTACCGATATTGAATTTATGACCCAGTACTGGGTTCTGGCCAATGCCTCTGACCACCCTGACATCATGACCTATACCGATAACCTGCGGATCCTTGATGCACTCAGTGAGTCAGGGATTATCCCAACGCAGGACGCGCAGCAACTACAGCAGGCTTATTTGCAACTGCGCGATCAGTATCACCATCTGACGTTAGCAAACCATCAGTTTGCTGAGCAGACCGAGTCGCTGACACGACTCAGACAAGCCGTGCAGTCACAGTGGGTAGCGGTACTGGGTGAAGCCGGCCACTAGATTAGCCTGGCCGCACAACGGTACAGTTTTCTTTCAGAAACGCGGTTGGGCTGGAAGTTACAACCAGCGAACGCTGGCCGGGACAAAGATAGGCTTTTACCTCACCTTCAAAGTTGCTGTTGATGGCGGATGCGATTTTCGCCAGTGAGCCGGAAATAGTGTTATCCATCTGGAACTGGTGTTTGATAACGAAATCCTGATCCAGATCCCAGATAACCTGCATCCCCTCCTGCTGCGCATATTGCGTAATGGCTTCGCGCAACGTTGTCCCGGCACGGAATGTGCGGTATTTATGTTCGCCGGTCCAGCGTTCCTCAACCGGCCGCGTGCGACTGGACATGGCTTCCAGTTTGGCATCCAGCGGCTGTTCTGAGGCATTCAGGTCCATCACAAAGTCGCCGGAGTCTTCTTTTATCGGATTGGTCGATGACTGACGGAACTCGCGGTAAAATTCACTCAGCCCGGTTTGCACCGTTTTTTCTTTGGTTTCGCCTTCAGGAACAGGCTCCTGCTCCATTTCTCTTTCAAGAAAAATAACCACACCGGCGACAATAACCAGCACCATGGCAAGACCAATATGTTTTGCCCAGAACATTGTGCTTGAAAACGATTTTTGTGCCATCTGTGACTGCCGCAGCGAACTAACCTGATGGCATAGTACTGCGATTTCACGTGATGTTTCAATGCTATGCTGGATTTTGGACGCCATACCGGCGTCCTTAGCATCTACTTGTACAGTGACGGGCTGTCCGGATCAGGACGGGTTTTAAAACGCTTATGCATCCACAGATAGCTTTCAGGCTGTTCGTTGACGATATCCAGAATCGTCTCATTCAGAAACGTCAGCGCCGTTTCATCATCCATGTCGCGAATTTCCTCTATAGGCGGGTAGAACTTCACCTTGTAGCCATTTTTAGTGTACTGGGAGGTCAGCATCATCGGCACCGCTTCAGTACGACGGATAAACATCATGGTTGCGGTGGTCGTCGCGGCATCTTTCACGCCACCAAACGGCACAAAAATACTTTGCTTGCGGCCGTAATCCTGATCAGGCAGGTACAAACACAGCTCCCCTTCTTCCATGGCTTCCAGCAGCGCTTTCGAGTTTCTTTTATCAATCAGATACTTATTCGCACCCAAGCGACCATAGTACTGCAGGTAATCTAACAGCGGGTTGTTGTGCTTGCGGTAAAACGCAATGCTCGGATAAAAATACCCCAGGCCCCGGCAGGCAAACTCTACATTCATGTTGTGCAGAGCCATACCGAAGACCCCCTTGCCTTTTGCCAGCGCGGCTTCAAGGTGCTCTGTCCCTTCCACATGAAAGTGTCGCTTCATGCGCCATGCCGGCCACCACCAGCCAGCAGCAGTCTCAAACAGTGCCATGCCGGTGCGACGGACATTTTCATCCAGCAACGCTTTGCGTGATGCTTCATCCATATCGGGATAGCATAGCTCGAGGTTGCGTTTTGCCGTATGCGCCCGCTTCGGTGCCAGTTTGACGATCAAACGCCCTGCTCCGGCACCCAGTGCGCGAATGAGGCGCAAAGGTAACCAGGTAATGAGATATAAAATAAGGGCCCCGAACCAAATCCCCCAGTAACGAGGGTGAAGGAATGCCAGTTTAAAGGTCGGTGCTTTAATTGCGTTTGCCAATACTGTTGCCCGTTTCGCGTTAACTGGCGGGTATTGTATCGACACTGACCACCGACGAAAAGCCTTTCCCCTTTCGCCGGTGCCTTGTCAGAGGAGATGGTGGGTCAGTATTCCTTATCGATGGACTTCAGTTTCTTTTCAAAATTTTCGAAGTCATCCCGGGAGTCATAATCGAAGTGGTACTGGTTGTGAAAACCAAATGACAACTTCACTTTGGCATCTTCGATAAACAGCGTATATCCGTCCAGATCGGTAAACGCCTTAATCCCGTTTAAGCGGTAGACGTCACCGTCATGCTCACCAAACTGACGAATTTTTTCGAATACCTGTAACAGAAATTTGTTATCCAGTTCGTTTTTCATTGCTGCTCCCTACGTGTCAGATAAGGTAGGTACTGCCCGTCGACGCGATCAGTTCAGTACCGCTGTCAGTTGAAATTATAACGAAACGCCAGGTTTACCCAGTGCGACGAAAACGATTCTTCGCCACCCAGATAGGTATACTCCAGGCGCACCATGCTCTGCATCGTCAGATGATAATCAAAACCTAATCCCACCAGTCCGGCAATTACCCCTTCGTCAAAATAGCAGGTGCCGCCTTGTGCACTGCCTAAGGCACAGCTGTCGTCTGCCAGAGCCGCTTCACGTCCCTGGATATCAGCACGCGCCACACCCAGCTTGTAAAACAGCTCACCCTGACGGCTGCTTGCTTTACCCAGTACGGCAAGATAGAGCGCATCGCCTTCCAGCCCGTCGGTGTCAGACAGATCGTCCATCAGTTTCAGATAGCCCGCTTCCACATACCACTGTGGATGAAACTGATGACCAATGGCCAGCGTGTAACCCACACCACTTTCGTCCTGCTCACTGAAGTCCATGTCGTTGAATGCCACACCGGCCACGGCATACATTTTCTCAGTGGCGCTTGCAGACAGGCTAACCAGGCTAAGTGCACACAATAGGAATAACGTTCTCATAGTCGTCCTTAGAAGAAATATTCAAGTGTAAATTGAAGGTTATCGTCACGCCGGATGAAGTAATAGGTATCATCCTGCGTGTCAGAGCTGAAAAAGTACGCATCCAGACTCCAGCGCCAGTTGTCAGTAATACGGCTGGACGCCTCAACAAAAGCGGTATAGGTATCGGTATTATCAAAATCCTGTACAAACCCCGCCAGGACTTCAGTACCGTCAATATCGTTGAGGATAAAACGCAACCCGACCATCAGGTCGTTCTGGGCTATCGCAAAGTAGTTGTCTTCACGTTCATCAAACTGGTATTCCATCAGCACGCCAAGATCGTACTGGGTATCAAGAATACCGACCGTCGTGTATTCAAACCCCGCCACTGCCGCAGCAAAGTCCTGACTCTGTCCCTGACGATAAATCGCCTCCAGCTTCCACAGCCATGAACCAGAGACATTCAGCACATCCAGCCCGTACTGCTGAATCTGTGCATAGTAGGGCAAAATTTGCGGATTCGGCGAGGTCAGATCCGGCGCAATAAGCTCAGGTTCCCGCGTGGTGCCATCAAAAAATGACAGACCAACTTCCCACTGTCCCAGGCTCCGTTGCCAGCGCAGCGCATAATCGATGTGCCGTTCTTCTTGGTCAGATTCATAAACGGCGTCTGATGCCTCAATCGGTAACGGTGGACGCAGGCGTCCTTCAGCACCGTTAAACGTACGCTCGCGAAAATACGGCAGCACATACGCAGAGAACGTGCCCCAGTCGCCGAAGAATCGCACATTAACCATGGGCTGGCCCAGTTTATCTTCGCCATCAACCGCCTCTACGGTGTCGGTCTGGTTAATTATATCGACCAGGTGAACCGACTCCGTCTGCCCCCAGAAAACTTTTCCGATACCAACGCGCGTCTCCCAGTTGTCTGCCACGTGCAGCCACTGAAGTTCACGAATGTCGCCATGGGTACGTTCACTGTCGGTGTTGTCGTATCGGGCAAACGGACGAAACAGCAGACTGTCATTGCCGTCGTTCCATTCAGTGTAAAATTCCGGCTCGGCAAACACCGATATCTGGGTTCGCTGCTGCTGAGGATAGGCGGGATCCTGCAGAAAATAGCGGACGTCACCGCCTGTACGTCCCGCAATATCGACCTCTGCCATTACCGGACATGAAAGCGACAATCCTGTCGCTATGGCTACTGCTAACTGTGTTCTCACTGATTATCGCGCCCTGCGTAAACTGTTTTTATCAAAGTCTGACTCGTCCAGGCCTACGGCAAACTGCAGTGACTCGGTGACCAGTTCGGTCGACTTATTGGTTTGCACGTTGAACATGTAACTTTTATGTGGCCGCCAGTATTTGTCGAGATACAAACTGAACTCGTCAAATTCCAGCGTTTTTAGTAAGTCGCCTTTTTTGTCATAAAAGTCAACCTTATAGACCCGGTAGTGCTCTTTATCAATCCAGACTGTCTGCTTGGAATACCCCGAGAAATCATATTTAGGATACTGCTCAATAACAAACATCGGCATATCGTTAAGGGTATCGTCACCAATGTAACGATAATCAAATTTTTCCACTTCGTAAGACGTCATGTCCTCAAAGGCAAACTCACTGCCCATGAAAGGGCCTGACTTGTTTTTTGATGCGATACGTTTGACGCGTTTTAACGCAGGCAGGTAAATCCATTGCTCATCCGGGTCTTCTACATGCGAAAAACTGAGAAAAGCCGTGCCACTGACATCACGTGGCGACTGAAACACTGTTAGCGCCTTGTCGCCGTCATCGGTCATTTCCATGGTACGCACTTCCATCTGCCGGGTGGCTTCCTGTCCCTGAGCATTACGCAGGATCATCAGGACTTCTGAGGTTGAATTATCCCAGCCGCGATCGCGGGCCTTACGCTCTTTCGCAATCTCAAGACCACGCGCTTCTGAGTCGTCAGACGCCGCACAGACAGGGAGCGCAAGAAACATCACAACGGTGGCGCTGATTAAGCGATGAAATAACGTCATGTCGTTACCCCTTGTTTGGTTGTCGTATCTTTATCCAGCCACAACAGGAACGCCGGTAAGAAAAGTAAATCGATGAGCAGTGCGGCAATAATAATAATAACGGTTAACTGCCCCATATGCGCATTTAACAGGAAACTGGAGAACGTCAGCACCCCGAAGCCCGCAGCCAGCACTACCGTGGTGGTGGTCAGCGCCATACCCACCGTTTTGAATGCATAGCGTACGCTGTCAGCAACCGACTGTTGCTGCTGTCGGGCAACCTGGTATTTCGACAGAAAATGCACGGTATCGTCGACAATGATCCCCATTGTCATGCTTAACACCACTGACAACGCCATGTTAATTTCTCCGGAAATCATGCCCCACACCCCAAATCCGACGCCGGCGGGGATCAGGTTGGTTAACAGGCTGACCAGGCCCAGACGCCATGAACGCAGTGCAATAACAATCAGTCCGGAAATCAGTACCAGGGCTAATACGGTGCCAAACACCATGCTTTCCATATTACGCTCGCCGATATGTGCAAACATCAGCGGCGGACTGGCAGCAGTGACCCGCACATCAGGATTCAGCTCAGCAAATTTCGCCTTTGCTTCGGTCTCAAACGCGGTAAACTCCTTACTGCCAAGGTTATCAAGCATCACAATAATGCGCAGCGCCGATTTGTCCAGGTCCATCTGATTATTCAAATCAAGCCCATAGGGCAATGACATCTCATACAGCAACACATACTGGGATGCCAGCTCACGGTCCTCTGGCAGACGGTAAAACGCCGGATCATCACCATGCATATTCATATTCAGGCGCTTCATGGTGTCGGTAAACGACAGCACATGGTGCACCTGCGGCTTTTCACGTAACCAGGCAGTGAAGGTGTCAATTTCCTGTAGCAGTGCCGGGTCTGTGACGCCATAAGGCGTGTCGGTATAAATCACAAAATCGATATTCGACATACCGCCCATGGTTTCTTCATGTTTATTGACGGCCTGTCTGAAGGTACTGGTGTCATCGAAATAACGCACCGCAATATCATTCAGCTCGTTATTGGCTGAAAACAGGCTGGAGACCAGCAAAATCAGTGCGGAAAAAGGCAGAATTTTGCGGTAGTGGCGAACAATTACATCACCCAAGCGCACAAACGTCTCACCCGACGACGCTGCCCGCTCGCGGGTCAGTGCAGGCCCTACCATTAACAATGCCGGCAACAGGGTCAGCGAAAGCAGGCAGGCCAGCATTACACCGCCGGCGGTCATGTTGCCCAAATCCGCCAGTACCGGTACGGCAGAAAAGTTAAGCATCAGAAAGCCGATGGCGGTCGTCACGCTGGTAATAATAACCGGACGTTTATTCAGTTTCAGGCTGTCGATAATCGCAGCGCGTTTGTCAGCGCCCTGCTGAAGACGCTGCCGCACGCCAACCAGCACGTGAATACAGTCTGCTACCGCAAGTGTGGTGACCATGGTCGGCACATTGACCGTAGCAGTGCTCAGGAATAAACCCGCCCAGCCCGCCACGCCGATGGTCACCGCTATAGACAGGATCACGACAATCATGGTGGTAATTGCGGCATACACAGAGCGCGTGATGAGACCAATCATCACAGCAATGATCAGGAACATCATGGGGATCAGGGTCTGGCTGTCCTCCTGGGCGGCAACCGCGAACGCATCGTTCATGATCACCATACCGGTAAGGTAAATCGTGTGTCCCGGGTACGCGGCTTCATATTTGGCCTGCATCTCCCGGGCAAATGAGGCAATCTGGATGACTTCCTGTGTCTGGTCGCCGTCCGGCAACTGAACTGTGATATTGATAATAGCAACATCACCATTATCCGACACCAGCCTGCCGGTCAGTTCCGGGGTAGCGCTGACAATGTCCCGCACCTGTTGCGTGTCAGCATCACTTACCTCAGGCTGAGCAATGAGGTCGGTAACAATCAGATCGTCATCCTCAGCGTAGGTATGCTGATAGTTTGCCAGCGACTCTACCCGGGTTGACAGCGGTGTCTGCCACGCCTCATCCGTCAGTGAATACAACAGTGAGAAGGTATCCGGCTGATAAATGGTGCCCGACTCCGGCACAATCATGAATGACACGTTCTCGCTTTTGTTAAAAATGTTGTGCATTTCCTCAAACGCAACGCGCTGCGGATTGTCCTTCTCGAAGAACACCTTGTAGTCACCACGGAAATACAGATTTTTTGCCCCCACGACGGCGACCACCGTCATGATAAGGCACAGGACTATCAGGGTTTTTGGTGCGTTCAGACACCAGTTCATCCATTTAGGGGCTGGTTGCATAGCAAGCGTCATCCAATTGAGTAGGCGTTAAGTCTATCTTCCTTTTATTCAATAGTATAACGACTCTTAGTAAGAAGACCTGAGTATTCTTTTGCCCGATGTCATGTGAGTGAATGTTAACCACTTTTCACCGCCTCTGGCCGGTGTTACGCCGATGTAATTTGATCTTTAAAAAAAAAGGTGTAGTATCTAAACACACAACTGGTCAGATGAGCGGATGAGTTTTATGAGTATCAGAACTAGCTTAAAAAAAGTCCTACCCCCTATTTCAGTTACCGAGCAGGAAGCACTGGATGCCGGTGACGTATGGATTGAATCGTCAATCTATCAGGGTAAGCCTGACATGCGCGCACTGCGTGACATTCCGCAGGCAAAACTGAGTGCGGACGAACAGGCATTCCTCGATGGCCCGGTTACCGAACTGCTGGGCATGATTGACGACTTTGAGCTTGGTAACGGCAAGCATATTCCTCAGGAAATTATCGATTTCCTCGGTAAAAACCGTTTCTTTTCAATGATCATTCCGAAGAAATTCGGTGGTCTTGAGTTCAGCCCGTATGCCAACTCTACGATCGTTGCCACAATTGCAGCGAAAAGCGGCGCGATTGCCGTCACCGTTATGGTGCCTAACTCACTCGGTCCGGGTGAGCTGCTGATGCACTACGGTACCAGCGAACAACAGGACTATTGGTTGCCACGCCTTGCCGATGGCCGCGATATCCCATGTTTCGCACTGACAAGCCCGGAAGCAGGCTCCGATGCCGGCGCCATTCCTGATGCGGCGATTGTCACCAAAGGCGAATACAACGGTGAGGAAGTACTTGGTCTGCGCGTAAGCTGGGACAAGCGTTACATTACCCTGGCGCCGATCGCGACCGTACTCGGTCTGGCATTTAAAGTGTATGACCCTGACCAACTGCTGGGCGACAAACTGGAACTGGGTATTACCTGTGCCCTGCTGCCTAAGTCACACCCTGGGGTTGAGCTGGGCAACCGCCATGATCCAATGGGCGTGCGTTTCTATAACGGTACAACCCGTGGTCAGGACGTATTCATTCCAATGGACTTCATTATTGGAGGTCAGAAAAATATCGGACGCGGCTGGCAGATGCTGGTGAGCTGTCTGGGCGCGGGCCGCGGTATTTCACTGCCGGCAATGGGTGTCGCGACCGGTCAGTCTGCACTGAAAGGTACCGCCGAATACGCGTTTATCCGTGAGCAGTTTGGTCTGCCAATCGGACGTTTTGAAGGTATTCAGGAGAAGCTGGCGGACATCGCGGGCAAAACCTTCCTGCTTGAGTCAATGCGTGTCCTGACCACCGAAGGGCTTGGCCTGGGTGTAAAACCGTCGGTTGTCACCGCGATTGCGAAGTATCACATGACCGAACTTGGTCGTGATGTACTGAACTCAGCGATGGACGTACAGGCAGGTAAAGCCATTCAGCGTGGTCCGCAAAATACGCTGGCAAGCGGCTATTCTGCACTGCCTATTGCGATTACGGTTGAAGGTGCAAACATCCTGACCCGTAACCTGATGATCTTTGGTCAGGGCGCGATGCGCTGCCATCCTTACCTGAAGGAAATGGTTGACCTGATCCACAGCGATGACAGCAAAGCCGATGGCGAGTTTAACAAGGTACTGCGTAAAACCATCGGTTTCAGCGTAGCGAATGCATTCCGCAGTCTGGGTCAGAGTTATCTGCCGTTCCTGCGTAAGTCTGAGTCAGCGCTGCCTGAAGTACGTAAGTACGAAAAACGCCTGAACAAAATTGCGGCCAAGCTGGCGCCACTGGCAGATCTGTCACTGGCTGTACTGGGTGGCGATCTGAAGAAAGCAGAGTTGCTGTCTGCCCGTCTTGGCGACGTCATGAGCTACCTGTATGGTGCTATGGCCGCCGTTCGTTTCTACGAACAGCGTATCGAGGACCGTAAACTGGCTCTGCCTTATTTTGAGTACGCCATGCAATGGTCTCTGCAGCAGGCAGACAAGGCAATTGTTGAGTTCATCAACAACTTCCCGAACACCGCTGCGCGCGGCCTGATGCGAGTACTGACTAACACTTACTCACGCAGCGTGCCTGGCATCAGTGATGATCTGGTACGTGAGCTGTCACTGGCGGCCATGCAGGACAATAGCGTGAAAGCACAGCTGACGCACCTGGTTCGCCCTGTGAAAGGTGATGGTAACGACATCAACGAGCAGGCCTTTAAAGCGAAGCATGCAGTAGCGCACCTGCTTGGCAAAGTGCAGAAAGCACTGCGTAAAGAGTCTGTTGTGCCGTTCGTATCGCTGGAAAATGCGCTGAACAAGCTGCAGGAAAAAGGCGTTATCAACGCCGAAGAGGCAGCACTGCTTCACGACTATGACGAGAAGCGTAAACTGGCTGTTCGTGTTGACGAATACACCTTCGACATGGAGTTACTGCCGGCGACTGAGACCCTTCGTGCGGTCGAAGACGGTGAACAAAACGCAGCGTAACGCAGCACCATAAATTAAAAAGCGGCTTCACTGAAGTGACCCCATAAAGTTGGACTCATTTCTAAGCGGCGACCAAGGCCTGATTTCGATATTGTATCGGACTCAGGCCTTTTAGTTTCAGCTTAATACGTTCGTTGTTGTAATAGTCGA
>NZ_JBFNPK010000030.1:0-13891 GCF_040812025.1 Alteromonas nitratireducens
CCAAAGCAACGGCTTCGCGCTTAAACTCTGGGGAATATTTTCTTCGCTTGGTCATAGACACTCCTTCTAGGCATAGTATGCCTCTTTATGGATGTGTCCGTAAAATCTGGGTAGAACCCGAGGAGGCCTTTCACGTCTTTAGGGTGGGGGCTCAGAAAGGCTTTTTTTGAGCTCATGAGGTGCGTCCAAGCTATGCCATAGCACTAAGCATAGCTTGGACGAACGAAAGTATGATACTTTTTTGTTTAGTATGATACTTTTTTGTAAGTATGATACTTTTTTGTCAATTTACAGCAGCGCCAACGGGGCCCGTCTGGTTACTCTACCGTTACTGACTTCGCGAGGTTACGCGGCTGATCCACGTCGGTTCCCTTAATCAGGGCGACGTAGTAAGACAGCAGTTGCAGCGGCAGTGTGTATACAATAGGGGCTATAGGTGAGTCACAGTGTGGCACGTTTACCACACGCATGGTCTCATCACCTTTGAACGCGGCTTCCTTGTCGGCAAACACATACATGATACCGCCACGGGCGCGCACTTCTTCGACGTTAGATTTCAGTTTTTCCAGCAGTTCGTTGTTAGGCGCCACCACAATGACCGGCATTTCATCATCAATCAGTGCCAGCGGGCCATGTTTAAGCTCGCCAGAAGCGTACGCCTCTGCGTGGATATAAGAAATCTCTTTCAGTTTCAGTGCGCCTTCCATTGCGATGGGATACTGATCACCCCGGCCCAGGAACAGGCTGTGATTCTTATCGGCAAATTCTTCCGCCAGATCTTCAATACCACCGGTAATGGCCAGCGTCTCTTCCAGCTTTGCCGGCAGGCTGTGCAGTGACGTCACAATGGCCGACTTGTCTTCTTCGCTCATGCCGTTGTATTCGCCCAGTGCCAGCGTCAGCATTAAAAAGGCGGTAAGCTGGGTGGTAAAGGCTTTGGTAGAGGCCACACCAATTTCTGCACCGGCGCGGGTCATGAAAGCCAGATCAGATTCACGCACCAGTGACGACCCGGGCACGTTACAGATGGTCAGACTGGCCATGTAGCCCAGGTCTTTTGCCAGACGCAGGGCGGCCAGTGTGTCTGCGGTTTCACCCGACTGAGAAATCGTGACCAGCAGCGAATTGGGATGAACGACTGACTTGCGATAACGAAACTCTGACGCAATTTCCACGTTACACGACACGTTCGCATATTGCTCCAGCCAGTAGCGTGCGGTCATACCCGCATGGTAGCTGGTCCCACAGGCAATAATCTGTACGTGACGAACATCTTTGAATATCTCGTCAGCACCCTCGCCAAAGATACCCGGCAACAGGCCGGTCTCGTCAACACGTTGTGAAAGGGTATTTCGCACTACGGTGGGCTGCTCATGAATTTCTTTCAGCATGTAGTGGCGGTAACCCGCTTTATCACCAGCGTCGTGTTCAATGTTCGACTCGATGATCTCGCGTTCTACCGGATCACCGTTCTTATCAAAAATCTTTACTGTGCGGCGGGTAATCTCCGCCACGTCGCCTTCTTCCAGGAAGATAAAACGGCGGGTAACCGGCAGCAGCGCCATCTGATCTGATGCGATAAAGTTTTCACCCAGCCCCAGACCAATCACCAGCGGACTGCCAGAACGCGCCACCACCACCCGTGAAGGATCTTCTTTATCCATGATGACCGTGCCGTATGCACCATGAAATTGTGCAACAGCATCCTGCACGGCGTTAAGCAGGTCTTTACCGGCTTTGAGCTCCTCATGCACGGTATGGGCGATGGTCTCGGTGTCAGTGTCACTGGTGAACTGGTAGCCCAGTTTTGTCAGCTTCTCACGCAGACTCAGGTAGTTCTCAATGATGCCGTTATGCACCACTGCGACACGATCGGTTGAAAAGTGCGGGTGCGCATTGGCTTCAGTTACGCCGCCATGGGTTGCCCAGCGAGTATGCGCAATACCAGTACTACCCAGAGGCTGTGCGTCTGCAACGGCATCTGCCAGCTCCTGCACCTTGCCTGTGCGACGCAGGCGCGTCAGCGTACCGTCGCTTTCCAGCAGGGCGACTCCTGCAGAATCGTAACCACGATATTCAAGGCGCTTTAGGCCTTCCAACAAAATTTCTACAACGTTACGCTCGGCAACGGCACCTACGATCCCGCACATGATTACTCTCCTCTTCGTGTGGCAATGTCTACACGCACACCCTGCGATTCAATTTTCTTTTTCTGCTGTTCTGTAATCCCGTCATCGGTCACCAGGACCGAAATCTGAGACCAGGACAGCTCTAAATTTGGCATTCTTTCATTGAGCTTTTTCGACTCTGCCATCACGACAACCTGTCTGGCACCTTCCGCCATGGCCCGGCTAAGACCGGTCAGCTCATTCAGCGTTGTGGTACCCCGGTCAATATCTATACCGGAAGCACCAACAAAAGCAATATCAAAACTGTATGCCGCCACGGTATTTTCCGCCATAGCGCCCTGAAAGGAACGGGAATGTGGGTCCCAGGTGCCCCCTGTCATCAGCAGCGAGGGGTCATTCGGACTATTGACCAGCGCATTGGCGATGTTCAGCGAATTGGTCATCACAATAAGCTGCTTGTGGGCGCTAAGATGAGGGATGAGCGCCTCAGTCGTAGAGCCGGAGTCGATAGCAAGCTTGGTATTGTCGCCTATCAGCGCAGCTGCAGCCTCGCCAATACGCTGTTTTACCAGATTAATATGGCGTTGATTTGCGCTGCCTGGCAATGGCGCTGCGCCGCCAAGCTGCCTGACCAGGCGCCCCGCTTCGGCCAGCACGCTGAGATCTTTACGAATGGTAACTTCTGATGTGGAAAACTGACGTGCCAGCGTGTCTACCTGCATAGCACCACGCTGATTAACCAGCGTGACAATGGCATCACGTCGTTTTTGGGTTTCGCTTTGCTTCACATCAGCAGCCTTAAGTTTCAAAGTGAAAGCGATAATAGTTTATAAAGCTTTCGAAACGCAAATTATTTCGAAAGAATTTATAACCTCAACGTGTTTTGCTGTTGACTGGATGCAAAGGCAATCTCTGTCAGACGTATCACATTTATTGCCTCTTCCGGACTAACCGGCGGTAGTCCGCGGCCTGAGATCGCATCCAGAAACTGTCTGTAAAAGGTAAGATACCCGCCACGCTGAGTGATAATGGTTTCACTAGTGCTTTCGCCGTGAAAGCTACCATGCTCATTACCAGGTGTTTGTGCCCAGTCAGGATCACTAAACACAACACCCTGTTTTAGCTGGTTTTCTTGTGGATCCAGGCCGAATTTGCGGAAGCTGCCCGCAGTACCCTGCAGATCGTAGCGGAGTGTGGCACCAGCCTGAAACGGGGAGCTGCCAAGGCTAATCAGCTTTTCTTTGTAAATCAGATCGATATCAAAACAATCGTCACTTTTTCCGCCGTCCCTGAGCGTTGCAATACGGGCAGTTACCGCAACCGGCATCCCAAACAACACCAGCGCCTGGTCAATCAAATGCGGAGCCAGGTCCCAGGTGATCCCGCTCCCGGGTCCGTCATTTTCACGCCAGCGATCCCGCGGAACGGGCCGGAACCGGTCGAACCGGCTTTCCAGGCGCCGCACTTCACCAACCCGTTTGTCATTAATTAATGCACGCAGCGTCAAAAAATCTCCGTCGAAGCGTCGGTTCTGATACACGCACATTACGCGTTGCCGGCGCGCAGCCAGCGCAACCAGCCGGGACGCCTCTGACGCTGTCAGGGTAAACGGCTTTTCCACCAGCACGTGGCAACCTGCCAGCAGTGCCTGTTCTGCCTGATTTGCATGAAGATGATTAGGGGTAGTAATAACGACCGCATCAAAACGCCGGGCAGCCAGAGCCTCATCAAGGGAAGACCAGACCGGGACATCAGGCAACGTCTGAGCGACCATTTCGGGTCGCGACGACACAACACCAGCAATATCAACATCACTAAAATGGCGCAGAAACGGCAGGTGGAAGGTGTTGGCTGAAAAGCCAAACCCTACCACCAGTACAGACAAAGACGCAGCGGAGTTATTTTTCACGCTTGACCGGGTCACGCTTGACCGGGCGGCGCCAGCCAGTGATGTTGCGCTGCTTGTTGCGGGCCACGGCAAGGGCCTCATCCTCAACATCGGCGGTAATGGTCGAGCCCGCGCCGACTGTCGCGCCGGCACCAATGCTCACCGGTGCTACCAGCGATGAGTTCGAGCCGATAAACGCGTTCTCACCAATGCGGGTTTTTGATTTGTTAACGCCGTCGTAGTTACAGGTAATGGTTCCGGCACCAATGTTGGCATTTTTACCCACTTCCGCATCACCCAGATAGGTCAGGTGGTTGGCTTTAGCGCCTTCGCCCAGCACGGCTTTTTTCATTTCGACGAAGTTCCCTACCTTCGCACCGTGGTGCATGACCGCACCCGGGCGCAGACGCGCGAACGGTCCTACGCTGCAGCCTTCACCGACATTGGCCTGGTCAATCAGGGTATTGGCCTCAATCACACAGTTGTCGCCAATGTCGCAGTCTTTCAGCACGCAATTAGGACCAATCGTTACGTTGTTACCAATAATCACGGTACCGATTGCAACAAAATTCACGTCAATGCTGACATCCTGACCGGTTTTCACCTCGCCGCGAATATCAACCCGGGCAGGATCGGACATACTCACGCCGTTCATCATCAGCGCTTCGGCCTGGTTGCGCTGGAACACGCGTTCAAGGCGTGCCAGCTGTACCCGGTTATTAATGCCCTCAACCTCTTCCGGTGCATCCGGCTGAGCCGACTGGATCCGCTTGCCTTCACTGGCCGCCATTGCAATCACGTCAGTCAGGTAATACTCGCCCTGGGCATTGTCATTCTTCAGTGCGCCCAGCCAGCGCTTAAGATCGGCGCCTGCCATCATCATCATGCCGGTGTTGATTTCACGTATGGCCTTTTGTTCATCGGTGGCGTCCTTGTGCTCAACAATCGCAGTGATGTTGTCATCTTTACGGACAATCCGTCCCATGCCCGTCGGATCATCCAGCTCCACGGTCAGCAGTGCCAGATCGCACTGACTTTTCACTGCCTTGAGACGGGTCAGGGTCTGCGCACTGATAAGCGGGGCGTCCCCGACCAGGATCAGCACATCTTCGTTGTCCTTAATGCCGTCAATGGCCTGCTGCACAGCGTGCCCGGTACCCAGTTGTTCTTCCTGCAGACACCATGTCAGGTTGTCACCCTGCACCTGTGCCTTCAGCTGATCACCGCCATGGCCGTAGACAAGGTGGATATTGTCCGCATCCAGAGACTGCACCGTATTAATGATTCGCTGCACCATCGGCACGCCGCCGATAGGGTGAAGTACTTTAGGTAAACTGGATTTCATGCGGGTTCCTTTACCCGCCGCCAGAATAATCACCGAGAAAGCCATCGCAATTC
The DNA here is from genome assembly GCF_040812025.1 of Alteromonas nitratireducens. Classification (NCBI taxonomy): domain Bacteria; kingdom Pseudomonadati; phylum Pseudomonadota; class Gammaproteobacteria; order Alteromonadales; family Alteromonadaceae; genus Alteromonas; species Alteromonas nitratireducens. The sequence continues at coordinate 5,416 of NZ_JBFNPK010000030.1, forward strand.
CTTGTTGATTCTTGTCGTTGTTCGTTGGGTCACACAGGCATGCGCCGATAACACCGCCCTGTTTTTCCCAGTGTACCCAAGCATGAGAATGAAGTCAGCGACAACGTATGCGAAATCACACGCGGATGTACCAGCGAGTGCTAGTAGTTCACAGAATGAGCGGTTATACTCACCCTGGACTGGTATCCTGTTCATGTTGGCAAAGGAGTATGCGTAGTCAATGAACGCTTTTCGAACGCTATATCGCAGTATTTTACTGCTGTTCGCCGTGGTGGTAATTGCAATTGTCACACTGGTTCATTTCAGTGTGTCTAAAATTGTTGCAGAGCAAAGCCGCGCGCAGCAACAGTCGCTGTCCCCCGCGGTATCGCTCATCGTCAATCAGCTCCTTAAACCGCTGCACGTGTCTGAAGCATTGGGAAAATCCCGTGAACTTGTCAGCCTTATGGACACTGACGCACCGAATGAAAAAGCCATCTTTGACACTTTATCCCGCCTTGAGAACGAGTTCGGCATGTCGTTCTTTATTGCCAGCGAGAAAAGCCGGATGCAATACAACTCAGACGGCACCCTGCTGCCCCTGATAAAGGGCAAGGTAAGCTGGTACTTCAAATATAAAAACGTACCGGAAAAGGCCGTTGCAGATATCGGTAAGTGGGAGGATACCCACTTCTATATTGACCTTAAAATTTTCAGCGATAATGGTGAATTTCTTGGTTTCTTCGGTATTGGTAAAAGCCTGAAGAGCTTCATCGACATTTTCGACACCTACAAACAAACCTACGGCTACGATTTCCTGTTTGTGGATGATCTTGGCAATATCATGCTGTCGTCCGATCCGGCACTGCTGGCGTCGTATTCAGAGTTTACCAATCTGGCAGAACTGGACTGGTACAGCAGCCTGCCGCTGCAGGTGCAGAACGAGCGGGCACTCAACAACAAGCTGGTAACCATCAACGATAAGGACTACCTCATTGCCGAGGTGAAACTGAATCAGTTCAACTGGACAGTGTTTCTGCTGAGTCCACTGGATGACCGCCAGACCGAAATTTCTCAGGCGTTTATTTTCAGCGTGGTCACCCTGCTGGTGGTGGTGTTTGCACTGTTCCTGCTGATTTATAACTTACTGTACTATTTCCGCCGGGACATGCAGCCTGAGCTGGTCATTCGTACTGCTAATCGCCTGCCAGACAAAGAAGGCATCGAGCGGCTGTACACTGACATGATTACCCGACACACCACAATGAGCCTTATCCTGGTAGACATTGATAACTTCACCAGCATTAATGACACCTATGGTCGTAATGTTGGCGATGATGTGCTGGATGCGGTTGTTGGCTTCCTGAAAGAAAATGTTCGTGAAGACGACGTTATCGGCCGCTGGAGCAGTGAAGAGTTTGTGATCCTGCTGCCTCAGACCGGCCCGCACGAAGCCTATGATCTGGCGAAAAACCTGCGTCATGGTATTGCCACCCTGCCGCCCCTGCCGGGCCATGGAGACCTGCAGTTTACCGCGTCATTCGGGGTCTCGTTCACGGCCTGTGCCAGACCGCTCAAGGAAGTCAGCGCCCATGCTGAAGATGCCCTCTACCAGGCTCGTCGCGACGGCTGTAATCTGGTCAGAATGCAACTGATTGACTAAGGCTGCCACTCCGCGGGCAGCCCCTTTTCCCTCGTCTTTCTGTCCCACCGGGCAGGATATAAAAGCGCCGACTGGTCAAAAAGCAGTCTATAGTTATAGCGTTTTCTCACCTCATTCAGTAAAGGACTACGTTATGGCCAAAACACTGAAACTGGGCTTTGCAATGGGCGGCGGTGTATCGCTGGGATCTTTTTGCGGCGCCGCGCTGACCGAATCGATAAAACTGGCGCTGTTGTTTGCGCGCGATGACGACGGCAACCCATTTGACCGGGTAGAAATAGATGTATTCGCTGGCGCCAGTGCCGGCGCCATGAGCCTGGGCATTATGCTTAATGCGCTTGCCTTCCCCAGCAAAGACGTCGCGTTACGGAAAAAAGCGGCCGCCACCCTTCGTTCGTTATACGGTCTTGAGACCACCTGGAAATCGCTGCCGGACAAAAAACGTCAGCAACTGATCGATGCCCAGCTGGCACAGGACAAAATGAATGACATCTGGATAAACCAGATCACGCTGGATAGCCTGCTCAATCCTGAAGGCAGCGCCAGCATTCCACCGCTGAAATACCAGTGCGGCCTGGTCAACCGAAAAACCGTAGCGGACATTGCCACCGCAAACCTGCTGCCTGCAGGGGGCGCTGCCCGGTATCTGGATGAGGACAAAGCAACGCATCCGCTGCTGGCGACACGGGTGCTCTATGGCTGCAGTATTTCCAATCTTAACCCGCTGCATGCCAAAGCCAGTAAATTGTATCCGGTTGCCAGCGGCAGCGAAGTGGTGATTAACGACGCGCTGACGTCGTTTCAGCATAAAGAGATGCGCATTTTCGATATCAATTTTGCGCCCGTCAGCAGTAAAAAACTGTCCGACACAGACAAACACCCCGACCGCTGGATGCGCCTGCACTGGGGCGACAGTATCAGTGGTAAAACCTTTGATATACGCAGCGCGACCGACTGGAAGCATATTGTTGCCACTGCCATTGCCAGCGGCGCCTTCCCTGTCGCGTTTGAGCCGGTTACCCTTAAACGCTACAAGTGGGAGTACCCCAGCAGCATCTGGCCGTTTGGCGATGCTTCAAACGGCAACTTCACCTATGTTGACGGCGGCGTTTTCAACAACGAGCCGGTCGCAGAAGCATTCCGGCTGGCGTCTCACATTGACGGGCTGGACGACGACATTAACTATGTCCGCCGTATTGTCTTTGTCGACCCGAATGTCGGCAGTAAACCCGAATATCGTCTGCCGGGCCTCGCCGACTGGCAAACCCAGGAAGCCTTTGGTGGTCCGTTCAGCTTTCTGAAATCGTTTGATGGCAATGACCTGCTGCGTAAAACCTCGCTGGACAAGCTGCTGGGGCAGCTCTCTACGTTAGCGACAGTGTCCAGCGCACAGGCCAGCGCCAAAGAAGAGCACCGTACCTTCCAGGTAGCCAACCGATTAATTCTGCGTAATCAGCTCCGCGAAAGCCTGAACGGCGCCATTAAACCTGACTCTGCGAATTTCGTTAAACTCAAAAAAGCCATTACGGCTCAGTTACAGGAGCTGTCGAAAAAAGACCCCATACCTACCCTGCCAAGCACGATAAAAGGCGAGATATTGCGGCTGGCCAATGAAAAAGACTCGGTCGTCAGTAGTCTGGCCGATCCGGCACTGGCAGCGCAGATTGAGAGCAATACCTCGCTCAGTGCGTTCAGCGACGAGCAACAATCGCAAATCATGACAGCACTGGTTTTCAGTTTCGTGGACATTATCAGCGGTCTGAGCGCCAAGAGCCGTAACAGTCAGCTGATTGCCATTGGCCCCTTTAAGCGCGTAAAGAAAAATCAGTTTGAAAAGCTGTTTCTGCCCGGCAGTCCGCTGGCGGCGTTCTCTGGTTTTATGTCTACCATACCCAGTCAGTATGAAGCGGACACCGCACGTTTTTGTACCGCCGAATTTATGCGCCATGCAGGCATGATTGCGGCCAAAACCCACCACATTGACGAGCCGGTTCCCTTTGATAAACAGCACCCACAATACTACCCGTACATGGCCGACTTTAAGGCCGGACTTACTGCACTCGCGGCTCGCATAGAGCAACTGATTGAATCCTCGCACCTGTTAAACCTGGGTGTGGTAAACGCTCCCGTGCTGAATGCACTGGCGGGTTTCATCAAAGGAAAAATAAAGGACATGGAATACGAGCAGGTGGAAGAAGACGTGCTTGAGTTTCGTGTTCCGGTTGCCGATGGCGATTTTGAGCTGGACGGTAAAAACCGTTTTGACGACGACCGCCACCCCATCCGACTCTCGCAAACCGACGCACAGTTATACCTTGTCTGTTTTGCCCGCTGGGACAGGAAACATGAGGTGTGGTCCGGGTATAACGTCAAGAACGGCGAGCTGATCATAGACCGTGACGGCTTTTTCTCAGATACCGACGGGTATTATCGGCTTACCCTGCCTTCACTGGCGCAAATTGAAGCCGCCCGCCAGCTCGGCTACCCGGTGTTCTGGGGGCAAAAGGTGCTGAAGGAGAAAAAGTCCCGCACCAATCCGCTTACTCAGTACTGGAGCCTGAGGAACGAATTGGTGCCGTTTTCTGAACTGCTGTGACTTAGCTCACCGTGCGTTTGCGCATTCGCCAAACGCCGGTGGTCAGCGCCACGCCCGCAAGGATCATTACGCCCCCCAGCATCGACTGGGTAGACAGTGCTTCCGCGAGAAACACCAGCCCCCACAGGATACCGAATAACGGCACAAGATACGCCACCGTGATTGCCCGGGCAGGGCCAATGCTGGCGATAAGGTAAAAATACAGGATATACGCAATGCCAGTGCCGCCAACCGCCAGCGCGATAGCATTCAGCCAGGCAGCCTGACCCGGCATCGTTTCTGGTAGTGTGGTTAATGCGAACGGCAGCAGCATAACCGATGCCATGGCCTGACTGCCCCCGGCAACGGCAATCGGTTTAATGCCCGCCAGCCAGCGCTTCATCATCGACGCAGCTATGCCATAACAGGTGGTGGCAGCTAATGCAGTAAGAATAGGCAGAATACTGATATCCCCCTCACCAATTTTCTGCTGACTGATCACCGCTACCCCGGCAAAACCAAGAAACAAGCCGGCTACGGCACTTTTTGACAGGCGGTCGCCCAGCCATAGCCAGGCGACGATGGCACCAAACATAGGGGCGGTGGCGTTCAGAATGGCATTAACGCCAGCCTCAAGATGCAGGCTGCTGTAATTAAACAGCACAAACGGGATGGCCGTATTCACTAGCCCGACAACGGCAATGGCACGCCAGTGCCGGCGAAATTCTCCCATGGCACCGGACAGCACCATCACCGGCATCAACACCGCGGTCGCCAGGATCGTGCGCACGGCCACCAGTACATAAATACCGAACTCAGGTGCCGCAACGCGCATAAAAATAAACGATGCGCCCCAGATTGCCGCCAGCAACAACAGCGCCAGTAACTGCCCTATGCCCATAGTGAATGTTGTCCCCCTTCATGTCTCAACAGGGCGGCTTTTCGTTCCAGTCCGCCCGCATAGCCGGTGAGTGTACCATTACTCCCGATAATCCGGTGACAGGGAATAAGTATGGCAACCGGATTGCGGCTGTTGGCCATGCCTACCGCGCGAACAGCGTTAGGATTATTAAGCTGTCTGGCAATGTCGGCATAACTTGCCGTAGTGCCAAACTCAACTGAACACAGTGCCTGCCATACCGCCTGTTGAAACGGTGTGCCTGCCGGATTAAGCGGCACAGTGAAGCGGGTGAGCCGACCGTTAATGTAGGCCTCGAGCTCCCTGCGGGCCTGGCTGGTTATTGGCGAAGGATTGGGATGTTCAGCAGACCCGGCATCAAACGCGACCATCGTGATACCAACCTGGTCCGCACGGAGCATAAGCCGCCCCCATGGGCTATCCTGATATTCCAGATATTTCATAGTGTTACTCCTGTTTCTTGTCCATTTCGCCATACGCATACCAGAGCGCAGCAGTAAGATAACTGCGCCATGGCCTGGCCTGTTCAGGGTCTACGTTCAGCGTGTCTGCTGCGCGTTTCACTATCAGGTCGCCTTCCAGGTAGATGTCGGGATCATGTTCTGCACGCAATCGCATATAGTTCGTAGTCCAGGGGCCAATGCCCGGTATCGCCAGTATCGCATCGTAGTCAGGTGACGACTGGTTTGCGCAAAGTTCAGCAAACCGGCGCAATGCATCGCGTCGGCGTCCCGGCATAGCCAGCCAGCTCAGATTGTCTGCGGCAACCGTCTCAGCAGTCGGGAAACAGCGGCCGAATGGTGTGCGCTCATCCAGTGTCTCGCACAACTGCGTCACTTTATTGATAGCGGCTTTAACACTCACCTGTTGCCCAAGTATGGCGCGGCAGCCTCCCTCAAACCTGTCCCATACGCCAGGCACACGAATACCGCGAGGATAGTAATCATGGGTCAGGCCGGCAGCGGATAATGCCTGGTCAATCAGCAGCGGATCAGCATGGCAGTCGAGCACACGCGTAAGATGCGACAAAACATGGTGAATATCGCTCAGCGACGTCAGTGACATGGACACGGCAAAACCATGACGTGCGTCCTGATGTGTCGCAGTCACCGTGCCACTGCTGTCACCCAGCCGGAACTGTCGCTGATACCCCGTGTCAGTCACCGTTTCAATACCGGCGATGGCGCGCTGCGTAAGAAAGGCGCGCACCTGCTCCCAGTTGTAGGGAGGCCGGTAGGGCAAAAACAGCGAGAGCACCGGGCCCGCGGCGTGATCTGTTTTCATCGCGCGGGCATGCGTGTTGTTGCGTAAGTCTGTCGGCGACAGCCGGCAATGCTGCTGCAGTTGTCGCTGAAGCTGACGCGCTGAATGATAACCCGATGCGACCGCAACGTCAGTGACCGACAACGCGCTCTCCTGGAGCAGGCGTTTGGCAAACAACACCTGCTGCACACTTTGGTAGCGTTTGGGTGCAATACCCACCTGCTGACGAAACAGTTTGTGCAGATACCGTTCGCTCACACCTAAACGCGCTGCGATATCGGAAACTGGCGCAGGCGGAATAGCAGACAACAGCCGTTGCGCCCGTCTGACCGTTGTCGTGGTACCCAGCCAGGCGTAAGAGTCCGGTGCGCTGTCAGGCCGACATCGCAGGCACGGACGAAATCCCTGCATCAGCGCCTGACCGGGGTATAAAAAGTAAGTCACATTTTTCTCAGCGGGCAGCCGCGCCGGACAAATCGGGCGACAGAATATCCCTGTGGTTTTTACTGCCACATAAAATTTTCCGTCAAAACGTGGATCGCGGCTCAGCCGGGCCTGCCGGTAGGCGTGTAAATTGTCAGCAGAGATGTCAGGCATGAGTGAGCGGCCGGTTCAACAAAGACAACTGCAGTGTAGCAACATCAACGGCCGAAAGAGCGACAAAATCGGAACTCATTCTGAAGGTGATACCGCACGACGGCATGCAGTTGATTATCCACAGCGCGATACGCATAATACCCGAGGTTTTTTCGTAACGCGGTGCAAGCCCCCGCGTGCTATCGTCTTTGGAGTCTTTTTGTCGCCCTCCCTGTTGCAACGTACCCTGACATTTTTACGTGCCCTGCTTACCGGTATCTTACTGGCTGGCAGCGTCAGCGTGCAGGCAGACTGGCTTGAGGATTATGCCAACTATGTGAACCGCCAGGCCGTAAAATACCGCGTGCCCGGTTATGCCTTTGTGTTTTACCAGCAGGGTGAAACCCCAAAAGTGTATGTGTACGGGCGAACCCACAAAGGCGGTGAACCCATCACCGACAAAACGGTTTTTCGACTGGCATCGGTGTCGAAAACCTTCACGGCGCTGCTTATGGCTAAACTGGTAGAACAGGACAGGTTGTCCTGGGATATGCCAGTGAACAAGCTGGTGTCCGATGTCGCATTTACCGGCGTTGATGCAGATAAACTGCAGTTGCAACATATTGTCGGTCAGTCCAGCGGTTTTATGCCGAATGCTTACGACAACCTGATTGAGGCGGACTACAGCCTGCGCCGGGTACTGGAGGCGCTGGGTAAACTCGATCCCATTTGCGAGCCGGGCGACTGCTACACCTATCAGAATGCGCTGTTTGGCGCGATTGAATATTATCTCAGCAGCCAGAACACGTCATATCATCGTCAGTTACAGAATGAGCTTTTTATTCCGCTGGGCATGTCCACAGCCAGCGCCGGCAAAGGTGGTCTGCTGGCGTCACCGTCCTGGGCCCGCCCGCATATTGCCATTGCCCGCAATCGCTGGCGTGAAGGGAATGTGGAAAGTAACTACTACCGGTTCACTCCTGCCGCCGGCGTAAACGCCAGCATCCGTGACATGACCGTGTATCTTCAGGCGTTGCTGGGCGAATTTCCTACTGTCATTTCCGATGAGATGCTGAACACCGTCACCCGTCCGCGTGTAGAAACGCGTCGGGAAACCTACCGGCGTGGCTGGCGCGGTTTTCTGGACGACGCACATTACGGACTGGGCTGGCGTATCTATGACTTTAATGGCAAACGCATTAACTATCATGGCGGCTGGGTGAAAGGCTATCGTGCCGATGTGGCGTTTGCGCCCGATTATAGCGCAGGCTATGTCATGCTGATGAATGCAGAGTCCAACATGATCAATACCACCACGGCGGAGTTCTGGAAACGGTATTTCGAACAGGCCGACAACAAACAGCAATAAAAAAGGCGGCCAGTGAAGTGACCCCATAAAGTTGGACTCATTTCTAAGCGGCGACCAAGGCCTGATTTCGATATTGTATCGGACTCAGGCCTTTTAGTTTCAGCTTAATACGTTCGTTGTTGTAATAGTCGA
>NZ_JBFNPK010000031.1:0-13804 GCF_040812025.1 Alteromonas nitratireducens
GGTCGACAACCGCCAGTTTAAAGGCCAGTGAATAATCCCGCTGAGTTCGTTTAGTACTTGTATTCATTACACTCTCCAAAAAGAAGCTGGAAAGTGTCAACTTTATTTAGGACGGGTCAGACAGAACAAAAAAAGCCCCGTTTTTACGGGGCTTTTTTATTACTTGGGATAGCCTGCCGGGTTATTGGATTGCCAGTGCCAGGTATCTTTGCACATTGCTTCAAGGCCTTTCACTGCATGCCAGTTAAGCTCCTGTGCTGCCAGCGTCGGGTCTGCATAGCAGCTGGCAACATCCCCGGCGCGTCGCGGAGCGATAGTGTAAGGTATGCTTTTACCAGAAGCGGCTTCGAACGCTTTGACCATGTCCAGCACGGAATATCCCTGACCTGTGCCAAGGTTGTAAATATCCAGTCCCATATTCAGTGACAGGCGTTCAATGGCTTTGAGGTGACCATTGGCCAGGTCTTCTACATGGATGTAATCCCGCACCCCTGTACCATCATGTGTGGGGTAATCGTCGCCAAATACACTGAGCTTTTCGAGCTTACCGGTGGCCACCTGAGAAATATAAGGCATAAGATTATTGGGGATCCCGTTGGGGTCTTCACCAATACGGCCTGAAGGGTGTGCACCCACCGGATTGAAATAGCGCAGGATCACAATGTTCCACGCATCATCTGACTTATATAAGTCGCTGAGGACGTGCTCAACCATCAGCTTGGACATACCATACGGATTGGTTGGCGTGCCGGTCTCCATGTCTTCACAGAGCGGCAGTTTGGCCGGATCGCCGTAAACCGTTGCAGATGAGCTGAAGACAAGATTCTTAACGGCATGTTTGCGCATGGCCTTACAAAGCGTCAGGGTGCCATAAACATTGTTCTCGTAGTATTCGAGCGGTTTGGCAACGGACTCGCCTACGGCCTTTAAGCCGGCGAAATGAATAACAGCGTCTACGGCGTGCTCGCTGAAAATATCATCCAGCACAGCCGCATCGCGGATGTCGCCCTGAACAAAGGTGACGGGTTTGCCGGTCAGTGCTTCCACCCGGCGAAGCGACTCGGGACTAGAGTTTGACAGGTTATCAAGCACCACAACGTGGTAATCTTCTTCGAGCAGTTGCAAAACCGTGTGACTACCAATATAGCCGGCACCACCGGTTACCAGAATTGATTTCATTGCGGATCCTTGTGAACGGTCGGTAAATATTTTGCACAGATAGAATACTGTAAAGGCTTAACCAGTAATGGGTAAAGCAGAAAAACCAACAGCGCCCACAGCAGCGACGTCCAGTCGGTTGCGGTGCGAAGTATCAGTGCAAACACAGGAACAATCACCAGAAGCTTCAACACATTGAGCAGTGTTTTCTCTGGTGTGGACATTTGCCCGGCAGCGGCATCAAGCCGCGTCATGCGTTCCTGAATAGACAGCCCCTTAAGCGCGGGGATATTGCGTGAAAAAAAATAAAAAGCCATACCGTGCCTTTAATAAAAAAAAACCGCCGAACATGTCTGTGTCGGCGGTTATTGTAGGTGATTGCGCTGGCAGATAAAACTGCTTACGACTTTGCCTGGATCCCGGCTTTTTCCCAGAACCGTGATTTCAGGCTGAGCAGGGCGATAACAATACCGATAGCGATACTGAACAATGCAATCTGCAGGTACATGTTAGGCATTTCCTGAACATTCTCCGGGTCGAAATTTCCAGACAGCAGGCCTGCGATAATGTTGCCGATAGAGTAGGTCAGTACGAACACACCCATCATCTGACCGGCGAACCGCTTGGGTGACAGTTTACTTACCGCGCTCAGGGCAACCGGGCTTAAGCACAACTCACCAACGGTGTGCAGGAAGTAGGTAGTGACCAGCCACATTGGCGCCACTTTCAGACCCTGTGCGGCATACTGAGATGCCATAAACATCACCAGGAATCCGGTTGCCATGATGACAAGGCCCACGGCGCATTTAAGCGTATAGGAGGGGTCAATCATGCGTTTTGACAGGTTAATCCAGAGCGCCGCAAAAAATGGCGACAGAATAATGATAAACAGCGAGTTAGATAACTGGAACCACACGGTCGGGATGGATGCCATGCCAAACCATGAGGTGAGCAGTGCGCCATCTGACAACAGTCTGTCAGTGTAATCCTGAGCAAACAGGTTCAGCGACGAGCCGGCCTGTTCAAAACCTGACCAGAAACAGGCCGAGGCAAAGCATACAAGCAGCAGCGCCCACATGCGCTTTTTCTCGTTGTCGGTCAGCTTGCCTTTAAAGTAAATAAAGCCAAAATACGCAAAGAAGATAATTGTGAAGAAAACTGCGACCTGTTGAGCCAGTGATACCGGGTCAATAATAATGGCACCGGTGTGCGCCAGAATGGTGACGAACACTGCCACAGCGACCACAGCGATAACTCCCATCCAGGCTTTCTTACGTGCCGGGCCAACGAAGGCATTGGCGGGTTCAACCGAATCACCAGACAGCGAGTGACTGGTAAAGTAATACTGAATCAGACCAATCGCCATGCCCACAGCCGCCGCGCCAAAGGCGTAGTGCCACCCCCAGTTTTCCTGCAGGTAACCGGTAACCAGGTAGGCGATGAGCGAGCCAATGTTGATACCCATGTAATACAAGGCATAGCCACTGTCACGGCGTCCGTCATCGTCACTGTACTGCTGGCCGACCATGGCGGAAATGTTTGGTTTCAGCAGACCCGTACCGCTGGCAACCAGAATCAGGCCGACAAAGAACAAGTTCTGCAAATCGATGGCAAGTACTACGTGACCGGAAAAGATAATTAAGCCACCGTACCAGACCGCCTTTTTGCCGCCCATCAGGCGGTCAGCGAGCCAGCCACCCGGTAGACCAAGGAAATACACCGCGCCGGTATACAAGCCGTAGATCGCGCCAGCAGTGGCGACCGTGAAAGCCAGACCTTCCTGTTGCAGACTTGCGGTCATGAAAAGAACAAGCAGAGCACGCATGCCGTAGTAGCTCATGCGTTCCCACATTTCAGTAAAAAACAGCGTTCGCAAGCCACCAGGATGGCCGAAGAAGCTGGCGTCGTTAGATGATTTCATAGTCACAATGAGATTCCGTAGATTATTATGTTTTTTGAAGCGTTAACGGCGTGAAGCCCCGCTTTCTTCTTACGTGTTCCATTAGCGGTAAGGCTATGTAGACACGTCGTTATACTAAAGAGTCAGCGGCGACACAAGGGATGGTCGATTGTTGACCGCCAAATGTGTCAGGCAGGGCTGACGCTAACGTCAGCCCGCGTACTTATAACTCTTTGATTGTCGCAATGATTATGCGGATGATGCCGTACAGCACCAGCAGAATGACGCCAAAAAGCGTCAGGTTGTAAATCACTTTAGGGTACTGGCTGCTATCAGGCAGTGTAGGTGACTCGATGGTTACCAGGTGTTGCAGTTTCTGATAGGTTTCCACCCGTGTATTTTCCAGTGTGATCAACGACGAGGAGTATGCCTGTATAGCCAGTTCCAGTTGCACTTTAAGGTTGCTGTATTGTGCCATCAGTTCGCTGACCGACAATTCACCACCATTTTTATTCATCTCACTGATTCGGGCTTTTTGCTCCTGAATTTGTGACTCAAGTGCCGTGATCTGGCGCTTAAGGTTAACGACCTCTGGCGCTGTGGATGACATCATCGTGCCAATGGTATTAAGTTCTGCGCGCTTTTGTGCCAGCGTGGCCTCAAGAGAGAACGCGATTTGCTGAAATGCTGCTCCTTCCGCGGTAGGATCGAGCACATTGTATTTTGCCTGAAACTCAAGCAGGTCGGTTTTCGCCTGCTGCAATTTTTGCTCAACGATGTCATGTTCACTTTTGGCAAAGGTGAGTTTTGACTTTGCCAGATCATTATTAATGTTGTTGATAAAACCTTCTGCTTTCTCAACAATAGTCTGGTTAATCTTTTGGGCCATTTCCGGGTTAAAGCCGCGGGTTTTCAGCGTGATTACCGATGAGGCGGCGTTGACCGTGACTTCAATGTGGTCGAGATAGTAGTCGAGAAAGTCTTCACGGCTGTTAAAGGGTGACAGGGCACTAAAAAAGTCAGCCTCATCAGAACGGTAGTGCTCGCGTAGCGAAAGCGTCTCCTCCAGGTGGTTAAGCATGTCGGCAGAGCGTATATAGGCATCGACCAGCTGACTTTCATTACTACCGGAAGACGCGCCGATACTGGATAACATCAGCGAAGAGGGGTCAAACGAGCTGCCACCGTTACTGGATTTAACAATCAGCTGGCTCTGACTCTCATACTGAGGGGAAGCCAGCAGGATCAGGTAGGCTGCGTAAAGCAACCAGGGCGCAGCGATGATCAGTCGCTTTTGCTTTTTCATAATTCGGGAAAGTTGTGACAGTGTTTTTTCAATCATGTTGGCTTTCTAGTCCTTTCGTTACCCGGCTTAATCAGCGGTGTAAGCAGCAATACCTTCTTCGAGGTCGGCGTAATAGGTTAGCCGTCCTTCTTTCAGAACTACCGCTGAGGTACAGAACTCTCTGACCTGATCCAGTTCGTGACTAACCATAATCACGCCGGCAGTCTGGCTTTTTTTCTTGAGTGTGGCGCGTGCCTTTTTACGAAATTGCGGGTCACCCACGGAGGTGGCTTCGTCAATAAGGTAAATGTCGAAGTCGATGTTCATACAACAGGCAAACACCAGTTTGGCGCGCATCCCCGAGGAATAATTTTTTACCGGAAGATCAAAGCGACGTCCGAGTTCAGCGAATGCCTGCACTTTTTTTTCATACTCTGGCAACGAAGCAACGTTGTTGATTCGGCCAATAAAACGGGTGTTTTCGCGGCCGGTCATTTGCGGGTGGATCCCGGTTTTAAGTGCGACCGGCCAGGATATCGATTTATCGGTCAGGATCTGCCCGCGATCCGGATATTCACTTTTCGCAAGCAAACGGAACAGGGTTGATTTACCCGAGCCGTTTCTGCCAAGGATCGCCACGTTCTTTTCTGTCGGGAAATCGAAACTCAGGTTTTTGAACACATATTGTGGACCGAGCTTGCTGGGATAGCTCTTGGTAACCTTGTTGAGCCGAATCATCGTGCCAGCACCTTTTTCCAACTTATGTGGTAAACCGCCAGCGCAAAAAACAGGAACCCCGTACTGATAGTCAGGATATAGTTCATACTCACCCCGTCATGGCCGTAGGATTCAAAACAGGCGTAGCGCCCGAGTTCCAGGAAGTGCACCAGCGGGTTCCAGGTAAACAAATACCAGTATTCCTGAGGAATGTCCTGCAACGAGAAAAAGACGCAGGAAATAAACATCAGCGGCCGCATCATAAATGCTTTGAGTTTGTTTACTTCAGGTACGAACGCCTCTGCAACAGCAAACAAGATCCCCAATGAAATGGCGAAAATCCAGAGAATAACAAACAGGGTTATCAGTAACAGCGGGTCGAACATGTCAAACGTCTGGTCCATCAGGTAGACACTGAGCGCCAGAAGTCCGATGACTGCCACTTTGATAGAGAGCTCGAGAAAGCCCGATGTCAGAATAGCAGACATGGGCTGAACCTGACGGAATGCATAAAGCGGTTTATTCTTCTTAACCGATCGGGATACTGCTGTTAAGGTTTCCGTTAAGAAACGCAGACCGACCAGCCCAATCATCATAAAGATAAAAATGGGCACGGTATGCACATCGCCGCCGCTGATACGGCCACGAATAAACGACAGCAGCATGATAAACAGAAACGGTTCTATAAAAGCCCAACTGGTACCAAATTTGTCATTGAATTTACTTTGCAACTCACGCAGGTAGAGCGCAAAAATGACGCTCCGCCAGGCGTAAAGTTGTTGTCGTAGCTGTGTCATCGGACTAACGGGTCACTACGTTCGCCGCGATGGCAATCTGATAAATGATTTGTGTAATGTCTTTCACGGCCTGCAGTGTCTTGGTGTCGATGGCAGGCATGACGACAACCTGATCGCCCGGTTCAATGTGTGTGCTATTGCCGGCGGTCAGCCAGTTTCCGCCATCCACGTTGTCAAACTCCACATTGCCATTTTTTCTGATGATCAATACACGCTCATCATCGGCACGCTGCGTGAAGCCGCCCGCCCAGGCAACGTAGTCCTCGGTCGTTGCATCGGGGTTGTAAACCACAGCCTGTGGCATCAGTACTTCACCCCCGACGTGTATGAGATCAGAGACTTCAGGGATCACAATGGTATCGTTTGGCTCCAGCAGGATGTTCGCGACCTTGCCATTTTCGGATACCACAACGCGGCCTACCGGCTCAATCTGACGTGCCCGTGCAACAAAATCGGTTACCAGCTCGGCCTCCTGGGCCCGGATACTGCCTTCACCGCTTGAGCTGATGGGAGCAGTAAATACACTTCGCTCAAGGCGCTGGAGTGCCTGATCGATGATCTCTTTTTGTTTTGCTGCCACACTTTCACGGGTCAGAAAGACATTGTTGATATCCGCCAGGTCTGGATCAACCGCAATATGGTCAAGCACGTCGAGCAGACGGGTGCCTTTGTCAACCATCACCTGGGATGCGCCGGCATGCGCGCCTTTAATGTTGATTCTGTAAATCTGTGGCTCATGGTCGTTGACGTACTCGACCGTGTCGCCAGGTTGCAGCATAAGACCGTTGAAATCAGATACGGTCAGGTAGCGGGCAAACTGTGTGTTGTTGCGAATACCGGCAACCGACACGTGACTCATGAACTCACCCGGGCGGGCGAAATAATTAACGGTTTCACCCCGCAGTTCTTCATCTGAAAACTCGAAGGTGAAGCTGTTACGGGCGCCCGTTTCAACAACAATGGTGTTGCCAATCGGCCGCACAAGAATGATATCCCCGTCTTTGAAGGACACGTCAGGCAGCACGCCGTCACGTAAGAACATATACAGGTCGGCGGTGGCAACCACCTGACTATCACGTATTACATCAATTTGTCTGAAGCTGCCACGGGTAAAATCGATACCGCCGGCACGCTTGAGATAATACAGCACGCTGTCAGAAGCCAGACCGGCATACTGACCGGGACGTAACACCGGCCCCGACACGAAGACCGATACGGGCGTTGAAGTGAGCAAATTGACATAAATATTCACGTCGCTGGTATAGACCTGACGAATCTTACTGCTCACTGTCTGGTTCACTGCGCCTGCTGGTGTGTTCGCGACTTTGATGGGCCCGATGTTCGGGATAAAAATATTACCCTGGTTATCAACGGTAACAACATCAGAATAGCTGACAGCGCCCCACAGCCAGATAGAAATTTTATCGCCTGGCGCAATCAGGTAACTGTCATTCAACCCATCGATACGTTCAGATTCAAAGCCGCCGATAAACAGATTCGCCGCGAAAGGCGGATTATCCATCGCTTCCTGTAAAGGAAAGACAGTCTCTATCGATGGCTCTCCCGGCAGTGATGTGCCGCGACGTGGCTGCACGGAGTATTGCCCCTGTGCGCTGCTGCGGTTTCCTGAGGACGGTAACGTGCGGTTTGTATCGACGTTAATTGGCGACACTTTCCCCATCGCGGCGGCGCTGCCGTCATTGCCGGACTGGTTCTGCGCCTGCTGACGAAGTTGTTGCAACTGTTCAAGACTTTGCGCAAATACGTTTGAACTGCTAAACATTACAAGCATTGCACCAATGCTGAGCATCCGCATCACTGTCTTCATGGCTGAACCTCCGTACTGTCGGACGATGAGACAAGAGGTGGAAGGGCGCGCCAGTGACCGTTTTCCTGGCAAAGCGCTTTCAGCGTATTGTCGCCAACACGGTTACTTTCCGGCTTTACGCGTTGGCATTGCTTGCCGCTGGCCGACAGATAGTGACCAACAACCAGAAAACGTTGTTGATCGACAAGGACAACATTGTCCGTAATTCTGATATCTGGATTGCTTTTTGCATCATGGTTGCCGGTAGGGTGGATAAGCGTCTCATGGACGAGGGGAATATCAGCATTAGCCTGTTTGGGCAGGCTGGTGCAACCGCTTACGATGAGAAGTAACCCGAGTAATCCGCTTGCGGGAACAAAGTGATGATTCATCGATGATTCAATCCGTTTCTCAAATTGGCGCTAGGATAACACAACAAATTAAAAAAACATGAGCATGAGACCGATGCTGATACTAACTGAACGCCCAGAAAATGCTCAAAAAAACACAGTTCGATGGTTTATCGACCAGATGGGTGAGTTTTTTTAGCATATTGGGTAGTCACCTATATGAATGTTTATTATCATATGTGGCGGTTTGTAGCGTCTACATATGATAAAGGCATAACACATGCCGCGTTCTTCAGCACAAACATTTACTACAGGACCGGATTTGCAACAACGCAGATCTTAAAATTGTAACGTCACTTCCTGCGGGTTTATCTGCGGGGTTGGAGTAAAGTGGCAAGGGATCACACGAAGAATGTTAGATTATTTGCAATTTGTACCACTTTTTACTGCGTTCTTTGTCGCGCTGATTCTGCTTATTGTCATGACGCCACTGGCACACCAGTTTGGACTGGTAGATCAGCCCAGTGTGCGTAAACGACATAATGGCATTGTCCCGCTGACTGGCGGCGTTGCGATCTTTATGGCCGTGCTGGTAGCCAGCGTGGCCACCGACGTATGGATGAAAAACAACCCGCTGTTTTTCACAGCATCGGCGTTTATTGTTTTGCTGGGGATGCTCGACGACCGTTTTGAGCTGAGCGCGAAAGGCCGCTTATTATGCCAGTTCGGTGTTGCGTCAATCATGGCGTGGAGTGCACAAAATTACATAACGTCACTGGGTGACATCTTCGGAACCGGCGCGCTGTACCTCGATTTGTCCGGGTATTTCTTTACCATCGTGTGTGTCGTCGGGGTCATTAATGCCTTTAACATGATTGATGGTATTGATGGTCTGGCGGGCGGCATGAGTCTCATTGTTCTGCTCACCGTGGTAGGTTTTCTGGTGGCAAGCGGCAACGGTGCAGCCATTATGGAGCCGCTCATTATTGTTGCTGCCATTGTTCCGTTTCTGGCGTTTAATCTCAGTTGGAAAGGGTTTAAAGGTAATAAGATCTTCATGGGCGACGCCGGAAGCATGTTTGTCGGTCTGACGATTGTATGGCTGCTGGTTGATCACACCCAGGGTGCGACAGCGGCATTCAGACCGATAACCGCGGTATGGCTGATTGGTTTACCACTGATGGACATGGCTGCAATCATGTACCGTCGTGCGCGCAAAGGGCAATCAGTACTGCGCCCTGACCGCAAACACCTGCACAATATTTTTATGCGTGCCGGACTGACCTCACGCCAGTCACTGCTGGCTATTCTTTGTATGGGCGCGTGTTACTGTCTGGTGGGTGTGCTCGGTGAGGTTTATCAGGTGCCGGAATCAGTGATGTTTTACGGGTTCCTCGCTCTGCTGGTGGTTTACAGTTATGTCATCCAGAATATCTGGAGCTTTATTCGCTTCATCAAGCGCGTCAAACAGTTCAGTTCGTAGTCTGTCAGACGGCAGACTACAGACTTTTCCTCGCATTTTTGCTAACGTTATCAGATTGATTTACATAACATCGTAACCTGGCGGGACGCTTGGACAAGCAGTATACCATTCTACATAACCACTTCACTTCTCCGACGGTCGAATCCGTTGTTGCCATGGCGGTGTATCATGGCGATCGCCTCGAGTGGGTCGAGCAGGCTATTTCAAGTATTCTTAATCAGACTTACCGCGATTTTGTCTTCTTTGTTATTCTCGACGGTGAGGTCCCGGCCAAATTTGTTAACCTGTTGAAAGACCTGGCGTTTACCGACGAACGACTGGTGCTGGCACAAAATGACAGGAATGTCGGTTTGGCGCAGTCGATGAATCACGCGATAGAGTGGGGCATGTCCCTGTCACCGGCCTATTTTTTTCGCATGGATGCTGATGATGAGTCAGCGCCTAACCGACTTGAGCGTCAGACGGGCTATCTGAATAAGCACAAAAATATCTCTGTTCTGGGCTCGGCGCTGGTTGAGTTTAATGAAAACGGTAAACAGGTGGGGGCACGTGTTATGCCTGCCTCGCACAAGCAGATAACGCACCTTCTGCCGCGCCGATGTACGCTCAATCATCCTACTGTCGCGATTCGCTATCAGGTGTTTTATGACGGCATCCGCTACGATGCGGATCTGAAGAATACGCAGGACTATTTTTTGTGGATATCAATGGCAAAGAAAGGCTATGTCTTTCGGAACCTGAAAGACAAGTTACTGCGCTTTCGCCGGGTCAACGATTTTTACAAACGTCGCGGGCTGAGTAAGTCGCTGAACGAATTCCGGGCCAGGGTGCACGCGATGCGCGCATTACGACGGACCACACTGTTTAATCTGTGCTACGCCTGTGCAGTACTGGGTTTACGTATGATGCCTGCCAAAATTGTAAAACTGGCGTATCGCGTTGATCGGCATTTTCTGGAAAGGTTTATAAAGCATTGAAACTGGGTATCGTGATAATTCTGTATCACCCCGACGAAGCGCATATCAGGGGGCTGGTGCAGGCGTATTCTAATGCAGGCTTGCCCGTGGTACTGGTGGATAATTCCCCGGCACCGTTTAATCTGACAGAACTCACGTATTCCCAATACCTCCACAATCCGGACAATGCAGGTATTGCGCGCGCGCAGAATCAGGGCATCGAGGCATTATTGTCGCTTGGATGTCGCTACGTTTTGATCCTGGATCAGGACAGTAAACTGGCGTGCAGTGATATTGAAAAGCTGGCGTCACACTTTCGAGTGCTCGAATCTGCCGGGGAGCCTGTCGCCGCTATCGGTCCGACCGTTCATTGCAGTTTCTCAGACAAGCTGGTGGTGCCGAAAGTCAACCGGCACAAAGCAGTCAGTGAAACCCTCGTTAATGCTAAGCAGTTAATTGCCTCTGGTATGCTGTTGTCTGCGGCGGCCTATTCCCGCATTGGCGGTAAAGAAGAGTCGCTGTTTATTGATGGTGTTGACCACGAGTGGTGTTGGCGCGCCCGTCACCAGGGGTTTTCCCTGTTTCAGGCTAAGGATGTGGTGATGCCCCATCGGCAGGGCGACGCGCGGATCAGGCTGTGTGGCGTAATATTCAAAGTGGGCGCACCCGTCAGGCTCTATTACCAGGTGAGAAATGTGCTGCTGTTGTCCCGTCGTGGCTACGTTCCGACCTACTGGAAAGTCCGGAATTTCCTTGCGCTTCCGCTGCGTTACCTGGCCAATCGCTGGTTTATGGAGAACGGCAAACAGCGTGGGGTGTTGATGCGAAAAGGCTTTGTTGACGGCTGCTGCAAACGGTCTGGTAAGTTGACGGAATAATGCAGGATTGTCATATTCCTTTCATTGCATGTTGCTAGTGTCCCCTGGCATTACATAACAGGCAGCGACTGGCGTAAAGCGGGTCACTACGTCGAAGAAGAAGTGGGAAAAGTGTGAAAATTACAGTATTTGGTGCAGGTTACGTTGGCCTTGTGCAGGCAGCCGTGCTGGCGGAAGTCGGTCATGATGTGGTGTGTGTCGATGTTAACGAAAAGCGGGTTGCCGACCTGAAAAGGGGTATTGTTCCGATTTATGAACCAGGCCTGAGTCCGCTCATCCTCTCTAATCAGGAAGCGGGACGTCTGACCTTTGTGACTGACGGTAAAGCTGGCGTTGAACACGGACAATTGATTTTTATCGCAGTCGGTACCCCGCCTGATGAGGATGGTTCGGCAGACCTTCAGCACGTTCTGAATGTTGCAGAGACCGTTGCAACCTACATGCGTGAGCCAACCATTATCGTCACAAAATCCACGGTACCGGTCGGGACGTCGGATAAGGTCAGAAATAAAGTGACGGAAATACTCGATGCCCTGGGCAAGGCGGTGTCTTTTGATGTGGTGTCAAACCCAGAGTTTCTGAAAGAAGGGGCGGCAGTCGCTGACTGTATGCGCCCTGACAGGATCATCATTGGTACCGACAGTGAATATGCCGAGGATAAACTGCGCGAGCTGTACATGCCGTTTAACCGCAATCGCGACAAAATCATCGTAATGGATATTCGCAGCGCTGAGCTGACCAAATATGCTGCAAACTGCATGCTGGCAACGAAAATCAGTTTTATGAACGAAATTGCCAATCTGGCAGAACATTTTGGTGCAGATGTCGAAAATGTGCGCAAAGGGATCGGCTCAGATCCGCGAATCGGCTATCAGTTTATCTATCCGGGGTGTGGCTATGGCGGCTCGTGTTTCCCCAAAGATGTGCAGGCGCTCATTCGTAGTGCAAATGCGGTTGGTTATCAGACACGGATCCTCGAGTCAGTGGAAGCCGTGAATCGCGAGCAAAAACAAAAACTGTTCAGCTACATTCAGCGCCACTTTAACGGCGATATTCGGGGTAAAACCGTTGCGTTATGGGGACTCGCCTTTAAACCGAATACCGACGATATGCGCGAGGCCTCCAGTCGGGTACTGATGGAACAGCTCTGGGATGCCGGAGCAAGCATCCAGGCGTTTGATCCTCAGGCCATGGAAGAAGCCCAGCGTATCTACGGTAACCGTGCCGATCTCAAATTGCTTGGAACTAAAGAGGCGGCATTGAATGGTGCTGATTTTCTCGTGATTTGTACAGAATGGCAGTCGTTTCGTGCACCGGATTTTGAATTTATAAGAAAGACATTGCGTGAACCGTTAATCTTTGATGGTCGAAACCTTTACGAGCCAGACAGGATGTTGGAATATGGTTTGCATTATTACGCAATAGGTCGTGGTTTATCAGTACAAGGACACAAATAATGAGCCAGGTAAAAAAAGCAGTCATTCCTGTAGCCGGACTGGGTACACGTATGCTGCCGGCTACCAAAGCCATTCCAAAGGAAATGTTGCCGGTTGTCGACAAACCCTTGATTCAGTACGTTGTAAGTGAGTGTGTAGCAGCCGGATTGAAAGAAATCATTCTGGTTACCCATGCCAGTAAAAACAGTATCGAAAACCACTTTGATACGTCATTTGAGCTTGAAGCAACGCTCGAAAAGCGGGTGAAGCGACAGTTGCTTGAAGAAGTGCAGGCTATCATTCCAAAAGATGTGACGATCATGCACGTGCGACAAGGGGTCGCCAGTGGCCTGGGACATGCCATTTTGTGCGCGCGTCCACTGGTTGGTGATTCACCGTTTGCGGTAGTGTTGCCTGATGTGATTATTGATGATGCAGCCAGCAACCCGAAAAAAGATAACCTTGCCGAGATGGTGGCACGCTTTAACACCAGTCGGGTTAGTCAGGTTATGGTGGAGCAGGTGCCGACCGAACAGATCAGCAAATTTGGTATTGTCGATTTGGACGGCAGAACGATTAAACCCGGTGAATCTGCGAAGATCCATAAGATGGTGGAAAAGCCGCCGCTGGATGAGGCGCCATCAGACCTGGCAATTGTAGGCCGCTATGTCCTGTCTGAAGAAATCTGGGATTTGCTGGAGTATACCCCACCGGGTGCGGGCGGCGAAATTCAGCTGACTGACGCCATTGATGCGTTGATGAAAATTGAGCAGGTCGATGCGTATTACATGAAAGGCAAAAGCCATGACTGTGG
This sequence comes from Alteromonas nitratireducens, assembly GCF_040812025.1. NCBI lineage: Bacteria > Pseudomonadati > Pseudomonadota > Gammaproteobacteria > Alteromonadales > Alteromonadaceae > Alteromonas > Alteromonas nitratireducens. The sequence goes on from NZ_JBFNPK010000031.1 coordinate 13,582, forward strand.
CAGCAAGCTGGGGTACATGAAAGCCAACGTGGAATATGCACTGCGTCATCCGCAACTGGCTGATGACTTCAAGGCGTACCTCGCCTCACTGGTATAAACTAGTCAATGACTAGTCCTGATATAAGTTGACACTTATTTCAGTTTAAAGCGCCCGGTGAACTTCATCGGGCGTTTTGTATTTTAGGGCCAGATGCGGCCTTTTCTCATTATAAATCGCGACAGA
>NZ_JBFNPK010000032.1:0-8604 GCF_040812025.1 Alteromonas nitratireducens
GATCTTAACGATCTGTGTTTCTGTGTATCGGGACTTTTTCATCAGGAGTTCTCCTTCTTGGCTCAGTGTACGCCGAAGAACTCTAAAAAGGTATGTCACTAGTTTAGGGGAGGTTTACAGATTCACAGAGCAGGATGCACTCGATGTACTTGGCATGCTCAACACGACATCAGTAAATCTGGTTGAAATAAGTGGGGGGACATATTTTCCGTCGGCGCCAGTTAAACAAAAGCCAAAGACTAAGCCCTACTACATTGAGTTTATTAGGTATGCTAAAGCGAAATTTAGCGGTGACCTGATACTCACTGGAGGAATTGAAGGGAAAAGAATTGCTACTTCATTACTGGCAAATGGATGGGTGGATCTGATCGGACTTGCTCGGCCATTTATCATTGAGCCGGCTCTTCCTATTAAGTGGAGACAGAATAGTCTAGATAACATTAACCTTCCTCGGTTCGATCAAAGCAAGAGCGGTGATGTCACAACCAGCTACTTGGTCATGCTGTATAAACTTAGTCAAGGTAACTTGGATCATACAACGCTCAATGACACGGACTTGTTGATATATCAGCGACACCAACAAGAAAAGCGCAAGAGATGGTTAAATCGTTTTTTTCGCCAAAAGCACTGAAAAATCATACAAATCATGCAGTCAATAGTTAAGGAGAAAGCGATGACTATCGATAAGGCGATTGCGCCACTCTTCCCTGACGAGGAAATGTTGGACTTGTTAAAAAGCTGCCTACTGCCAGTGTCAGATATATCCCTTTCAGAACGAATTTTGTTTTATGGGTGTCATGAACACGGAAGCCTTTGTGCGTTGATAGGCCTGGAACTGCATGGCAATGTCGCTATGTTGCGGTCACTGGCTGTAACATTTGGCGCAAGAAAGCGGGGACTTGGGCGTTCGTTAGTAATTTTTGCTGAACATCAAGCTATGAAGAGGGGAATTGAAACGCTATTCCTATTAACCGAGACGGCTAACAACCTATTTATCCGGCTTGGATATACTTATTGCGATCGGACATATGCCCCCAAATCAGTAAGGGATACTCCCCAATTCTCAGTATTATGTTCATCGTCATCGCATTTTATGAGCAAGCAACTATTAAAAAAATGAGTTGATAAGAAATGGTAAATGTAAAAGTTAGAAAAGCAGAACGTGAAGACTGTGATCAGATTCTCGAGCTAATGAAAAAATTAGCTGAATTCGAAGGCTACATAGACCAATTCAAAGTGACAGTCACAGATCTTGAGAAGCTATGTATAGATGAAAAGAAATTTTATATCTTAGTAGCGGATGTTGATAATAATCTGGAAGGAATGCTGGTGTATTTCTTCCAACCTTTCACCTATGACTTATCTCCTTGGGTTGTAGTCAAAGAGCTTTTTGTTACTGCTAATCAGCGTGGAATCGGGATAGGCGAAAAGTTAATGAGGCAGGCCATTAAAGACTGTTTATCTGTGGGCGGAACAAAACTCAAGCTGGAAGTTTTAGCAAATAATGAAAGAGCGATACGGTTATACCAGAAACTAGGTGCTAAGCTTGAGACTGACTGGAAAAAAATGAGTTTTGAACCGCAAAGATTACTTAGCTGAACATAACTAGCTTCGAGGCAGCAAGTAAAAAGAAGCTCATCGGTAAAGAAGCCATGGCCGCCTATTCGCTTATTGGCCATTGATTTTTCAATGGCCGCAATATTGTACTGTGATGCCCGGTAAACAGCGCTGACTGACACCAATAGACAATAAGCGGACGGTTAACGCCCAAAGCAGCGGTGCGGAACATCCGCTGCCTTTGATTGTTATGCTATATGATTTTTTCAACTTTATCGTTAATTTGATTGGCTAATTTCCAATGCTTTCTTTCGTCTGTACCCAACTTATTTGATGCTTCCAATATTGCTAACTTAAGCATTGGAGGTGCAGAATTTAAGTCATCTTTGATAATTAATGCTTCGGCTCTGGAACCGCCCTTGGCAATAGCTAATGCAGCGTATCGTTTTACTACATCTGAAGATGTCGTTTGATATAGCTTGATAATATCCTTGATTTGATTCCAGTCTTCCGATGTCGTAAAAATATACAACATCCACATTGCATAATAATCCGGTGGTGGGTTTCTTTTACTATTCAACGGCTTTAGGAGTTTCTTAGCGATTTTCTTTTTTTCCTTTTTAGGAAGATCATTAAAAGAAACAATATATTTAGCCACATTTTCTGAGGATGGGTATAACAATTCAGCATTTTCGATCACAAGATCTAGGACTTGTTCTTTAATACCATCTTCTGCCTCAGGCATGCGAGGAAGCCTTGTTAGGACATAGTTAATTACTTCATAATCCACAAGAGCAGCATCCGACATAGACTCTTGCAACATTTCAACCAAATCTACAGCTTGCAATTGTTGAAGAGTTTGCTCAATCTCATCCTCATCAATTTCCTCTTCCTCATCATCCCACTCATCTTCATAGCCAGTCATTCGAATGTCACGCAGCAAGGAAATAACATGGTCCCGGTCTGTTAAGTTTTCTTCAGGTTTAGAAAGGATTTCGTCATTAAACCTCTGCTTAGGTAGTATTTTTGTTTTAGCTGATTGCAAAGTAAGGCCGTGGTGATCATATAGCCACTCGCCAAGCGAAAATAACGTTGCTTGAGCCTCATACTCAGACTTGCAAAAAATACTGTAGTCATCTACCCATCTAACAAAGTCAATCGCGTTTGAATGCAAATAAGCATCCACATCGATCAATAGAGCTTCAGCTAACACTTTGGAAGCATAAGGCCCGACAGGTATACCATAACTATTTCGTCCCATTAGGTTTGAAATAAGTTTTTTAACTAGAACTCTCGCAACATCTATTCCTCGCTGGTCTGATGCTATTGCTTGGATTGCATTTTCTAAACGATGCTGATAAATACTCGGGTAAAAATCTGCAATATCTGCGATACCAACAAAACGTATATTATCCCTATCTACCTTCCGTTCGACCTGCTCTATATAGTCGTCGTGTGCCCCTCGAGAATCATAGAGCCTGTCATCCCTAGCTTTGTCTACACGATAAGAAAATACTCGCTTAGCTCTTTTACTGATTCTATTGTCTTCAATATCATTCTTTACAATAAGGGTAAGAGCTGTATAGATAATTAAATCTTGCGGATGTAACAAATGAACAACACGAATATTTGCACGATTCTTCGGTGCGAATATCTTCATTGGCTTCTTCGGGTCATAAGTATCTAAATCGATCGACTTAATAAAATCCCTAACCTCAGCCCATTTATTTTTGACGGCTTTCCACTCAAAAGGCTCCGGTAGCATCGCACTATAACCATGATGATTAATTGCAGAAAATGCGTTCTCTAGTTCTTGCTCTGTTAAATTGAACACCTATGTATCCTTGTGGGGTATGGCATGCATTACAGCTTATTACTGAGACTTCATAGTAACACTCGTTTCCACTGAAAAACCAAATTCTGTGTTTTCATGGAAAAAATCGAAATGTCAGCTTCACGTACGGTACGGCCCGATGTCGAATACTGACGAACATCAAAAGACAATTAGCGGACATCAGGATTGTGAAATCACACTGCTACTATGAGCGAATGACGGGAATTGCTTGAACGTTTAGGAGTGATGCAATTAGTTTGAAAAGCTGACTGTAGAATCTGCGTAAACCTATCGAGTTTAGAGCTGTTTACAGATATAACGTTCAGCCATTACATCAAATATGCACGGCATTGGTTTTTTGCCTTCATCTGTTTTAGTAGAGTGGCGTGTTTCATGCGGTGAGGTCAATTCCAGTAGGAATGCAGCCATAGAGGAAGCTGAGTGCTTCACGAGTATCAAGTCTGAATTATCAAAGTCGAAAAGTAATGATCCCAAAGGCTCATCAATTTTAGAGTTTAATAACAACCTTCGATGTTTATTCTTGTTGTTATCTATAGTGTTAGTATTCTCAACCGGAAATTGGACTTCGCTCAAAATAGTCTGGCCATCATATCTATAACCAAAATGTTTAGTCATAAGCTTTAATAGGTTATCAGTAGGAAGACCAATACTTTTTATAAGAATACTTTTAGCGTCCCTTATATTTTCTCCGTCAGCAGACAAAGCCATTTCAAACTCAACTCGAAACCCCACATTTAGAGAGTCTATCACTGTCGATGCTATAACTGCGTTATCTTCAACTGTGAATGGCAGTGTGAATGAGTGTTGATCTAGCCTTGTGAGTTGTGCTTCAGAATGAACGGTGTTGGCCTTTGCACAAGGAATCAAAGAAGCATAAACCACAAACGAAAATATCAACGCTTTCAAACTGCCAGCCAACTTAATCCCCTATTGCATATATAAACCAACAATATGATTCTACTAAAACTCAAGACGTATTCAATCAGTGGGTTATGAGTGGTTTACAGTAGTTGGTTAGCCAAGTTGTATTAACTGCTCTAGACAAAGAGTAGACTTTCGCATGACCCGCCTATATAAGCTCAGCAAAGTCAGCACAGAAACGAAGAAAGGGACATGAAATAATTGCTGTATTTAAGCGATAAATGAATTTTTATGTTGTTTCCCACTATCACCTATTTGCTCCCAACTCGCTTTAGAATCAACAAATATATGATGTTTCACTTCCAGGTCTTTGTAACCACTGTCTAACAAGCTAACTGGTATATACAAACGTTTCGGGTCATTTTTCCCCGGAAGTGGTGAACCACATATATCACAGAAATTGGTAAGCCAGTCATGATTCGGCTTTACCCAAGTTCTAACTAGCTCAACTCCGCTATCATACTTAAATGCCTCATTGTCAACTACAGTAACAGCGATACCTCCGCTCCCCGTAGACTTTCTGCAAATAGAGCAGTGACAGATAAAAACAGTCGTTAATGGTGTCATGACCGAAAAGGAAATAGCACCACAATTGCAAGATCCTGCAGCGTGAATTTGGGTGTACATGTTAGACCTCTTTCTTATTCATAGTTTAGTGAGCCTTAGCTGGTAATAATTGCGTTCGATTTGCAATTTTTTATCTCTTGGTAATAGCTTCCCCGATTAAAGTTCTCTGATTTCTCATTCATGAAACCATGGAAGTAAGGTACTTGCCGAACTGAAACGTTCTTCTTATTTTCAATTTGGTCTATGAGTTGTCTGACTGAAAAGTGCCGCTCTGCTTTAGGAAAAACCATCTGGATTGGAAAGGTTGGTGTAACATCAGTTCGATTCCTAATTTGAGAACCATAAAAGCATATTGCTTCAGAAATATTGGATAAGTCTCGATTTTCGGATAAGTTCCAAATCGCGGATGCGCCAATACTAAAACCAATAAGAAGCAGCTTTTCAGAACATGAGCTCACATACTCTTCAACCAGTTCGCCATAGCACCCCAGACCAACGTTTTCCGTAAAATACGTATATGCCCCCCCTTCACTATCGAAATCCATATGCCGCCCGTTATACGGTTCTAAGATTACGGCATTTTCACTAATAGTTGCTGCAAGCTGCTCAAGTGCCGGTGTCTTACCAAAAATGTCCGTGGCAATTATGATTTTCATTGATGCAGTAGATAATTTTCAATTTAAAAGTAGTCGGAAGCCTTACACAGACAGCGATTATTATAAATACTTTTATTACTAATCGCCTTGCAGAAAAAAATATCTGCTGACCAACTTCCTTCTTGAAACTATCGATCCATTTTATTTGAAATCGTAGCTTATTATTGATTAAGATATGCTTAATCTGACCATACCCATTTACAGAGTAACTTAACTAGGGCGCTATGAGGAGGTTAATGTGGAACTCAACCCGATGAAATAAAAGTCGATGAATGGCCGTCAATAATGCTGGATATCGATCTATTGAAAACATTCAATGCAATTTCTGAAACCGGCAGTATGGCAAATGGATGGGTGGATCTGATCGGACTTGCTCGGCCATTTATCATTGAGCCGGCTCTTCCTATTAAGTGGAGACAGAATAGTCTAGATAACATTAACCTTCCTCGGTTCGATCAAAGCAAGAGCGGTGATGTCACAACCAGCTACTTGGTCATGCTGTATAAACTTAGCCAAGGTAACTTGGATCATACAACGCTCAATGACACGGACTTGTTGATATATCAGCGACACCAACAAGAAAAGCGCAAAACATGGTTTAAATGTTTTTTCTCTCCAATTTCACTTTCGAAAGAGTCCTGAAAATCAAGTAATCATGCCTCTACTAATTAAAGAAAAAGCGATGAATATCGACCAGGAGATTGTGCCAATCCTTCCTGACAGAGAAATTACTTTCAATGGGATTTTTGTTTTTTGAGAGTAGTCAAAATGGATACTTACTTAAGTTAGATGGCCTCGAATTAGCCTGTTTAACATGCTTTGACTATCCCGAAACAAGTATGCTCATGGTGGTCCATTCATCTTCAAATGCTGCACCTTTTCTTAAGTAGAATTTTCGAGCGCCCGTGTTCGACTTAAGAACTTCCCACTTCATTCTCTTGCTTCCTACTTCACCAGCACGCTTGTAAGCTGCATCGAAAAGGGCGTCACCAATACCACTTCGTCTGGACTTCTTTGGTACGTATAATTCTTTAATTATCAACCAAGGGCTTAAATCGTAAGTAAATGGTTGAAAATAATAGACAAGAATACCTTCTACATCCTTGTTTTTTTCTGCAACCAATACATTGAATTGAGCCTTTTCAAGACAGAATGTTTCTAATACCTCTTCGGTTACTGCAAACGAATAGATATATCCTTCGAAGACGGCAAGCTCTCGCATTAACTCAAGAACTCGCTTAATGTCCTTCTTAACAATATCTCTAATGATAAAATCAGACATCTGAAACTAACTCAAAACCTTCATCTAACCAGCCAGTGACACCGCCAATCATTTTTTTCACGGGTCTTCCTAGTCTTGCTAATTTGATTGCTGCTTTTTCAGTCGCGTTACAATGCGGACCCGCGCAATACACTACGAATACAGTGTCCTCGGAAAACTCACTAAGCGTTTCTAGATTTATTTTTGCATGCGGTAAAAATTCAGCCCCATGTATGTAACCCCTTTTGGCAACCTCAACACTTCTAACGTCTAGCAACACAAAGTCTTTGAGGTTATTTGTCATTGCGTAATGAACATCCCAACAATCCGTTTCGAATCTAAGTAGAGATTGGAAGTGCTCCAAAGCTTCGCTAGATGAAGCAGGTTTTGGTCTTACTACTGTTGAATGCATATATCTTTCCTCGACTATTAATGCTTTAAACAATTATTGCGCGGAGTTAAATAACGAGCTACTGTCTAAAAAGACAACATTCGATGATATATGGCCATTTAATGTCTATCAGTAAGACCGTCACGATACTACTCACCAACCAAGTGTCTATGTTTGAGCTTTCATGTGCTTTAGAGCTTTTTGCATTACCTAGAAGAGAGTTTGACTCTTGGTATACTGCGCGAGTGGTCTCGCTGACATCGGACTCTTTCCCTTCTCTTTGCAATACCGTTTTTAAATGTGAACAAGTTTCGCAACTTCCTCACAGTGATCTGTTGATCATTCCAAGCTATTCAGTGCAATTCAGCGATTCACACCAAGTAATAGTCGAGCAGGTAAGGAAGCATTCAATGGGAGGTGGCAAGACTATCAGTTTTTGCTCGGGCGCATTTCTATTAGCCGAGTCCGGTCTATTAGACGGTCGAGTCGCCACAACACACTGGATGTATGCAGATTTGTTTCAGAAAAGGTTTCCGCATATTCAATTCAAACCTGACATCATTTATCAATATGACGGTGTCGTGGGTTGCTCTGCGGGAAGTGCTGCAGGTATTGATCTAGGAATTGAAGTAATTAGGCAGGACTTCGGACACAAGGCGGCAAATACGGTTGCTAGACGCTTGGTCTTGCCAGCCCATAGAAGTGGCGGCCAATCACAATATGTAGAAAAGCCCGTGTCTTTAAGGCCCTCCTCAATATCCAAGGCTTTAGAATGGGCTGTACAAAATCTTTCAAGCGACCTATCTATTGAGGATATTGCAAGTAAAGCTAGCATGAGTCGGAGATCCTTCGACCGAAACTTCAAGAAGAACTACAAAATGACACCAGGTGAATGGCTTACCGAGAGAAAGCTTGAGACCGCAAAAAAGTTGCTTGAAACAACCGAGCTTTCGATTGAGCAAGTCGCAGTTAGAAGTGGCTATGATAGCCCAATTACATTGAGGCAAAACTTTAAAAAGACACTCTCAACGTCCCCCACTAACTATCGTATGAGCTTTGGTGAAAAACATTCCAAATATATTCCCGTAAAAACTGCTGAGGTTCCCTCTCTCTTTGTAGTGGCAGACTAAACCCGAACACCGTTTTAAGTGGTAGCATTACACTTAATAACGAGGTGTTCAATGAGAAGACAAAGACGGTCATTCAGTCCGGAATTTAAACATGATGCAGCCAGTCTGGTGCTTGATCAGGGGTATAGCGTACCCGAAGCAAGTCGCGCGGTAGACGTTCATGAAAATACCCTGCGCAAATGGGTTCAGCAGCTTGAGTCTGAGCGCGGCGGCAGCACACCAAAATCAAAAGCCCTGACACCAGAACAGCAACGTATTCAGGAACT
>NZ_JBFNPK010000033.1:0-6051 GCF_040812025.1 Alteromonas nitratireducens
ATACAACGAAGAGCGCCCACATGATGCGCTGAATGATCTGACACCATGGGAATATTTAACCAAGCATGAACTGGCCGAAACCTCTAATTATGGGTGTAACTAATTAGGGGAGGTTTACACTTTCACCGGTCATGTCCTGACCCGGCGTCCCATCGGGGAGCTGACGCTTCTGCACGCAGACATTATGCTACGCACTACCCGCAAGGTTTTGCCCCAAAACCTTGCTCGCACAGAATTAACGGCCGTGGGCGCGGCCTTCTAATGCCTTTTGGCGATAGATGGGGGGTATTTAGAAAAACAGTAATTATGCCCTTACTCTTAGTTAGTCGCTGGGGCGGCAAATTTTCAGCGCTTGTCGATATTTATGGACGTATTAGTGATAAACATCTGAATTTGACGACAGATAGAGTTTGTTCGAATTAGACATCTTTTATAATACAAAAAAGCCGCCCGAAGGCGGCAAAGGTCTGTAACACCAGGATGTGCACTAGAGGCGCTATATTCTCAGTTCTCACATCTGTTTACTGTAAGTAATTGTCAGTTTCGCTTAGTAATTAAGCGATAGACTTAACATACCGTTGCTAATGGTGATTAGCGCGAAATAAATACTGCCTAGTAGTAACAGCAATGCACGTAATTTTTTCCATTTTCCGGCTCCGTGTCGCAACTGAGCAAATGTATAGCGACCAGTAAAGAATGTTCCAACTATGCTTGCCAGAGTCAGAAGTTGCGCGATTCTTATGACCAAATCTGAAGCATTAAGCTGAGACATCATTGTGAGTACTAAGCCCCATGACGCTAATGCAAGAATCAGCGTTAATGAGGCGATGCGGGAGTGCGTATAGAAGTTCGGTTTATTGAGCATCAGGCCATGACGCACGCTAATGTACTTTTCCGCGATCAGATTTAACAGTGCACCTAGTGCCGTCAAGGCAGATAGACCGAGTAAGAGCAAATGTAACGTCGAGTTCTGTGATGCAGCTGCTGGCAACCAACTCGCTATCGGGGCTAATGAGCTGGTAGATAACTTTATGACATTATCATTTGCATCGAGTGATACCGATATTTTTTCCTGGCCACCGATTTGTTGCCAAAGATACGGAGATATCTCACGCCAAATCCAGGGCTGGCCGCTGGGCTGAGCAAAGGCGGGTATCAGAAGGTCCCCATTAGGTAATGCTGTAACGCTAAGTTGCTGAAACAAGTTACCAACTTGCAGCAAGGTATCAAAGCTGGTGCGGCTGGAGATGTAATTACCGGCGACCTTAGCAGCACGCATTTCGCTTCCAGCGATAACTTCCGTCTCACTATTAACATCAATACAGTGATCACAAGGGAAATAGCGGTCAATAAAGCGGTTAATAATTGCTGGACGAAGTTTATACGCCGCACCATCTTTTCCAATCCCGCTTATACTGATGAAGATACCTGTTTTAAAATTAGGCAGCAGTTTTAAATCACTATGATGATAAAGCGTATCACCTCCATGCCCTATGATAGTATGTCCATTCCGGTCAGCCCGATAGAAGCCAAGTGCCATCGCATTTAAACCTTGAATATTAATGGCAGCATAGTTATGCATCAGGTTAATGGTGGTTGCTGAGAGCAGCTGAGTATCTTGCCATTTGCCGTCGTTAAGATGAGCAATCATAAACTTGGCCATGTCATTGGCGGATATCGAAAGAGAACCGGCAGGGGTGCCAGCGATAGCCTCAAAAGGTTTAGCTGGTTGACTTGCCAACGCATAGCTGGACACCAGCATTTTTTTTGCTGTGTCATCAAACTGATTTTTGAAGCTGGCACCCTGCATTTTCAGTGGTTTAAAAATGGCGGTATCGACGTAATCTTCAAAGGGTAGGCCTGAAATGCGCTCGACAATATAGCCAGCTAAGGAAACGCCATAGTTGGAATAAGATGGCACAGTACCAGGTTTGAAGCTTTGTGTTGGGGTATACGCTTTTAACCAAAGCTCATTACTGTTTGGGCTAGTTTGCGAAGCGAACAACCCTTTAGCTACCTCCGAGAAGCCTGCAGTGTGCGTCATTAAATGGCGCATAGTAACTGGTTCATCAAACTGCAGTTTTAGGTCGAAGTCTAAGTACTGACGAATGTCGGCATCTAAGGATAACTGACCACGCTCAACCAATTGCATGACGGCGGTCCAGGTAAACAGTTTTGCGATAGAGCCCGGGCGTACTAGATGATAGGCTGTTAAAGGCGTTTTAGTTTCGACATCAGCGTAACCATAGCCTTTGCTAAACACGACCTCATCTTGTTGCACGACGCTAACGGTTACCCCGGCTAAATCCTGCTGCTTTATCTCATGATTAAGCCAGGCGTCAAACCATATCTCTAGTTCATTACCATTAAGCGTTTTGGCAGGACTCTGGGCAAAAGCATGGTTGCTGGTGATTAGCAGAATACAGGTCAGTAGTAACGTACATATAAATTTAAGCATAAGCGCTCCTTGTTAAAAAGCGCTGATTTTATGCTCAATGGCTTTCTGGCGTGGTAAGCCTTGGTAAAGGTAAATACAGCAAAACAATTACAAAAGCTTACGATGTCAGGGCAGGAATATCTTGCTTGTTAAAAAGGGCTTTGGCGTAACATGCGGGATTCAGTTCGCTGACATGAACACTGCTTTGAATAGTGAGCTTAGTATCACAGATAAAGCTCGACAATGTCTCAAGTAGCGCTTGGGCTAAAGAGGCTTTGAGCGCGTCACTTCGCCCTGCCATCAGCTCAAGCTGGATATGAATAAAACCCGCAGACTTATCATTACTCGCAAGATAAAATTGAAGTGGCACAACGCGACTTTTGATATCGGCCTCTTTAAATTCGCTGCTGCAAATCAAAGTGCGGTTTATTGCAGCGAGAAGCTTGTTGAAGGCAATACTAATGTTGTCTGTAACTTCAATTCTAATGTGTGGCATGACTGTTTCTCGACTAAATCAGAACATCGATCGATTTGATGCGGGTAAATCCGTCATACAGGCTTAGTGGCATGCCAGAACTGGCGTTATAGTGGCTGTTAAATGACGGCTCTTTATAGGGGTTAAAGCCAAGTACATGCGTCAGATTTTTCTCAAGCGGTTGGATAAAGTTTTCTCTGCGCTTTTTTAACAGTTCGACGAAGGCAGTATCGTCATTTTTTTCAGAAATTTGCGCATAAACCTGATCATAGCGTGCTTGCAGAGTGCCCACTTCACCGGCAATGCCTGCTTTGGTGTTAAAAGGCTGAGTCGCGTCAAAGTTTTGCATTAGACCCATAAATTGGGCCTCGCTAAAAAGCACCTCAGATAACGAATACAAGTTCGCCTGAAGGGTATCGTAAATTGCATTCGGATCGTCTGCATTAATCGCTTGTTCGATTTGGTTGCTGAGGTAGGCCTTTTCTTCATCTAGTGCTGTGCCTGCAGCATTGGCATTGCCACGCATGGCTAACTTAGTGAAAACTTCATCTATGAAACTCGGCAGTCTTTGTTTTGCGTATTGCTCCAGTTTATCTTGTTGCTCAGTCGTGGTTCCGCTAGTTTGTTGGGGCAACCCAAGTTTGTTCTGGTTGAATTGCGGTGGCTGAAAATTTTCGGCATTACGAAGAAAATCAAGCTGAGCAAAAAAGTCATCCTGATTTCTTAACTGGAACTCAAATGCTACCAATACACCATCGCTATTAGCTGCTTGCTGTTTAAACTCACTGACCTGCTTTTTTAGTGCTGTTTGGTCAGCCAGGTGAATAGTATTATTGGTAGAGATTTGCATGTCGAAGCCCTTGGTTAACGTTGTATGGTGGCTTAACTTAGGATTTTCACGCCACTTTGCCATAGTTTTCCAAGGCTAATGTAAAGTCTTACAGAGTCTTACCAAAAGTAGGGATAAACAAGTGAACTTTCAGGCCTTGTGGTGAGGCATGGCTAAACTGTAACTTTCCATCTAGTTTGAGGACTATGTTTTGCACGATAGATAACCCCAGCCCCAGTCCGCCCTTGGATGTGTGCCGAATAAAAGGCGTGCCCAGTTTACTTAACATGTCATCGCTTACACCCTCGCCGTTATCTTCAACAACTAGCTGCAAGCCTCTTTCGTTGTTTAATGCGCTTACCTTTAGGGTGGTGCGGGTAAATTTTGCCCCGTTTGCTAGCAGGTTCCGGATGCAATATTGATTAAGCTGTGGATTCGAAAATAATGTTTCCGGACCATGCCAATTAAGGCTTATATCTATATCAGGGTGTGATTGTTTAAGTAATGCTATTTGCTGCTCAATGGCGCTCTTTGCGTTGTGATGCTCACCCTGATGTCTGCGCTCTAACTCATCATTAATTTTTACGTAACGGCCAAGTTCTTTGAGCATTTCATTCAGTTCGTCCAGGTCGGCATTAATCTCAGCAACAGACAACTGATTGCTTTCGTCTTTAATCGCTTCCAATGCAAAGTGTACACGCGTCAAAGGGGTGCGAAACTCATGTGCCACAATGCGCAGGAATAATTTTTGATTGTCCAGCAATAGCTTTATGCGGGTGACTAACTGTTCAAAGGCTTGGGCCAGTTCAGCAGTTTCTTTTCGTGTAAAAGGCGCAAACGACACGTTAAACTGCCCTTGAGCAACTTGATTAGCAATATCAGACAGTTTTCTTAAACGCCGGTAAAGCGGGTAAGTTACTAAAAAGACAAAGAGAGCAAGACTAAGCAACCAAACAATTATGGGCAGTAATTGAAGCGGCAGAGAGTTTTCCAAAGTGCCATTAATATGCTGGACTAAAGCGGTATCGTCACTTAATAGTGTGATAATTTTAACTGGTGTTTGGCCTGCAATTGGCACATCGGCAACTACGGTTCGCCCCAGAGTAACTAGCTGCTCTGAGGCATTAGTTGATAAGGCGAGTCCATTTACGGGCTCTAAAGACAGCGGGTAACCGAACTGGGATTGAAGTTTCGATAAGATTTCCGGCCAAAGCTGTGATGGCTGTCCGGCAAATTGCTGCTTTATCAGGTTGCTAACACCTTTAGATGTGGTTAGTACATCATTTGAAATTTCTTTTTCAAGTACACTATTTAGCAAAATGCTAAGCACTAACTGCGCGCCGATAAAGCCAAATATAATTAGTAAGTAGAACTTCCAAAAAAGTTTTGTCATTCTTGCTCGCTGCCCGGCATCACAAACAGATAACCAAATCCTCTGATAGTTTTTATTAACCGGTATGGAGCGATTTCATCGGACAGCTTTTTGCGCAGGGCTGAGACACGCATATCAATAGAGCGATCCAGGCCGTCATAATCAAAGCCTCGTAAACCTTTAATCAGCTGTTCCCGGCTTATCTTTTGGTTTGGATGCTTAATAAAAAAGTCTAGCAAGTCGAACTCTGCGTCGGTGAGAAGTACTTTTTGACCAAGATAAGAAACCTCACGATTGACTTCATTTACTATCAATGATGTATCGTTACCAGAATTTTCAGGTTTTACTCGTCTAAGTAAGGCTTTTATCCGAGCTAAAAGTCTTTGCGGTTGGACAGGCTTAGGTAAGTAATCATCGACACCTGCATCAAACGCTTGAACCTCTTGTAACTCATCATCAATTGCCGTCAACATAAGAATAGGACGATCTTTTATTAACTTTAATTGTGCAGCTAATAAGGTCCCCTCGATATCCGGCAGCATAAGATCTAGTACAACAAGGTCGAAACGACGCATTGAGTAAATTCCCAAGGCCTGCTTACCATCAAACGCAATTTCAACCTCAAAACCTTCCTTTTGTAGAAAGCTAGCAATAAGCATGGCTATGCGTTGATCATCTTCAATTATTAGTAAGCATGGCAGATGCATAGCAGTTTATTCCATCAGTACATTTAATATTATTTTCTCTGGCTGTAGTGGTCAATAAAACCCAGACACCATTTTAGCTAATTCTTCCGCTTTTGCCGGTGGTAGCCCATCGTTAAATTGATGCGGTCTTTCCCAGTTGTAATAATTCATCAGGTAATATCCCACATCTCGTTTTGCTTCATTTGGCGAATGGTAGCCGGTTGATGGCATCCATTCGGATTTCAGACTTCT
>NZ_JBFNPK010000034.1:0-5266 GCF_040812025.1 Alteromonas nitratireducens
GCCATGATCAAACTCTTCAATTAAATATATCGAAATATGAATTGTCGTTGTGACACTCTTAACGAGTGCCCACACAGATTGTCTTGTCTAAATTGTTAAAGAACATTTTGGCAATCGGATAAACCCATTGCACGCTTTTCAGCTTTTACTTGCTTTCGGTCTCTGCCGAAGCGGGATGCGTATGTTACTTTGCAGCCCGATTTTGTCAACCATTTTTTCGTTTGTTTTAACGATTTTTTTGGTTTTCATTTCGTTGGTTATGCGCTGTTTTCAGACCGCCTCTCAACGAGCCGCGCATTCTACGGATAAAGCGCTTACCGTCAACAGGCAACTGTCAAAAAAATCAAAAAAACGACCTGAACGGTCGTTTTTTAATCGTTACGAATAAGATTTGTACAATCAGCAATGCGGCATCACCTTATTAACCACTTTTTGACTTATCTTCAGTCACAGTTTGTGTCGATTTCGCGGTTTCGTCATTTTTAACGAAATCTGCATCTTCCTCATGATCACCAACAACATCACTCAGCGTGACCTTATCAACGGTACGGAATGTGTTAATGGGACCGGCAAGTGCATAAAGCGCAAAGACGATAAACAGTACCAATGCAGGCTCGGTAGCTACGATGACGAAAATCATCAATACAATGAGCAGCCCTACAAATGGCACCTTACCCTGCCAGTTCACCTCTTTAAACGAGTTGTATTTGAAGTTGCTGACCATCAAAAGCCCGGTCACTGACGTTACCAGTGCCACTATCAGTCCATAGTCACTGCCACTGAGACCGTATTCAACCCCTACCCAGACAAGACCAGACGTAACGGCTGCAGCCGCAGGACTTGCCAGCCCCTGAAAGAAGCGTTTATCCGCGATACCAACCTGAGTATTGAAACGTGCTAACCGCAGCGCCGCACCTGCCACGTAAATAAAGGCAGCCAACCAACCGAGTTTACCTAACTCAGTGAGCCCCCAGTTATAGGCAACTAACGCTGGCGCCATTCCAAATGACACCATATCTGCCATTGAGTCATATTCAGCGCCGAAATCACTTTGTGTGTTGGTCATGCGCGCGACACGACCATCCAGACCATCAAATATCATCGCGACGAATACAGCCACGGCCGCCGCTTCAAAACGCCCGTTCATTGATGAGACTACCGCGAAGAACCCCGAAAACAGTCCGGCGGTCGTCAGCAGGTTCGGTAATAAATAGATACCCTTACGTTTTTTATCCACAGAATCTGGCATTACATACTCCTATATAATGGGCAAAGGATATCACATTCATGCGACCCTGCCGCAAGAGGTAACCTGCAGAATCCGTAAAACTTTGCACTAGGACGCTTATTTCTGCGCCTCACCCATCGTGGTCCTCAGCCATCTGTCATGTGTCACCATTCGTTACATTGATTTTGTTTTCACAAGCCCTGTATTATCAGAAACAATTGAAGTGGCTCAGGACAGACCATGTATTCTTCGTTACGCCCCTTGTTTGCGGGCATGCTATTGCTATTTACTGCTTCCGTCAGCGCGCAGTCTGACGTGTCAGAGCGCTATGAGCTCGCGTTACAGAACTTCAACAACCAGAATTATAAACGTGCCTTTGTTAATTTGCGTTCGGTGCTTAATGACCAGCCCGATCACTTACCCTCCAAAATACTCATGGGTAACGTGTTGTTGCTCGAAGGTCTGGTTTTTGATGCGGGGCAGGAGTTTGAGGATGCCCTCGCCCTCGGTGCAGATCCAAATGTGGTCATGCCAGGGCTTCTACAGGTTTATCTGCTTCAGGAAGACTATGACAAGGTTATTCAGTTCAATCAGTCCCGCCTGAAAAAAGACCTCTGGCCTGACGTCTTATTGTTTAAAGCGAATGCCTTTGAGGGCAAGGGAAATCCGGGTCAGGCCGAAACACTTTATGCGGAGGCACTTGGTCTGTCTTCAGAAAATCGCATTCTCAACAGTTGTGCATCATTCCTGCTAAATAAAAACCGACTGGCCGATGCCCGCGAATTGATAGAGAAGGCCTATTCTCAGGACAGCCGGGATGTCAGAACGCTCCAGTTGTTTGCTTTACTAAGCAGTGCTGAGGGCAAAAAGGTGCAGGCGCTGGATTACCTGAGAACCGCAATCCAAATCAACCCTGATGATCCTATTGTGCAACGGTCAATGCTGTTCAGCTATCTGGAACTTAACCGCTTAGCGGAAGCTAAAGCACTGGTTGAATCGATTTTAAAAACGTCACCGAATGACCCAATGATGCAGCTGATGGACGTTGCGCTCCTGTTGCGCAGCGGTGACACCGTTGCCGCAGAGGCCGCACTCGAAACGCTGTCTAACACACTCAGTATTCTTGATGCGACGTCGGATAAGTCTGAATCAATGCTGCCGCTTATCAAAGGTATGACTAACTTCCTCAAAGGTGACTTTGAAAAGAGTTCGCGTCAGCTCGAAAATTATCTGAAAAGAGAAAAAGTCGATCCGGTCGGGATCAGTCTGCTTGCACAGTTATACCTTCAGGGAAACGACAAACGCCGGGCCAAGCTGTTACTGGAGTCACATCTTGCTCTAATCATCAAAAAGCCATCACTGGTAGCGATGTTGTGTAATATCTACATCAACGCCAGCAAGCAGTTGTTTTGTTCAGAGCTTCTCAACAAACTCGATGACAATGTGCGTCACAGCGAGGCCGTTATTTTTGCGGAAGCAGGGCTACTTCGAAGCCAGGCAAAGGTGAGCGCTGCTATCGAGTTGCTGGAACGTGAATTCCCCGCGCCCAGAAACGACCGGGCGTCCATGCTGTTAATTGAGCTTTATGCGATGCAGGGCGACTGGGAAACTGCACTTTCACGTGCAAACGCGCTTATCGAATCGTCTTTGGACAATCAGGCCTACCTGCGCTTAAAAGCCGATTTACTGTTGTCAATGAATCGCCCGGTTGACGCTGAACCGCTGATTACGCGCTTACTCAAAAAAGACCCTGAGCATCCTGACACGCTGGTGCTAAAAGCTCGGTATTTGCTGCAACAAAAGCAGATTAAAAATGCGCTGCCGGTACTGGAAGGTTTGTACGAACGAAAGCCCAATGACGAAGATATCATTGGACTTCTTTCCTCTGCACTTGCTATGGACGGCAATTTTCAGGAAGCAATCACCCGACTTGAAATGTTCAGAAAGCAGAATGACGAATCTGATCGCATCACCCGGGCACTGGCGAAAGTCTACACGCAAAGCGGAAACTATAGTGCCGCGCTTAACGAAGTAGAAAAACTACGCCGTAGGTACATTGGCAGCACCCAGTACGTGGAAGCGAAAATTGATTTGCTGACACGCCTTAACGAGTTCCAGCAGGCAAAAAATGAAATTGCCCGGCTGGAGCTGATGCTTGATGATTCCGAAACGTCCGGATTAAAGCTGGTGCAGTATAAGAAGGCACTGAACGACTATGACGGTGCCATTTCTACTCTGGATAAGCTGCTTCGCGATAAACCAGGCTCAGAGCGTGTGGTGTTAGAAAAGACACGATTGCAGATTCTGGCGGGTAAACCAGACAATGCAAAGCAAACCCTCTCGTCTCTGCTGAACACGTCATCTGTGTCTCCTGCCGCACTGTTTATGGCCGCAAAAATTGCTGAACAGCAGGAGGATGCGCAAGCCGCTTACACGTTTTATGAACGGGGTTTTGTTCAATCTGATGGACAGCCACTGTTTGCCAGCGGCATGCTGTCGGTTCAACAGCAACACAGTCTAGATGTGCCATTCGCCGATACCGTCAAGCGGATTATGCAGGAGCAGCCCTCTCATTCACCATCACTGTATTACCTGCTGGGACAGTATTATCGTCTGACTGATCAGCGTAATGAGGCTGAAAAGATACTGACCACCTACATTAACCAGCGTGAGGCAACAAACCTTGATCTCGCTCTGGCGCAGCTTGCAGAACTGGTTACCGACAATAACCCTCAGCAGGCTAACAGATATGCAAAGCGTGCGTTCGAACTGTCACCAAACAATCCTGCCGTTCTGCGCGCCTATGGCTGGAGTTTTGAAGGTTTGGGTAACCATGAACAGGCACTCTATCATCTGCGACAGGCGCTCGCATTCGACGCCAGCAACAGTGAAACCTTATATAAGCTGGCCGCCGTGTTATCCGCGCTGTCACGGAATAACGAGGCGCAGACCTATCTCGAGGACGCTATCAGATACAATAATCCATCGCGTTTTGCACAAAAAGCAACAGCGTTATCTGAACAGCTCAAAGGGCGGTAGTCCCAGGTCATATTCGTGGTGTCAGCAAATTTTACAATGGCCCAGACCATATATTATAACACCATGTTTTAAAACGATTTTTAATTTTGGTTCGATAAATGCATAGCTGTGGTATATAATTTCGGTAGTTGCTCTCTATGAAGTCTATTATGTCTATACGTTCATTTATTACACTGGCAGCATTGGTCGTATCTGCGCAAGGTTTTGCTGCAGCACCGCTTGAAACCTGCGATGTGAATGACCTGGAACTGATCTCCCACCCTGACGACAGCGTGGAAGTGTTGGGCTGCGCCGGTGCTTTGTCTGGTACAGATTCTAATGCTGATTCGTGGTTGCAGAATCTGGAAGTTTGGGATGAGTCAGGAATTTTGACAAATGTGGATGGCGGCACGACCAGCACAGAATGGACTTACGTCACTAAATACCTGCCTAACGGTACGGTTGAAAGCGGTGAGCCGGGTAACTCCATCTTCTCCATTGAGTTTCATGACTGCCGGGACAACGATGGAAACTCAGTACCCTGTTCTGACGATGCGGTTGCCTTTGGGGTGACAATTAACTTCAGTGATGTTGAAGCCCTTCTCTTCAACCAGTTCGTGTTTGTTGCGAAAGCGGCAAAATATTATTCACTGTACCAGGTTGAAGTACTGGAAGGTATCGAGTCACTCACCGGCACCATGACCATGGTAAGTAAAAATGGTATGTCTCATCTCTCCGTTTGGGCAGCAAACACCGGTGTGCCTGACGTTGAAGTCAGTGCGCCAGCGACCTTAGGGTTGTTGCTGGCAAGCGGCCTGGTTATGGTCAGACGTCGCAAACAATAAACAACGTTGCAATCTTTTAAAAAAGCCCCCGCACTGCGGGGGCTTTTTTTTTGGGGGTGACCCGTCCTAAATAAAGTTGACACTTTCCAGCTTCTTTTTGGAGAGTGTAATGAATACAAGTACTAAACGAACTCAGCGGGATTATTCACTGGCCTTTAAACTGGCGGTTGTCGAC
>NZ_JBFNPK010000035.1:0-4938 GCF_040812025.1 Alteromonas nitratireducens
AGTCTTAGCCAGAACAGTAGTGATCGCTGCAGTCAGAGTGGTTTTACCGTGGTCAACGTGGCCGATTGTACCCACGTTTACGTGGGGTTTCGTACGTTCAAACTTTTCTTTTGCCATTTCTAATATCCCAGCAAAGTTACTTAAAGATTAATGGATTCAACAAACATGAGCTGGGGAGAAAATGGTGCTGATAGGCAGATTTGAACTGCCGACCTCACCCTTACCAAGGGTGCGCTCTACCAACTGAGCTATATCAGCACTGATTTGGAGCGGGCAGCGGGAATCGAACCCGCATCATCAGCTTGGAAGGCTGAGGTAATAGCCATTATACGATGCCCGCAATCCTAATTCTCTGGCCACCTCATAGAAAGTGGTGGAGGGGGCAGGATTCGAACCTGCGAAGGCTGAGCCGGCAGATTTACAGTCTGCTCCCGTTGACCGCTTGGGTACCCCTCCTGAGATTGATGGTGCCGACTGCCGGAGTCGAACTGGCGACCTACTGATTACAAGTCAGTTGCTCTACCAACTGAGCTAAGTCGGCACTGCATCAAGTGGGTGCGCATTCTAGAGTAATGACTTACTCCGTGCAATAGTCTTTTTCGAAAAATTTTCATTTTTCTGTCTAAGTGTTCAATAATTTACCACTCAGACTGGGTTACACATTCAGCTCGCGTATAGCTCGCGTCGTGCGTAGCGGGCAAGACCATGCACCACCAAATTCGCGGAACGGATGCTACCACCCAGTTCCACATTTGCAAACAGTTTTTTATCCCCACCGCTCAAAATAACATCAAACGGCGTTTGTTTGCGTGATAAGTAGTCAACTGCGCTTAAATAGACACCAATTACCGCCGCATGACAGCCCTGGGAAACACACGCTTCTGTGTCATTCCCAACATCAAGTGTATCAGGCACACTGGCATCTGCAGTCACCCGCTTGGTAGCGCTGACCAACGCCGACTTCATGGTTTGATAGCCAGGTACGATCCATCCACCGAGGTGTTTTCCATTACTTACAAAGTCAACGGTGGTAGCGGTACCGGTATCTATGACACAAAATGTATTGCTGGCAAGCTCAGCTGCACCGAGCATCGCCAACCAGCGATCAACGCCCATTTTGCCGACATTCTGATAACTGTTTGTAATGCCGAATGCCTCCCGCTCGGTGATAATCTCCCGGCACTTCATATTGTGCGATGCACACCAGGCAATAAACTCGTCACTTACCGACTGCTGCCTGACACTGGCAAAATAAATGTGCGACGCGGATAACCGCTGCAGATAACTATGAAGCGCTGGCCAGTCGTCAAACACGGCAGGCTCCCCACCCAGTTGAGAAAGGCGCTGCGCTTTAATTCGCGTATTTCCGACATCGACCAGAATGACCGTATCTTCACTGACCACGCAGACTTACCTCACCACCATGGAAACGCGTTATCCCATCGACCGTTTCAACCAGCAATGCACCACTGGCATCCACGCCGCGATCAATGCCTACAAAGCGCTTTTCTCCCATCTGCAGGACGATTTTTTTGTCGGCGTACAAATCCGTGGCCTGCCAGTGCGCAACATAAGGACCGAACCCTTGTTGGGTAAATTTTGGCAGCATTTTCCACAGTGCATCAATAATATGCGCTGCAACTTCGTTTCGGTTCGGCGAATGCCCGAGATAGCCCGCGAGGTCACTATGCGGCTGCCCGACATCATACTGGCCGTCCGGCATCGTAATATTTAAGCCAACGCCAATCACACAATGTGCTGTCGCACCAATTTGCCCTTCTACCTCAATAAGGATCCCTGCCAGCTTTCTACCCTGCAAATACACGTCATTTGGCCATTTCAGCTGGGTATCCTCAACGCCCACATGGCGAAGCCCTTCGCAAACGGCCAGACCAACCAGCAGTGACAATCCCGCCATACTCTGATAACCATCCGGGAAAGACCAGTACATGGAAAATGTGAGACTTCCTCCAACCGGAGCCAGCCATCTACGGCCATGGCGACCACGGCCTGCAGTCTGCACTTCAGCAAGGACCACATCACCGTCAGCAAGGTTATGCGGTGAATTGGCAATGCGTTTTTTGAGTGCCGAATTGGTCGATGGCAGCACCGACTCAACGTCAATGACAGCCAGACGGGCATCGCGTAAACGTTTCTTTATGGCATCCGCGCTAAGCAGTGTAAATGGACGCTCCAGACGGTATCCCTTACCTTTTACTTTAAAAACGTCCAGCCCCCAATCCGACAACTGAGCAATATGGCCAGCCACTGCTGTACGTGACAGCCCAACTTCTTTTGCAATAGCTTCCCCAGAGTGAAACTGTCCGTCAGACAGCAACGCAAGGATATGTTGCCTGATGGCTTTTGATGCCTGTTTCATAATGTCACAAGTCCATTCTTTCCAACCAGCCTCACCTCTGGTTCTAAAACAATAGAATACATTGCTTTTACTGAATTAATGATTGCTTTTGCCATTGTGATCACATCCGCCCCGGTGGCTGCGCCGGTATTGGTCAGAACCAGTGGTTGCGTTGGATGACACCTGACGCCGCCTGACACCCGGCCTTTAAAGCCCAACTGATCAATGAGCCATGCTGCGGGCACTTTGACACTTCCATCGGATAGTCGATAGCCAGGTATCTCAGCATGCTGAGCTTTCAGGGTATCGAAGTGAGAGGCGGCTATCACCGGGTTCTTGAAAAAGCTGCCGGCATTGCCAAGCGCTTCAGGTGCGGGCAACTTTCGTGTTCTGATAGTAATCACTTCATTATAAATATCCCAGGGTGTTGGATTATCGAGAACTGCGAGTTCACCGTACGAGGTTTCCGGTACATATACCTCAGGCAGAAAAAAAGAAACGTGGGTGATCAGGCAGTTATCAGCCAGTTCCCGTTTAAAGATACTGTCACGATAACCGAACTGACACTCCTGGTTAGACAAGGTTCTGGAGGTGCCCGTCTTTTTCTCTACGATGTCTACGCTGTCTATGAACGACATCACTTCACGTCCGTAGGCGCCGATATTCTGGATGGGAGCCGCCCCGACAGACCCGGGTATCAGCGCCAGATTTTCCATCCCATACCAGCCATTTTCCATGCACCGGGTTACCAGTGCATGCCAGTTCTCACCGGCACCCACACGAAGGTGATGGCCTTTACCTGAGCGCTTATAGGTGATGCCCTTTATCCGATTCAACAATACCTGGCCATTGTAGTCTTCAAGGAAGACCGTGTTGCTGCCTTCGCCAAGAAGATAGTTATGTGTACTTCTTTCGTTGGCACGAAGAAAATCTTCGGCATTGTCAAACGCTGTCAGCTGGTGACAGGACGCAGATAATGCAAACGTATGGTGTGACTTCAAAGACGGCATGAAACGCCAAATTACCCTAAAAAATGATGGCGTTAATGGTAGGTGAAGCGAGGACTAAAAAAAACCGTCGGGCGCAGAAAAACTGACTATTATGTTTTATAACGTCCAGGCATCAGGTAATAAGCAGCCGTTTCAGTAATGCTGATGTCTGCTTTCTTAATATCGTAAGTGTCCGGGCAAACGGCGCAATCACAGCAAGATAACTAATAAGTAAGCTTTTGAATTTTAATGGTATTAACGCCATATTTGTCAGGTATTCTACTGACAATTGTCTTATATCGTTACGTTGTTTAGCGAGGTTGCTCATCAAACGGAATGACTGCCCAAGCGTCAGCGTTCCAACTGGCGCGGTACGCATGTTTTCCTGTTTAAAATCCAGTCCTGTCGACCTGTATAACGCATCGTTCTCCTTTGAGAACTCGCTCTGGTACCGACTCAGTTCAGCGTCTGTTAGTAGAAATCGTGCTTCACGCATAGCTAATGACTGACTATTAAAAACATCCTGGCTTACTGCACCATGTTTTTCGGTAAGATATCTGTTGATGTGTGCGGTCAGCCTGATAACAATATTGCCCAGACCCGTATTACGCTTAGCGGGGACAGCCTGAAGTGCGCCAGAAAAGCCTGCATGGTCAAAGAACGACCCAGCCGGACCAAGGGGGTGTTTACATGCCTCGACAAAAGAAATGAATTCTGGCTCGTCAAATACTGCCTTCAGCTTCGAGACCGTATCAGATTCCATCCTCACCTTACCAGGCCCAATCGCCGTGCTTCCGCTCTTAATACGCTCTTGTGTCGCTGAGCAGTAATAGCTGTATGCAGGACGAATAAAGGCAACCACGCGTATCTTCCACCCTGAGAAAAGAGTTTTAACCTGCCCAAGCTCATCAACAGACAAGTTGGCGATCCCTTCTCCACTCAGGATCAGCGATTCGGTAGATGCCATTGCATCGGACAATTGCTGTCTGTAGGAGGCGATAGCAGCGTCATGGTCCCACCCTGGCAACACAAGCTTTCGTCTTGCTCTTGGGCGATGACCAAATACCAGTTGAAACATGCGGGAATGGTTGGCTTCTGCTACACCATCTGGACGCTTAAATAACGGGAATCGATAACCCCACTCGAGCAAATCAACGCGTGCATCACTCAACGCATCCTGGATTGCGGTAGATCCCGTTTTATGTAAGCCAACATGTAGAATGAGTGTTTTCATGTCTTGTAATCAGTGGCTCGATATATAGCAAACACCGCCAAGGCAAGCTAATCCCGATCGTTGCTGAGAGAAAAACCAAGATGAATAACGCCTATCATATCAGATACTTCGCGCTTTTTGACTTTACGGTTGGTTTCGTGGTCCCTGACATCCACATCGTGGCTTCTGAGGTGACGGTTATGTTTTTAACTTCACTATTGAGTTTAGGGGTTCCCGGACAAGTGCTGCGCACTTTCCGGCATGGATGCCGAGCTGGGCATTGCAACAGGGATGGGTTGTTACACTTTTCTACAGCACGATCACACGAAGGAGGTCCCGGACAAGTGCTTCGCACTTTCCGGGATGACGCCTTTATT
>NZ_JBFNPK010000036.1:0-4332 GCF_040812025.1 Alteromonas nitratireducens
ATACAACGAAGAGCGCCCCCATGATGCGCTGAATGATCTGACACCATGGGAATATTTAACCAAGCATGAACTGGCCGAAACCTCTAATTATGGGTGTAACTAATTAGGGGAGGTTTACAAATCCACCCTCAAGGAAGTCTGAACAATTTAACTTCAATGAGACAGGGAACCTGGAGCCGACCTTATCTCTTACCGACTCGATTATATTTTCTATCAGAGTAAAACGGTTATGAATTGAGCCACCAAATTTGTCTTTACGTTTGTTGAATAAAGGAGACAGTATTTGGCTAAGTAAAAACCCGTGAGCTGCATGAATCTGAACACCTGAAAATCCCAACTGTTTGCAACGTAGTGCACTCCGAGCATATAAGTTCGGAAGTTCCTCCAGATAGGATTGAGGTAGCTCTCTCGCATTTATCATATCGCTTTGAATTTCAGATGGACCAGCTGGTGAGCTGATGCTTGGGTCTGATAGTGCCCCAGCATGACCTAACTGAGCCCAAATGTGGCAACCTTTGCTAGTTACGGTCTCAGTTAACTGTCTGAATTCAGGTGAGAAAGTATCTTTAGTAACAACTAAATTTCCTGCGCTCTCCGGGTAGTGGGGGCTGATTTGAACTTCCCCGACTATCAACACCCCGACACCTCCTTTAGCCCACTGTTCATAGAGGCTAATTTGTTCTGGCGTGGGTATTCCGGCACCGTTACCAAGGTTATCGGACATCGCAGACTTAACGATGCGATTCTTGATAAGGGTGCCGTTAGTAAGCTTGAATGGTGTAAATAATGTGCTCATATTTTCACTCATTCTTTTTTATTGTTATGGATTTAAAAGGAAATTAGAGCACAACATTGCCAATGAAGTAGGCATTACCACCGACCCTAATTTCGCTGCCAGCCTGATCAGAAAAGTGTGTTTTCAACAGGCAAGCCTGACCCATTTCTTCACCTTGACGAAAGACCAGGTTATCACCTGTAAATAGCCCATTATCTCTGAGGAATCCGCTAATTGCCGCCGCAGCTGCTCCAGTAGCAGGATCTTCGTAGACACCGCCGAATGCAAATGCATTTCTGACGCGAATATCACCATTCTTTTCTCCAGCAGCGACCGCAAAGGTAACAACCTTGTTTTCCCTCATCCATGGCTGTAAAGCGTCATAGTCATATTCAAAGTTTGCAAGCGCGTCGGCATTATTCACCACAATAAGTGCGTGATTATTACCGGCATTTACCATTGAAGGAGTCAAGTGCTGACTGATATCAGCTTGTTGGATGCTGCTATTAGCTATTAAAAAATCCAATTCTTTGCGACTCAACTCTCTTGAGCTTGTCTTAGGTGAACTAAAGTAAATTTCCCCACTATCATCAACAACAAGCGCTAAAGTTCCTTTATTTGACTCCAGGTAGTATTGGCCATTGCCAAAGTCGTCTTTAATTGCTTTTCCCAATGCGACCGTAGCGTGACCACAAAAATCGACTTCGGCTTCTGGCGCGAAGTATCTTATTGCAAAGCGATTTTCTCCTTTGGGAACAGCAAACACCGTTTCAGAGTCTCCAATTTTTTTCGCGATACTCAACATTTCAGCGTCGCTCAATTCATTATTCACTATCATTACGCCAGCGGGGTTACCTCCTGTATTCTCAACAGAAAAGCCTGCATATCGTCTTGCAAGGTTGGTCATAATAAACTCCTAATTCTCAGGTAATAACGATTATAAAATTTGTCCAAGTATGTCTTTTGCAATTTCGCGCTCTACACATGCTGCAAAAGCATCTGACACGAAATTCTCTGCATCAACGCGGATCTCATCCGTTTCCCAAAACGCACCGGCTGTTATTATTTTTGCGTTACAGGTGAATGAGTCCTCGCTCACTTGCGAATACTTAACAAGCACTTTGTCAGAAAGATGTACTAGCGTTTTGTAAGGGTATCGTTGATCGGTTAAAAACGTATTATCGTTAATGCCCTCGCTCCCTGATGCGCTAACATCAAACAGCACGAGAGATAAAATAATTCCAATCAATAATTTCATGTTCTTGCTCCTTTTGTGTTGAAGTCGCAATTATTATTGATGGCAACAAGAGGTTAAGACAATCTAAATAAATTGAATTAAAAGTTAAGTTATTCTTAATCGCTGGAGTGGGGTAAGTCTGAAAACAGAATTGAACTTGCGTGATTTGTTTTATTCAAATAAAGCGGCGGATTGAGGCAAAACGGCAGTCCCTACTTTGATGCCGCCGTGCCCGTGATATAGGTTTGTTATTGTCCTTTAATGGCGCTGTGTTGTGAGTATATTCATCATAAAGTCAGAAAGCGCTTTTACCTCATCGGAGGCTTCTTCTCTGACCAGAAGCGAGGTTTGTGCGTAACCAATCGTAGGCAGTCCGAATGACTCGGGGACTTTCTTTAAAGGTGGTTTTACCAGAGTGTCTGGCACGGCAGCAATAGCGAGATCGGCTCTTACCGCAGCTAATTGGCCATTACAATTTTCACTAGAATAGGCCAGGCGATACTTTCTTCCCTGTGTATCTAGCGCTTTTAGTGCAAGATCGCGCCAGTTACATCCTTTTTCGGCCAACGCCAAAGGGAGCGGCTCTTTATTAATGGCTTCTCCGCCATCCAAGGCTGCCCATACAATCTTTTCTAGTCGAACAGGTTTCATGCTTGCTTCAGATTTTGTATCGATATTTACTGAGAGCATGGCAATATCGATAATCTCATCTTCGAACTTTTTCAATAAGATAGAGCTTTGATCCATAACTACGTCTACCTGAACTGACGGGTGTGTCTTTGCAAAATGAGAAAGGATCAACGGGAGCTCGTAGCTGCCAAATTGCTCGGGCAAACCAACCGTAACCTTACCCGTGAGCTTTGGCTTTATAAAATGCCTGACAGCTTCATCGTTAAGGCGCAGTATTTGCCTGCAGTAACGGATCAGCGTCTCACCTTCGTTCGTTAGCTTCGTTTCTTTCGACTTTCTCGATAACAACTGACACTTTAGCAACTCTTCCAGTTTTTTTATTTGCATGCTTACCGCGGCAGGCGTCCTGAATACCATCCTCGCAGCCTTTGCCATACTGCCGGTTTCAGCAATTGCATTGAATGTTTTCAATAGATCGATATCCAGCATTATTGACGGCCATTCATCGACTTTTGTTTCATCGGGTTGAGTTTCCACATTGACCTCCTCATAGCGCCTAGTTAAGTTACTCTGTAAATGAGTAGGGACAGATTAAGTATATCTTAATCAATAACAAACTACGATTTCAAATAAAATGGATCGATAGTTTCAAGAAGGAAGTTGGTCAGCAGATATTTTTTCTGCAAGGCGATTAGTAATAAAAGTATTTATAATAATCGCTGCCTGTGTAAGGCTTCCGACTACTTTTAAATTGAAAATTATCTACTGCATCAATGAAAATCATAATTGCCACGGACATTTTTGGTAAGACACCGGCACTTGAGCAGCTTGCAGCAACTATCAGTGAAAATGCCGTAATCTTAGAACCGTATAACGGGCGGCATATGGATTTCGATAGTGAAGGGGGGGCATATACGTATTTTACGGAAAACGTTGGTCTGGGGTGCTATGGCGAGCTGGTTGAAGAGTATGTGAGCTCATGTTCTGAAAAGCTGCTTCTTATTGGTTTTAGTATTGGCGCATCCGCGATTTGGAACTTATCCGAAAATCGAGACTTATCCAATATTTCTGAAGCAATATGCTTTTATGGTTCCCAAATTAGGAATCGAACTGATGTTACACCAACCTTTCCAATCCAGATGGTTTTTCCTAAAGCAGAGCGGCACTTTTCAGTCAGACAACTCATAGACCAAATTGAAAATAAGAAGAACGTTTCAGTTCGGCAAGTACCTTACTTCCATGGTTTCATGAATGAGAAATCAGAAAACTTTAACCTCAACGGTTATGAACAAGGGATGGAAATACTTGCAAAAAAAATATGTGAACAGAGGTCTAAGGCGGTAAAGGGTAGTAGTAAAGTCACCTGAAGGAATAAGAAAACTAAGGCAAACGTTGCTGTGGTTTTATCGATTCTTTGCTGTCCTTGAGAGCGGCTCTCCTAATTTAGCCCCCTACTTCCAAGCATGTATACTTCGTCTACTGACCTAGCGGCGATTCAAAAATGAATGCGGGTTTTAACCAGTAAACCTTCCCTCAATCAACATATGTAAAAGACTTCATAGTTACAGGTCTGTAGTGGCAGACTAAACCCGAACACCGTTTTAAGTGGTAGCATTACACTTAATAACGAGGTGTTCAATGAGAAGACAAAGACGGTCATTCAGTCCGGAATTTAAACATGATGCAGCCA
>NZ_JBFNPK010000037.1:0-2377 GCF_040812025.1 Alteromonas nitratireducens
TTAGCTCGTCTCATACAAAGCCATTTGGGCGTTGTATGGTTAAGCCTCTCGGGCAATTAGTACAGGTTAGCTTAACGCCTTACAACGCTTCCACACCCTGCCTATCAACGTCATCGTCTATAACAACCCTTCCAGGACTTACGTCCAGGGATGACTCATCTTTGGGCCGGCTTCCCGCTTAGATGCTTTCAGCGGTTATCCGTTCCGAACGTAGCTACCGGGCAATGCGATTGGCATCACAACCCGAACACCAGCGGTTCGTCCACTCCGGTCCTCTCGTACTAGGAGCAGCTCCCATCAATCATCCAACGCCCACACCAGATAGGGACCGAACTGTCTCACGACGTTCTAAACCCAGCTCGCGTACCACTTTAAATGGCGAACAGCCATACCCTTGGGACCGACTTCAGCCCCAGGATGTGATGAGCCGACATCGAGGTGCCAAACACCGCCGTCGATATGAACTCTTGGGCGGTATCAGCCTGTTATCCCCGGAGTACCTTTTATCCGTTGAGCGATGGCCCTTCCATACAGAACCACCGGATCACTATGACCTACTTTCGTACCTGCTCGACGTGTCTGTCTCGCAGTTAAGCTAGCTTATGCCATTGCACTAACCTCACGATGTCCGACCGTGATTAGCTAACCTTCGTGCTCCTCCGTTACTATTTGGGAGGAGACCGCCCCAGTCAAACTACCCACCAGACACTGTCCTCAATCCCGATTAGGGACCTAAGTTAGAACATCAAACATACAAGGGTGGTATTTCAAGGGCGGCTCCACACAAACTGGCGTCTGTGCTTCAAAGCCTCCCACCTATCCTACACATGTAGGTTCAATGTTCAGTGCCAAGCTGTAGTAAAGGTTCACGGGGTCTTTCCGTCTAGGTGCGGGTACACTGCATCTTCACAGCGAGTTCAATTTCACTGAGTCTCGGGTGGAGACAGCGTGGCCATGGTTACACCATTCGTGCAGGTCGGAACTTACCCGACAAGGAATTTCGCTACCTTAGGACCGTTATAGTTACGGCCGCCGTTTACCGGGGCTTCGATCAAGAGCTTCGCCTAAGCTAACCCCATCAATTAACCTTCCGGCACCGGGCAGGTGTCACACCCTATACGTCCTCTTTCGAGTTTGCAGAGTGCTGTGTTTTTAATAAACAGTCCCAGCCACCTGGTCACTGCGACCCCCATCTGCTTACGGAGCAAGTCCTTCACAAACAGGGGCGTACCTTCTCCCGAAGTTACGGTACTATTTTGCCGAGTTCCTTCACCCGAGTTCTCTCAAGCGCCTTAGTATTCTCTACCTGACCACCTGTGTCGGTTTGGGGTACGGTTTATATAATCATAAGTTTAGAAGCTTTTCCTGGAAGCAGGGCATCAACAACTTCACTCCCTTGGGAGCTCGTCTCGCGTCTCAGCTTTAAGAACCCGGATTTTCCTAAGTTCTCGGCCTACTCGCTTTCACTTGGACAACCAACGCCAAGCTTGCCTAGCCTTCTCCGTCCCTCCATCACTGATTATATAAGTACGGGAATATTAACCCGTTTCCCATCGACTACGCATTTCTGCCTCGCCTTAGGGGCCGACTTACCCTGCCCTGATTAGCATGGGACAGGAAACCTTGGTCTTCCGGCGTGCGGGTTTTTCACCCGCATTGTCGTTACTCATGTCAGCATTCGCACTTGTGATATGTCCAGCAGTCTTCTCAAACCACCTTCATCCACTTACACAACGCTCCCCTACCCAGCAAGTAAACTTGCTGCCGCAGCTTCGGTATATTGCTTAGCCCCGTTACATCTTCCGCGCAGGCCGACTCGACTAGTGAGCTATTACGCTTTCTTTAAAGGGTGGCTGCTTCTAAGCCAACCTCCTAGCTGTCTGTGCCTTCCCACATCGTTTCCCACTTAGCAATATTTTGGGACCTTAGCTGGCGGTCTGGGTTGTTTCCCTCTCCACGACGGACGTTAGCACCCGCCGTGTGTCTCCCGGATAGTTCTCATTGGTATTCGGAGTTTGCAAAGGGTTGGTAAGTCGGGATGACCCCCTAGCCTTAACAGTGCTCTACCCCCAATGGAATTCGTCCGAGGCTCTACCTAAATAGATTTCGGGGAGAACCAGCTATCTCCCGGTTTGATTGGCCTTTCACCCCCAGCCACAAGTCATCCCCTAACTTTTCAACGTTAGTGGGTTCGGTCCTCCAGTTGATGTTACTCAACCTTCAACCTGCCCATGGCTAGATCACCGGGTTTCGGGTCTATACCCAGCAACTAATCGCGCAGTTAACACTCGCTTTCGCTACGGCTCCGTTATTCACTTAACCTCGCTACTGAATATAAGTCGCTGACCCATTATACAAAAGGTACGCAGTCACCCCG
>NZ_JBFNPK010000039.1:0-2038 GCF_040812025.1 Alteromonas nitratireducens
GCAGATATATTCGATTACGTTGAACGGTTCCATAATCCAAGAATGCGACGTAGACTTGCTAATCAAGACAAAAAGTTTACGTCTTTATTAAACCGTCCGTGAAAACGGGGTAGAACCCGAAACTCTTCATAGGCTATCTCTAGAAATAACTCTATGGATTAGGTTAAGTCTCGGTTACTTCTCCAACAATCGAGAAAAAGTGGATGAGAGATAAGAATTATTAAGTTGTGTTTTTTGTGTCCCAAAATGTCCAATACATGCACGTTGGTTAGGTTTGACGTAAAAATGTGAGGACAGCAAAGATTGAAACACCAAACTCAAAACCATGCTCATTTACTAGGTCTTGCCCGCCAAGCCATGTTGCAACAATTAAAAAGGGAGCGGCAATGAAAAATGTAGCTAAAGCATAGACAACTAATGGAAAAAACAAATCGTATAACAAGCTTTCCCTTTTTACTTTTTCACCGTTTTCTCGTCTTTCACACCATTCAACATACGAAGAAAATAGGAAATAATAAGAAAGGCAAATACATAGGACAGCGCCCAGAAACGTTAAAATAGGATCACTTCCACCGCTCGGGAAGTCATCAAATTTATCATTAAGAGCATATCTGTCGGCTATTGCGAATGGTGATATCAGCGTCAGAAAAATCGAGAAAGTCCTTTTCATCAAGAGTCCAAGGTGTTTCAGTATAATGAATAGCTAAATAATAGCTGATAAACAGCTAATTCTAAGGGCATATATTCTTTTTATTATCGAGTTACGCTGATATAGATAGCATTCTACTACTAGTTGCTTAGATCGGCAGCTTTATAAATATCATAGGCGATTTTATAGTTCATCCAAGCTGCAGAACTAATACCACTTACTAACTCTAGCTTTTTGGCCAATTCAAGGGTCAGGTCACAGTTGCAATTGATAAAGCATGAAAGTTGATTTGTGTTTATTCCAAGGCGCACAGCAATCTCATGCTGTGTGAGGGGTGATTTGTCAATGTATCGACGCTTTAAAACTTCGCCGGGATGTGGTCTATATAGATGTCCAGGACGAGAGTTTTTTTGCATACTTAGTGATTTAATAATGACGCTCCCCTTGTTATTAACCTCCCAGCTTAACTGATGGCCAATAACAGCCTAATGCGGCTTTTTAAGTTTTTGCGTCACAAAAGTATAGTGCTTTTTTGTCGTTGTGGGATCTGTTTTCAGAGAATTGGAGCGGCAAGATGCTAATCATTAGCACTTTTAGATATTCTAAGTCTCGTTACCCTGCATTTGAGAGAGTACATCTATTTTAGCAAGAACATCGTTGAAAAAACGGGTAGACATCGCGAAATACAAATATCAGGCAGCAAAGCCGTACTCAAGACCTCGGATAATTCTGCGAATGAGGTTTCGACCCGTCGCTATATCTATCACTGATGAAGGCTTCTCATTGTGAAATTGCATGTTGGGAGTATTTAGCCATAGTCTCCACCGCTCTATGCTTCCAAAATAAGCAAGGCCTGTATCCGTTAACTTGGCTATATCCAGCGCACTCTCACTAATTTGCGAATTAAGGGGCTTATTATCTTTAGCACATCGCTCTAATGTTTTGGTAGTTGTGTGCAGGTGTTTCGCGAGCATTCCTTTATTCCACAGCATAATTGTGCCGAGATGTCTTACTGTGTTAACTGGTAACCCATTTCTGATCACGCTGAGTTCATCAAGCAGGGAGGACTCTCTATTAACCTTCCCCCCAGAAACAATATTTACCACGTCGGGGGATGATCCTCTGTTTGGTTGCAGCGCTTTGAGAGACTTCATAGAACGACCTTTTGAAATAACTATCTCTTAATATAGAACTTAGCTGACGGAGCTATCAACGTTAACTATCTTTGTTTGTGACTAAAAGCCGAAGGTTACTCTCCATATGCTGCATCTGTAGTGGTCAATAAAACCCGGACACCATTTTAGCTAATTCTTCCGCTTTTGCCGGTGGTAGCCCATCGTTAAATTGATGCGGTCTTTCCCAGTTGTAATAATTCATCAGGTAATATCC
>NZ_JBFNPK010000040.1:0-1549 GCF_040812025.1 Alteromonas nitratireducens
CGCTATACCCCTGATCAAGCACCAGACTGGCTGCATCATGTTTAAATTCCGGACTGAATGACCGTCTTTGTCTTCTCATTGAACACCTCGTTATTAAGTGTAATGCTACCACTTAAAACAGTGTTCGGGTTTAGTCTGCCACTACAGACCCTATATTATTTTTCAGTTTTGTTATGGTTGCGCGAGGTGTCTTGAATGCGAGCATGAAATCAAAGAAGAAGTTTTCCTTATCTTGCTCTTTAAGTATTTCTTCTAATTGAGTGAACGCCTTGGACTGATCAAACGCCATCTCTATCTCCCTTATAGAACTTTATCGCATTCGCTGATTGGTTCTCTTTAATAACTGCTTTGGGTAAAAAATATATCACATAAATTCATTTTGAATTCTGGTGAATCTTTAAAATTCAGTTCTTTATCGCAATAGTGGAATTGCAAGCTCTTCATTAAATTCGAGAGCTATGAGCTTTCAACTGCTTTTCCAAGCATTGAAAAGTAGGTACTGAGGTGGCTGTTTATATTTGCCCTTTCATCTCCCAGCGGATAAATGCCTAATTTTGCTTCAACCGACTGTTTTGTACCTTTCACAAGAAACTGGTTCTTTATTGGATTATCTTGCACGAAAGATTCAAATGCACGAGCGCTGACTTCTTGGGGGAGTGCATAGTAGTAGGAACCTAGTGCCTTGTCTGCTTGAGCGCTTCTTTTAAAAACATCGCTTGGCTCATCACTATCCGGCTTCAGAAAAATATGCTGGTAACATAATTCTAGGAGGTTGTTTAGTGGGTGTTCAACCACCACACCCCTTTGAAGCCATAATGATGATGCGAAATCATTTGTACTGCTTTTCTTAAGAAAACGACCTGTTATGAAGTGGTCGAAGGCATGGAAGTATTCGTGTGCAAGGGAGCCGGGGCCTGCGTTTTTAGCCAAGGCAATAGTTCGTGTCGCCGAGTTGTAATGAGCTGAACTGTACTTATTCCCACCACTACCAAACGCAATGGACAATGTTCCGCGAAGGGATATGACCTGTTCGTTGACCTGGAGTATGGTCATCAAATCGCAAAGAGCATCAAAGAAAAGATTTGCAGCGGCTTGCTGCTCTTGTTGATTTACCCAAGCGCCAACCTTAGCTGTCCGGAATCCGAATATTTTTACAATGTCACCAAAAGTCACATCCGCGCCGTCACGATGGCTGGGGCCATTTCGATAATATGGCTTTTTCACACCACTTGGCTTCGAGTACTTACTCTGACGCAATTACGCAACTCCATTTTTTTTACTTTGAAACCACTTTTTCATGGAGTTTTGCATGATCACATCCTTACAAATAAACTGCCATCCACGTGACTTCGCAGCTAAATAAAACAGATTTGTTGGTTTAGCCCATTCGCGCCAGTCATCATGACGCGCAGCGTCGGCGAGGCAATCATGGGTTCTACCCCGTTTTCACGGACGGTTTAATAAAGACGTAAACTTTTTGTCTTGATTAGCAAGTCTACGTCGCATTCTTGGATTATGGAACCGTTCAACGTAATCGAATATATCTGCT
>NZ_JBFNPK010000041.1:0-1298 GCF_040812025.1 Alteromonas nitratireducens
AGTCTGTCGCGATTTATAATGAGAAAAGGCCGCATCTGGCCCTAAAATACAAAACGCCCGATGAAGTTCACCGGGCGCTTTAAACTGAAATAAGTGTCAACTTATATCAGGACTAGTCAACTCATGAAACGCACATAAAAAACCCGCCAGATGGCGGGTTTTTAGGGTGATGAATTTATACCTGTTTCTATGAAATAAGTCGTTTAACGCAGTTCTGCAACCATAAGGCATACATTGAACCACTCAATTAATTAAGTTGTTTAATAATTTAAGGCACAAAGCAAAAGCAAAGGTTCATTGAGAGCAAGGTCGCAACCTTAGAAAAATGCAGATACTCAATATAAAAATAAATATCGTGGATGGTTCACTTACTGGCGCAACAACCTGCCTTAAACTAGTAATTCCCCCCTCTAAGCGCACGTACGTCCAATCAGTTCGCTTTCCACTGTTGTAATCGTTGAACTCATCGTGGTTCATAGCAAAAATAGAGAAGGAAGTCCTGTCAAAATCAGCCAACACGATATCCTCTGGCTTGGGTAATATATCTCCCTGAATAAAATCAGCTGAATAATCCCACAAACTAAAGGTATAAGATGCAGTAAGTGTATTTCCGATTCCGAGATTGAAAGGAGGCGAGTAATCTAAACCCGGACTAATCCAGAAAAGATCCATAAGCCTCCCTCCGGAAAGTCGGTCATCCCAAATTTGAACAGTATTTGAACTAAATCGAGTATCCCCTTCAATATTTAAATTACCGAACTCCGCAAAAGAGTTTGATATCACCGGATAAAATGCGACGGTTGGATCATTCTCAAATGACTTATTTTCTTTAAGACTCGGGTCATAGTTGTAAGTAAAGAAACCTTTGAATTCAGTTCCAATGCCTATATCGTTGGGAAGGATTGATTTATTGTCTGTTACTCTATCGAAGACGCCGGAAAACTCGAAAGTGACTAAACTTGCGGCTAATTGCGGCGAAACGAGACTGATTAATAAACACAGCAATACTTGCTTCATATCTTTTACATCCTTGTATAATTGAATTGCCAAAGTAGCACTTTTACGCAATAGAATCAACACCTTACACGTCTACCCTGCTTCTATTGATATCCTGCTATAACTCTAAAATCGAGTTTCCCACTTTCCTTAACAGTTCAACTGTCATGAGCGATTGAGAGAGGGGTTCTACCCCGTTTTCACGGACGGTTTAATAAAGACGTAAACTTTTTGTCTTGATTAGCAAGTCTACGTCGCATTCTTGGATTATGGAACCGTTCAACGTAATCGAATATATCTGC
>NZ_JBFNPK010000042.1:0-963 GCF_040812025.1 Alteromonas nitratireducens
GGGTTCTACCCCGTTTTCACGGACGGTTTAATAAAGACGTAAACTTTTTGTCTTGATTAGCAAGTCTACGTCGCATTCTTGGATTATGGAACCGTTCAACGTAATCGAATATATCTGCTCTGGCCTCATCTCTTGTTCGGTATTGTCGATAGTTGATACGTTCTCGTTTCAGTACACCGAAGAAGCCTTCACAGGCAGCATTGTCTGCACAGTGGCCTACAGCGCTCATACTACTGGTTATATTCTCTCGCTTGAGCAACTTCTGGTAGTCACTACTGGTAAATTGCGTTCCGCGATCAGAGTGTAGCACTACGTTATTCTGCCTTTGCCGCTGCCACACCGCCATTTCAACAGCACGCATCACCATGTGTCTGTCCTGGCGATGATGCATTGACCACCCGACAATCAGCTTGCTGAACAGGTCGAGCACCACACACAGGTACAGTTTCCCTTCCTGCGTTTTAACTTCAGTGATGTCAGTGACCCATTTCGTTTCTGGCTCTTGTGCAGTAAAGTTGCGCTCAAGGTGATTGGTTAACCCAGCAGGACGCACTGAACTTCGTTTTGCGCCCCGACCTTTTTTGCGCGGCCAGCCATAAATGCCGTTCGTAGCCATGAGCCGTGCTATGCGATTTAAACTGGCCTGTACACCTTCACCTTGCAAGTCTTCATGCATGCGCGGTGCGCCAATAATGCCGCCACTATCATCATGAATTTCTCGCATGCGCTTGAGCAGTTGTGCGTTAGCCACATCGCGCGCACTTGGCTGGCGAGTCGCCCACGCATAATAACCACTGGGTGACACCTTCAGGCAGCGGCACATCATACGAACAGCAAAGTTGTCGCGGCAACGCGATATAGCCTGATACCTTACGGTAACTCTTTGGCGAAGAACGTTGCCGCTTCTCGCAAAAAATCGCGTTCCTTTTTGACCTTAGCCAGTTCTCGCTTGAGCCTGGCAAC
>NZ_JBFNPK010000043.1:0-942 GCF_040812025.1 Alteromonas nitratireducens
TGTGTTTCATGACTGGGGTGAAGTCGTAACAAGGTAACCGTAGGGGAACCTGCGGTTGGATCACCTCCTTACCAAAAAGTCGACAGTGACGCTGTTAATGCAGTGCCTACACAGATTGTTTTGTCTAGAAAGAAGAACGACCATATATGGGGCTATAGCTCAGCTGGGAGAGCGCCTGATTTGCATTCAGGAGGTCAGCAGTTCGATCCTGCTTAGCTCCACCAGATTCAAGCCATCTGAGTCAGAAAAGAGTCAGATTGCGAGCATAAGGTTTGTAATTGAGCTCGACTTGAGGAGTGAGGAAGGCACGTACACCAAGTACGTAACTGACGAACCGAGTCCGGATTAGACGAATCCAAGAGCTCAAGTACGAAGCTTAGGCGAAGTAAGCTGGAGGCTTGTAGCTCAGCTGGTTAGAGCGCACCCCTGATAAGGGTGAGGTCGGCAGTTCAAGTCTGCCCAAGCCTACCATTTTCTCGCTTCGCTAGAGTCGCGGAAAATTGCTTAACCGCCGATATAAAATCGGCTGACAATTTCCCTGCTCGCTAAAGTGGAGAAGGCGATTCGCTCGCTAAAAAAGCCTGGGCACTGAGATGGTCGGTATGGATACAAATCCTAATGAATAAGCACTTGTTGAGTGGCTATTGATTAGGGTTTTTTACCCTAAGTATGTTCTTTAACAATTTGGAAAGCTGATATTAGTAATCAATCAAAATTGAGTAACTGAGAGATTATCGGTGTGTTCAGTTTTAACAACTGAGCGTACTGTGAGTCCTCCTTGCGCAAAAGTCGCGATGCTTCGCATCACGATTTTGCACTAGAACTACTCTACTTGACTTGAATTGCTTGTTATCGATTTGATTGATAGCAAGGATATTCACGATTAGCTTGTCATCATGCAACAGGTGTTAACTCACCACTCAAAGTAGGATTCAAAAGGCT
>NZ_JBFNPK010000044.1:0-939 GCF_040812025.1 Alteromonas nitratireducens
GTATGCCTTCGCAACAGCGCCGGCCGTCATATCGGCGCTCAGGTGGTAGCCGACGATTTTTCGTGAGTAGGCATCAGTAACGAGGCTCAGATATGTATCGCCCTGATGCGTTGGCAAGTATGTGATATCTGCCACCCATACCTGCTCAGGTCTGTGAGGCACAACGCCATTGTTTTCTGCCTTGAGTAAATTGGGATGGCAGTGATAACGGTGATGACTGTGTGTTGTTTTGTGATAGGCACGCTTGGGTTTGACTAATAAACGGTGGTGCCGCAGTAATTCAAACAGGCGGTCGCGACCAATACGGATATGCTGGTTTTCGTGCATCAGGTAATGCAGCTTTCGCGTACCAATCCTTGGCTGTTGCAGCCGAGTTTCCCGGACAAACCCGATAACGTGATGATTAAAACGGTCCCGCTGCTGACGGAACTGCAGTCGCTTGTAGTACGCCTGACGGGTAATCCCGATAAATGCACATGCCCGACTTACGGAGAGTCCTTTGACCTGCTGAGTTTCGATAACTGCTGTTTGTGCTTTTTTGTAATGCGAACTCCATAGTCATTTTTTAATACATTGACGACGGCTTCAAAAAACTCAGCCTTCTGACGACTGTCTTCAAGCTGCTGTTCTAACTCTTTAATCCGCTGCTCTGGTGTTAAGGGGAGTGTTGGCATGGAGGTCGTTGCTCCTGTTAGTAACGGAGTGCCATTACTCCAATTTAGACGACCATGCTTACGAAGCCAAACTAGCACCGTGGAACGCCCCTGTATTCCATAGTGCTCTTGTGCTTGTTTATAAGTCATTTCGCCTTTTTCTACCTGGTCGACAACCGCCAGTTTAAAGGCCAGTGAATAATCCCGCTGAGTTCGTTTAGTACTTGTATTCATTACACTCTCCAAAAAGAAGCTGGAAAGTGTCAACTTTATTTAGGACGGGTCA
>NZ_JBFNPK010000045.1:0-662 GCF_040812025.1 Alteromonas nitratireducens
CTACTCTACTTGACTTGAATTGCTTGTTATCGATTTGATTGATAGCAAGGATATTCACGATTAGCTTGTCATCATGCAACAGGTGTTAACTCACCACTCAAAGTAGGATTCAAAAGGCTATTTGGG
Organism: Alteromonas nitratireducens; assembly: GCF_040812025.1. Classification (NCBI taxonomy): domain Bacteria; kingdom Pseudomonadati; phylum Pseudomonadota; class Gammaproteobacteria; order Alteromonadales; family Alteromonadaceae; genus Alteromonas; species Alteromonas nitratireducens. The sequence goes on from NZ_JBFNPK010000045.1 coordinate 127, forward strand.
GTTGTATGGTTAAGTGACAAAGCGTATACGGTGGATGCCTTGGCAGTTAGAGGCGATGAAGGACGTGTAAGTCTGCGAAAAGCTGTGGTGAGCTGACAAAACGCATTTGAGCCACAGATGTCCGAATGGGGAAACCCACCTGTTTACAGGTATCACTTACTGAATACATAGGTAAGTGAGGCGAACGAGGGGAACTGAAACATCTAAGTACCCTTAGGAAAAGAAATCAACCGAGATTCCCCTAGTAGCGGCGAGCGAACGGGGAGCAGCCCTTAAGCTGTTTAGAGTTTAGTGGAAGCCTCTGGGAAGTGGCGCGATACAGGGTGATAGCCCCGTACACGAAGGATTCTTTACAGTGAAAACGAGTAGGTCGGGACACGTGTTATCTTGACTGAATATGGGGGGACCATCCTCCAAGGCTAAATACTCCTAACTGACCGATAGTGAACCAGTACCGTGAGGGAAAGGCGAAAAGAACCCCTGTGAGGGGAGTGAAATAGAACCTGAAACCGTATACGTACAAGCAGTGGGAGCCC
>NZ_JBFNPK010000046.1:0-617 GCF_040812025.1 Alteromonas nitratireducens
TGTTGAGCTTCAACTCACAGTAAATACGATACACACGCTTGTGGTTCCAGCCGTGTCCCCAACGTTTCAGGATTTTAAATAGCTTGCTGAAGCCGTAAGCGGGATAGCGCTCAACGGCTTCCTGCAGCTTGGCGATGACCTTGTCATCACGCGCTTTATCCGGTTGATACCGATAGACCGAGTCACTGATGCCAACTACGCGACACGCCATCCGCAAACTGGCGCCATGCTGCTCTCGCGCATAATTCACTAGTTCACGTCTGATCGCTGGCTTTACAGCTTTTTTTCAACGATATCTTTGAGTATCCGGTGTTCCAGGCTGAGCTCGGCAAACATCGACTTCAGCCGCCTGTTCTCGTCCTCAAGCTCTTTAAGGCGCTTGATGTCCGACGCCTCCATACCACCGTATTTGGCTTTCCAGTTGTAGTAGGTGGCATCAGAAATGCCGTATTCACGGCAGACTTCTTTGACCAACCTACCAGCTTCCACTTCCTTCAGGATCTTAACGATCTGTGTTTCTGTGTATCGGGACTTTTTCATCAGGAGTTCTCCTTCTTGGCTCAGTGTACGCCGAAGAACTCTAAAAAGGTATGTCACTAGTTTAGGGGAGGTTTACA
>NZ_JBFNPK010000047.1:0-611 GCF_040812025.1 Alteromonas nitratireducens
CCTACACAGATTGTTTTGTCTAGAAAGAAGAACGACCATATATGGGGCTATAGCTCAGCTGGGAGAGCGCCTGATTTGCATTCAGGAGGTCAGCAGTTCGATCCTGCTTAGCTCCACCACTTTGCTTCATAGTTCAGAGCTAAAGCAGAGTGTTATTGCGATGAATTGGTTTGTAGTGGTGCGCGACTAGAGGAGTGACGAAGGAGCATACATCAGGTATGTGACTGAGGAGCGACGAAACCAAGCGCGGCAATACGAGCCAAGGCAGAAGCAAGAACAGGCTTGTAGCTCAGCTGGTTAGAGCGCACCCCTGATAAGGGTGAGGTCGGCAGTTCAAGTCTGCCCAAGCCTACCATTTCTTCCTTATGCTGCGTTGGAGAAATGCTCATGTGCTACTCGCACACTACGCATTCCCTCGCCTTGCCTAAGAAAGAAATAGGCAAATTGCTCGCTAAAGAAGGTGAGTGGTTTTACCTGGTCGAAGTGGACTGGAATCCTAATGAATAAGCACTTGTTGAGTGGCTATTGATTAGGGTTTTTTACCCTAAGTATGTTCTTTAACAATTTGGAAAGCTGATATTAGTAATCAATCAAAATTGAGTAACTGAGAG
>NZ_JBFNPK010000048.1:0-540 GCF_040812025.1 Alteromonas nitratireducens
GCGGTAGACGTTCATGAAAATACCCTGCGCAAATGGGTTCAGCAGCTTGAGTCTGAGCGCGGCGGCAGCACACCAAAATCAAAAGCCCTGACACCAGAACAGCAACGTATTCAGGAACTTGAAGCTCGCGTGAATAGGCTGGAGCGAGAAAAGGCCATATTAAAAAAGGCTATTGCTCGCTGTGAAGCAGACTCTTAATGTCCGACGACCTGAAATCCACGCGCTGATAGACCGGTTGAGGGTGCATGAATCAACAGAATTGGTCTGTTCAGCGTTAGGTGTTGGTGTCAGTAGCTATTACGAGCGACGAAAGCGCCACCGGCTGATTGGCGCTAAACGGCGTATTCTGCGAGCCAGAGTGAAGCGTCTGTTCGATAAGAGTCGTCAGTCTGCTGGCACACGAACGCTTGTTGATATGCTTCGCGATGAAGGCATCGTCATGGGCCGGTTCAAAGTAGGCCGGCTGATGAAAGAACAAGGGCTGATGAGCAAGCAGCCGGGTAAGCACGCATACAAAAACGTGCAGGTTGAGCGGCCAGA